>NZ_JBZEGV010000006.1:0-307427 GCF_058312955.1 Mesorhizobium sp. LEGMi-168a
CGGGGCCGCGCATCCTGCCTGCTCTTCCGGAGCACATGGCGCGCGCCTCGGCACACCTGCTGATCAAGCTGGGCGTGCAGATCCGATGCGGCATCAAGGTCACCGAGGTGACCGAGGACGGTATCCGGCTCGGCGAAAAGCTTTTTGTGCCGGCCGAATTGGTAGTCTGGGCGGCCGGGATCAAGGCGCCGGATTTCCTGAAAAGTCTCGACGGCCTCGAGACCGACCGCATCAACCGACTGGTGGTGGACGAGACTTTGTGTGCCGTCGGAGACGCGAACATATTCGCTGTCGGAGACTGCGCCCACTGCGTCCTACCGGGCCAAGACAATGCCTTGCCGCCCCGGGCCCAGACGGCTCATCAACAGGCCGACCATCTGGTGAGGGTGGTTGCCGCGCGTCTCGCGGGACGGTCCGCGCCGGCATTCCGCTATCGCGACTACGGCTCCCTCGTATCGCTCGCCGACTATGGTGCGTTCGGCAGCCTGATTGGTGGGCTGAGGATCGAAGGCCTCCTTGCCCGTCTCATGTATCGCTCGCTCCACAAGATGCATCTGAAGGCAGTGCACGGCCTTGCGAAGACGGCGCTGGATTCGATCGGCGAGATGGTGGTCAGGCGCACCAGACCCCGGATCAAGCTTCATTGAGCGGCGGAGGTGCTGCGATGGAAAAGTATGACGTGGTGATCCTGGGCGGCGGCAATGCCGGAATGGGCGTGACGGTTGCTACGCGCGCAGCCGGGCTGTCGGTTGCCATGATAGAGCCACGCGACCTAGGCGGCACCTGTCCCAATCGCGGCTGCACGCCAAAGAAGGTCTTGGTTGCGGCAGCCCATGTTCTCGACGAGATCGACAGGGCCGATCGTCACGCGATCACCGTCGATAGACCGCGGCTCGACTGGCGGGCGTTGATCGAGCGGGAAAAGGCAATCGTCCGGGACATTCCGTCCCGACTGTCCGGATTGATGGCCAAGCGTGGTGTTGATGTCATCCCCGGTGAGGCCGTTTTCATCGGCAGCAATGCCATCCGCGTCAATGACCGGCAGCTCGAGGCCCGAAACATCGTCATCGCCACCGGCTCCAAGCCGCGCCCGCTGCCGATCCCGGGCGCCGAGCACCTGACCTTTTCCGACGATGTCCTGAACGACCCGGAGCTGCCCGGCGCCGTGGTCTTTATCGGCGGCGGCGTGATTGCCTTCGAGCTGGGCCACGTCTATGCGCGCGCCGGCGTAGACGTCACGATCCTTGAAGCGCTGCCACAGTTGCTAGGAGGTTTCGATGCGGATGCCGTTGCTCAGCTCGGCGGCGAGAGCGAACGCTTGGGGATCAGTATCCACACAAAGGCGTGGATCAAGAGTGTCGACAAGGCCGACGGGCGATTGCGAGTGAGCTTCGCAAAGGACGGCATCGACTATCTGGTGAACGCGGATCGCGTCATCAATTGCGCCGGGCGCGTTGCCAATGTCGAGAGCCTCGATCTTGGCGCTGGCGTCGTCGTGCATCGCGAAGGCCGCATCGAAATCGACGATCATCTGCGCTCGCGCTCCAACCCTGACGTCTATGTCTGCGGCGACGCGGTCTGGAATTCTCCGCAGCTTTCGCCCGTGGCGACTTACGAGGGCGGTATCGTCGGCCGCAACATCGTCGACGGCCCGAGACACCGCCCGGACTACGCCCACATACCAGCGTCGCTCTACACCGTCCCGGCCCTGGCCAGCGTCGGGCTGACCGAAGCAAAGGCGAGAGAGCAGGGACTTCGCGTCAAGGTCCACGTCAATGACATGCAAGGCTGGCTGTCCGCGAGGACCCATGCCGAGACCCTTGCGTGGTCGAAGATCATTGTCGAGGAAACCACGGAGCGGATCGTCGGCGCCCACATCCTGGGTCATGCCGGGGAGGAACTGATCCATATCTTCGCGCTGGCCATGAGGCATGGCATCACGGCATCGCAGCTGGGTGAGATGGTCTACGGCTTTCCGACTTTTTCCGCCGATATCAGGAACATGATGTAACGCATCGAGGGTGGGCCGCGAACAGGATAGGACGTGCTCCACGCGTCGATGCACACGGGGCATCGAAACCATGCAAGAAAAACATCGCCGTGGCCGGGGGGCTTCGATGATAGGCTGGAGGCAATCGACGAAAGCGCAGACATGGCCGCCGACGACCAAGCAAAGACATTCGAAGAAGCCGTTCAGGCTGCCATAGAACTCGACGCACCCCTGAACGAACGGCTGGCGGTGATTGCCGCGGCGGTGCGTCGCCTCAACGCCGAATTCGCGGACGCCGTGGACCGCCTGGTGGATCGCCTCGAGAAACAGGAGGCGGGAGCCATGGCACCGGCTCCCGGCGACGCCATGCCAGGCTTCCTGCTGCCCGACGACGAGGGCAAGCTCGTCGGCCTGGCCGACATCCTTGCCAAGGGGCCGGCCGTCGTCACTTTTCAGCGTGGCCATTGGTGTCCCTATTGCCGCTTGAACGCGGTCGGAATCGTCGAGGCTCAGCAGGAAATCGTGTCGCTGGGCGGACAGGTCGCCGTGATCATGCCCGAGCGGCGCAAGTTTGCGAAGGCGATGAAGGCGGCCGTGGGCGCTGATTTTCCGTTCCTGACCGACATGGACAATGGCTATGCCCTCTCGCTCAACCTTGCGATCTGGATCGGGGCCGAGATGGAGCGGCTGATGGGCGTTGCGTATGATCTGCCAAACTACCAGGGCAACGCCAGCTGGTTCCTCCCGATCCCCGCAACCTTCATCGTCGGAACGGATGGCGTCATCTCGGATCGCTTCGTCGACCCGGACTACCGCCGGCGCATGGACATCGATGACCTGATAGCGGCGCTCAGGCGGGCTCGCTGACGCCGAAGGACGACCAGTCGGTCGACCGAAGCAGGTTGAGCAGGGTCGTGGCGACCGGAGATCTATGCCTGCCGGCAACCGCATAGACGGAAACGATCCGCGAGACATCGAGGTCGCGAAGCTTGAGCCGGCGGGTGTTCGGGGATTTGGGTGCCGTTAGCGAGACAAAGCCAACCCCGGCGTTGGCCTCCAGCAACGCCAGCAGATCCTGGTCGGTCTCCACTTCGTGGGCGGTTCGGGGGGTGAGGCCTTTCGCGGAAAGGCTACGGGACAGTTCCTCGCTGGTTTCCCAGTCGATCCGGCTGAGCACAGGTTCGACGGCAAGCTGTGTCAACGCGACATCGACCTCGTTGCGCCGGGCCAGCGGATGATCGGAATTCACGGCAAGTTCGATTGCCTCCTGGAAGAGCGGCCACATGTCGAGGCGATCCCAGGCCTGCCCCAGCGGGCCGGCAACGGCCAGTTCGGCATCACCGTTCTTGAGTGCGTCCACGACGGCGGCAGGCGACCCACGGTTGATCTTGAGATGCGCACCTGGATAGGCCCGGAACAGTTCCGTGAACGGTGAAACCAGCAACGCGATGTTGACGCTGTTGGAAATGGTCACGTTGAGCGACGCGACGTCGCTGCTTTGCACCGCCTTGGCCAGTGATTTGGCTGAAGTGGCCGCATCATAGCACTGTTGCAGCAACGGCAGCATGCGACGCCCAAGCTCGGTCAGGTGCGAATGCTGGCGCTCCCGGCGAAGGAGTTCGCCGCCAAGTTCCTCTTCGAGCGTCTTGATCGCACGCGTCAATGCCGGCTGAGTGACATTGCATTCCTCGGCTGCCCTGGTGAAGTTCAGCGTGTTGGACAGGGCCAAGAAATAGCGGACCTGCTGCATCTCCATGAATTCGCCCCCTCAGCGAAATTCGTTCTATCAGCGACTACGCATGTTTGCAGGTTAGCGCAATGGCGCGGTCTCGGCAAAACGTGGCCAGTGAGAATGTCGGTTTGTGTCAGGTCGGCGCCGAAAACAGACAATCCGCTTGAGCGCCAACCTGCCGGTTGCAGGTAACCGTTCGCGCCGCCGCGGCCGCGTGGCAGTTTGTTACACAGATCAAGGATGTTTCAGCTTTGAGGCGGTCATTAATTGTTCTAAGCTATTGAAAAAATTATATTATTAGAAAAATTTCTGACGGAGAGAGCGTCTTTCGAATTCATGCATAAAGCACAGAAAAGATTGATCTTTCCGTATCGCCTGTCACGCAGCTTGTTACACGGCTGTCGGAACAATAGCGATCCGCTGCGCAACCTCTCTCTCATCTGATGGCCGACGGCTTGTGGTGTCACGAGCAATTCGTTGGCAGCGCTGCGTAGGTGCCGGATCGCATAACGACCCAAAAAGTTCTTAGCGTATTTAACGGGGGAACGGTGGATGGGTCGCCGGCATGCCGTTTCCCTGCGTGGTGCCTACCCTAGACGGCGACGTGCTGCGGCTGACTGTTGCCGGCATAACTTCGGTCCAGCCATTTGTTGCGAGCCACGACGCGAATGGAATTCGGAGCGTCTCCAAAATGTTCGCGGAAGGCCTTTGAAAAATGGGAAGGAGACTCGAAGCCGCAGGCGATGGCGATCTCGAGGATTCGAAGCTCGGTCGAATCCAGCAGCTGCCGCGCGCGCGAAAGTCGGAGATTCAAATAGTGGCGACTGGGGCTGGTCGAGAGGTAGTTGTGGAACAGCCTTTCGAGCTGACGCCGCGATGTGCCGGCCAGATTGGCTATCCTGTTTAACGGAAGCGGCTGCTCTAGATTGCCCTCCATCAGCCGAATTGCACCGATGAGCTTGGCGCTGGTCCCCGCGAGCCGCAGACTTGAAGGCGTGGCTAGAGAAGCTCTTCCATCACGGGCGTGGTCGGCGGTCATGTAGCGGCAGACGGTCCGCGCCAGCTCATGACCAGCTTCCTTCTCGATGGTGTCGATCATCATATCGAAGGCTGCGAACCCGCCAGAACAGGTGACAAAGGCGCCGTCCCGCACGAAGAGCGTCGTCTCGGCTCTGAGGTCTTCGAACTTCTCGGACAAGGCGGCCGACTTGTGCCAGTGAATCGTGCACCTGATGCCGTCAAGCAGCCCGGATTTCGCGAGGAGCCAAGTCCCGGTATTCACTCCAAATAGGGTTGCTCCGCGCCGCGCATACAGCCTGAAAAGGGACATCACCGACGGTGTGCAAAACCGCTCGATCCCTTCGCCGGCGCAAACGACCGCGCCATCCGGCACTGTGCCGGCATTGACGGCATCTCGCTCGGACTCAACGTCGGTCGTTACTCCGACTGGAATGCCGCTCGCGCAATTGACTGGCTCACCAGAGAGCCCGATCAGCCGCCAGGTGAAGATCTCTCGGCGCGAGAGCGCGTTGGCCAATCTCAAGGGTTCTATTAGCGACGAAAGACAGACCTGAGAAAACTCTGGGACGAGGAGGATCGCGAGGTCGTAGCAGCGTTTGTTGGACGCGAGGGGATGGATCCTCGTCACTCGCTCATCGATCAAACGGAATTTGTCCATCGAACGCTCCCGAAAGGAATAACGGTGGTCAGTGCGGCCGTCGCGACAGCTGGCCTTCATACGCATGCCATCAGGCGATGATCGCCCAAGGACGGCGGTGTGGTTGTAGGGCCGGTGACCGCGCCTCGATGCAATCCGACTTATCGGTTGGGATCATGAGCCGATTGCCAAACGCCACATGTTTGAGCCGCAAAGGCTGGAAAAGCGGATCGGTTGACACTCTGAACGCTCTCTGGTCGGATCGTTGAACGGGCGATTGAAGGGTGGTCCACTGTGAACGCCAACATTCCGCCACGCCCCATTCGGGTAAAGAGCAATTAGATTCATGGACATATGAGTCGGGACCGACGAACCTTTCGGCAATCAGTTCCCTCGTTGCACGGCTTGATCCTTTTCGAAGCCGCGGCACGCCACCTGAATTTTTCGACCGCCGCCAGCGAGCTTTCGATTACTCAGCCTGCGGTGAGTCATGGCATAAAGCAGCTTGAGGCCACTCTGGGCCATCCGTTGTTCGTCAGGGAACACCGCACTCTCAGCTTAACCACGCAGGGCGTGCGGCTGTATTCTGCCGTTTCGAGCGGCTTCGGAACCATTTCTGAGACGCTGGCCGAGATTTCCGGTGCAGTACACCGGGATAAAATCGTGGCTAGTGCTTCGGCAGTGCTTGCCACAGAGTGGCTGCTACCCAAACTGGGAAGCCTGCGCCAAGAGCATCCCAATCTGCAGATCGAGATCCGCTGCCTTGATCGCGACCCCGATTTGCCGTCGTCGAGCATCGACGTTCACATCCGTCTCGGCGACGGAAACTGGCCTGGCTGCAAAAGCGTCCTGCTCTGGCCGGAGCACATCGTTCCGGTTTGCAGCCCTGAGTTCCTCGAGCGTCATGGCCCATTCAGCTCGATACCGGAGATGGTGAGTTGCCCGCTCATCCATTACGTCGACCCGTATCGGTTCAGACTTGGCTGGGGCGAGTGGTTGCGAGCGCTTGGCGTGTCCGTCCCACCAAATTTGCCTGTCGCGTTGGAGGCCAATGACATGCTCCTCGCCCAGAAGGCGGCCGAGAGGGGCGAAGGGCTTATACTTGGGCAACGGCCGATCATCAACCAGGCGCTTAACGCTGGCCGTCTGAAGATCGCCTTCGACCATCCCTTGGAAACGGGCCGACACCACTATGCAGTGACAGCCTCCGGGCCGGGGACCCGCAGGGCGGTCGTACAGTTTCGCGACTGGCTCCTGGCAAACGCTTCCGAGTAGCCAGCCGATACGGCAAAGGCAGGACGCCGGCTTCGATGCCGCGTCTCGAAAAGTGCCACCGAAGGCCGCGCGTTCGCGCGCTCTGGCTCATACATCCATGAATCGAATTGCCCTTTACCGAACCGGCCTCGGACGGAATGCTCGACGACGTCTCTGCAGTCGGGATCTTCGATTTGATCTTGCCTGAGGCTCACAAGGCTCCGCTGGCAGCCTGGTCGGTGCCCTATTGAGCATGGGGTACCGGCCCCCTTTTTTTCGATGCGGCAACGAAAACGATCGACATGGCAGACGACGAGATCATCCTTTCCGAGCTTTCCGACGAGGAACTCGTGCAGCAGATGCACGACGACCTCTATGACGGACTGAAGGAAGAGATCGAGGAAGGCACCAACATCCTTCTCGAGCGCGGCTGGCAGCCCTACACGGTGCTCACCGAAGCGCTGGTCGAAGGCATGCGCATCGTTGGCGAGGATTTCCGCGACGGCATCCTGTTCGTGCCGGAAGTGCTGCTTTCGGCCAACGCCATGAAGGCCGGCATGGCCATCCTGCGCCCGCTGCTCGCCGCCACCGGCGCGCCCAAGCAGGGCAAGATGGTGATCGGCACCGTCAAGGGCGACATCCACGACATCGGCAAGAACCTCGTCGGCATGATGATGGAAGGCGCCGGCTTCGACGTCATCGACCTCGGCATCAACAACGCGGTCGAAAAATACCTGGACGCGATCGAGCAGCATCAGCCCGACATCATCGGCATGTCGGCCCTGCTCACCACCACCATGCCCTACATGAAGGTCGTCATCGACACGATGAAGGAAAAGGGCATCCGCGACGACTATGTCGTGCTGGTCGGCGGCGCGCCGCTCAACGAGGAGTTCGGCAAGGCCGTCGGCGCCGATGCCTATTGCCGCGACGCCGCGGTGGCGGTCGAGACCGCCAAGGACTTCATGAAGCGCAAGCACAATTTGCGCGTGGGCCAATAAGCTAGGACACTCGCAATGGAAGCTGTCGACATTTCCCCAAGCCGTCGCCGCGGTGGACGTTCGTCGGTCGTTGCAGCGCGCGCGGGCGAGGTCAGACCTCGCCTGTCGACGCTGAAATACGGGATTCAGCCAGTGGAGGTCGTGAATGCCGGGCAACTGGAGCGCATCCATCAGGCGTCTCTGGCAATCCTTCGAGAGATAGGAATTGAGTTCAGGGATGAAACCGCGCTGCGGCAGTGGCGCGAAGCAGGTGCCGATGTCCAGGGCCAACGCGTTCATCTCGATGCCGACATGGTCATGAGCCTGATCGCCAAGGCGCCGCGCAGCTTCGAAATGACATCCAGGGATCCAAATCAGCGTGTCGAAATATCGCTCGACACGATGACATTCGGCACCATGCAGGGTGCACCGAACATCCGCGATCTCGAAGGAGTGCGGCGCTCGTCGACCATCGAAGATCTTCGAAACATGAACCGGCTTACCCAGATGTTGCCTGGGTTCCACATAGCCGGCGGTTTCACCTGCGAACCGACGGACATCGCGGTTCCGTGGCGCCATCTGCACATCAATCATTCCAGTCTCGTGGAAACGAACATGCCGTATTTCGGCCTGACCACAGGCCAGGAGCGCGCGGAAGATTCGATCGCGATGGCGCGCATCGTGCACGGCAGGGAATTCCTCGAAAACAACGCGGTGATCGCGGGGCATGTGTCGGGCAACTCGCCGCTCGTTTGGGATGCCACAATGCTCGAGGGACTGCGTGTCTACGCGGAGGCCAATCAGGTTGTGTTGCTCTCGCCGTTCGTGCTGGGCGCGGCCAATACGCCAGCCGATATTCCGGCCACGGTCGCCCAACTGAACGCCGAGGCGCTGGCTGCCTTGGCATATACCCAACTCGCCGCGCCGGGCGCGAAAATGATCTACGGACAGTATTCGGTCTCGGTATCGATGCGTAGCGGCGCACCGATGTCGGGCATGCCCGAGGTCACGTTGATGAACGCCATCATCGGACAGCTTGCCCGCCGCTATGGCCTTCCGTGGAGAACCACCGCATCGCAATCTTCGGCGAAGACTTTCGACGCGCAGTCCGGATATGAGTCGGCCATTTCCTATATGTCGGGCGCCAGTGCTTGCTCGAACTTGATGATGCATGCCGGCGGATGGGATGAAGCCGGGCTCGTGTGCTGCATGGCCAAGTTCGTGGCCGACGCCGAGCAGAACCTCCTCATCGCCAAATATGCGGAAGGCGTTTCGTTTGAGCATTTCGACGACGCTCTCGAAGCGGTGCGGCGCATCGGACCCGGCGGCCATTATCTTGGCGACGCCTTCACGCTGAAGCGCTTCAAGGACGCATTTATAGCGCCGGAGATCCTCGACTATCTGAGCTACGAACAATGGCGGGTGCAAGGCTCCAGGGACATGGCGCAGCGTTGCCGCGAAAAGGCGAAGGCAATCATCGCCAGCTACGAGCAACCATTCATGGATCAGTCGGTTCGCGACGAGCTCGATGCGTTCGTGGCGAAACGCCAGGAGCAGATTTCGCCAAGCCTTGCCTAGGCATCCGGCGCGTAGGGGTAACACGGCCGCGCATGGTCTTTTTCACCGGCGCGGTGCGGGCAGTCTCACCGAACGGCGTGGGTTCGGTGTTTCGGTTCATCAATAAGCCACGCGAAAAGTGAGGAGAACAAATGAAACGATTGCTTTTTCCTGCTGTTGCTCTGGGAACCCTGCTGGTCGGAGGCGCCGCACACGCGGCTTGCGGCGACATTACGCTGGCGGTCTTCAGCTGGCAGTCGGCCGAGGCCCAGGCCTATGTCGACAAGTTCATCCTCAACAACGGTTATGGCTGTAATGCCACGACAGTTGCGGGGGACACCGTTCCAACGATCACTTCAATGATTGAGAAGGGCCAGCCCGACATCGCTCCGGATGCGGCGCCGACTTTGCTGGGTGACTTTTATGCCAAGGGAGTAGCCGAGGGTCGGGTCAGCCGAATTGGCACTTCAATCAGCGATGGATCCTTTTCCGGCTGGTATATTCCGCAATATGTTGCCGACGCTCACCCCGATATCAAAACCGTCGACGACGCCATCAAGCATCCTGAACTGTTTCCGTCTCCAGAGGATCCCTCGAAGGGCGGCGTGATCCAGGGACCGCAGGGCTGGGGCGACACCGTCGTGACGGCGCAGCTCTTCAAGGCCATAGAAGCTGACAAGAAGGGTTTTGTCCTCGTCCCGAGCGGGTCGGCAGCGGCGCTCGATGGCGCCATCACCAAAGCTTACGAGCGCAAGCAGGGCTTCATTGCGGCCTACTGGGCGCCGACCTCGCTCCTGGTGAAATATCCCATGGTCCGGCTTGAAGGCGTAAAGCACGACGATACCGAGTGGAAGCGCTGCACCTCGAAGCAGGATTGCCCGGATCCGAAGCCGAATTACTGGGCACTGACGGAAGAGGTCACATTGGCGAGCAGCAAGTTCACCGAGCGCGCCGATTTCAGCGAGGTCAAGGACTATCTCGGCAAGCGCAGCTGGACCCAGGCCGAGGTCGGCAAGGTGATGCTCTGGATGACCGACAATCAGGCAAACGGTGAAGACGGCGCCAAGTGGTTCATCAAGAACATGCCGGAAGTCTGGACGAAGTGGGTCCCGGCCGACGTGGCCGAAAAGGTCAAGGCAGCCCTCTAAAATCTAGCCAGCCGACAAGTGGGGCTTCGAGGCTTCTCGAAGCCTCCACCTGTGCAGGCCTGCGGCGCACTTGCATCCGGCGTGCGCGATCGACGGGGCATTCACGATAAGGCATCGCGATATGGATTGGCTGTTCAAATTTCCCCAATTGGATGCTGACCTGCTGTTGGCTGCCAAACGGGCAATCGATGGTTCGCTCAGGAACCTCACGCGTGTCTACGGCGACTCCATCGAAAATTTCTTCTACCCGCTTCAGCGTGTTCTGATCTTCTTTGAAGCGGTGATCTCGAGCGCGCCCTGGCCGATCGTCATCCTTGCGCTGGCTGGGGTCGCATGGTTTGCAGCGCGTCGATGGACGGTGGTTTTGGCCGTCGTCGGAACGCTGATTGCGATCGGCCTTATCGGCCTGTGGCAGGATGCGATGAAGACGATCTCGCTCGTCTTTACGGCAACGATTTTCTCCATTGCCATCGGCATACCGCTAGGCATCCTCATGAACCGTTACAGGCGCGTCGGCGGAGTCTTGCAGACGATACTCGACGTCATGCAGACGATGCCGCCTTTCGTCTATCTCATTCCGGTCGTCATGCTGTTGGGCATTGGCCGGGTGCCGGGCTTCATCGCCGTGGTGATCTACGCCATCCCACCGATCATCCGCCTCACCGACCTTGGCATTCGCCTGGTCGACAAGGAGGTCCTGGAGGCTGCCGACGCTTATGGTTGTTCGCGCGGGCAGAAGCTCTGGAAGGTGCAAATGCCGCTCGCCATGCCGACGATCATGGCCGGCATCAACCAGACGATCATGATGGCGCTTGGCATGGTCGTCATCGCTTCGATGATCGGCGTGCAGGGGCTTGGCCTCAACGTCCTGCAAGCCATCGCCAACCAGTATTTCACGCAAGGCATCTTCAACGGCTTTGCCATCGTCGGCATCGCGATCATTTTCGACCGCATCAGCCAAGCCTACGGACACCGGCTGCAGAGGCATCGGGGTGCAGCGCATGAGTAAGGGCGACGCCTCGATCGAGATCCGCGACCTGTATAAGATATTCGGCAGGTCTTCGCGGCAATACGTCAAAGCGGTCCAGGACGGCCTGTCAAAGGCCGATCTCGGCAAGCTGCATGGACATATCCTTGGGCTGAACAACATCAACATCTCGATGCCCGCCGGCAAGATCCAGGTCGTCATGGGACTGTCTGGCTCCGGCAAGTCGACGCTGATCCGGCACATCAACCGCCTGATCGAACCCACCTCGGGCTCGATCATCATCGACGGACGCAACATTCTCGAAATGTCCGAGTTGGAGTTGCGCGAGTTCCGCCGCAACCAGACGGCGATGGTGTTCCAACGATTTGGCCTTCTGCCGCACAGGACCGTCATCGACAACGTGACATTCGGCCTTGAGGTGCGCGGGATCGAGACGGCGAAATGCCGCCAGATCGCCATGCAATGGATCGATCGCGTGGGCCTCGTCGGGTTTGAGCAGCGCTATCCGAACGAATTGTCCGGTGGCATGCAGCAGCGTGTAGGGCTCGCGCGCGCGCTCAGCAATGACGCCTCGATCCTTCTGATGGACGAGGCCTACTCGGCTCTCGATCCGCTGATCAGGACCGATATGCAAACCATGCTTCTGGAATTGCAGTCGGAACTGAGGAAAACCATCGTCTTTATCACCCACGATCTCGACGAGGCGCTGAGGCTCGGCGACCGGATTGTCATCTTGCGGGATGGCTCGATCGTCCAGCAGGGCGACAGCCAGGACATCCTCTTGAACCCCGCCGACGATTACATTGCGAGGTTCGTGAAGGACGTCAATCGCGGGCGTTTCATAAGGGTCGATGCCGTTATGGATCCTGCACCGTGCTCCGAGAAGGCGTCGCTACCGAAGCTGAAGTCCGGCACCACGCTCGAGGCTGCCGCGAAAGAGTTGACGAACTCAACGCAGGACGAAGCTGTCGTTGTCGACGCTCGCGGCGAGCCCTTTGGATTGGTGTCCCTCCGGCAGATTACGGCCGCGTTGTCCTCGGCCGCCGGCGCGAAGTCGTCGACGTAGGTCCCATGAATGGGGGCCTTACGGCTGTAAATTGATGCAACTACACCTTGGCGAGAACTTCATGTCAAATGATCCACTACTTCAGCCTTTCCAGCTGAAGCATCTGACGCTTCGGAACAGGATAATGTCGACGGCGCATGAGCCTGCCTACACGGAGGACGGCCTTCCGAAAGAGCGCTATCGGCTCTACCACGCGGAGAAGGCCAAGGGTGGGATGGCGCTGACAATGATCGGCGGATCCGCCGTCGTCGATATCGACAGCCCGCAGGCATTCGGAAATATCCAACTCCACAAGGACGAAGTCGTGAAGTGGCTGGGCGAGCTTGCCGACGATGTGCATTCGCACGGCGCCGCGGTCATGATCCAGATGACCCACATGGGAAGCCGAACGGCCTGGAACAAGGCTGACTGGTTGCCGATGATCGATGCATCCCACATCCAAGAGCCGGTGCATCGGGCGTTTCCCAAGGCGATGGAGCCTTGGGACTATGAGCGTGTGATCAAGGCGTTCGCGGACAGTGCCGAGCGCGTGAAGGCATCCGGGCTCGACGGGTTTGAACTCGAGTGCGCCTCGCACCTGATCGCGCATTCATGGTCGCCGGCAACCAACAAGCGGAACGACGAATATGGCGGCTCGCTTAAAAACAGAATGCGTTTGGTCCTGGAGATCTTGACTGCAATCCGCAAACGGATCGGACGAGATTACATCGTTGGCGTGCGCATGGTTTGCGATGAGGCCATGAACAGGGGGCTGACCGCGAATGAGGGCGTGGAGATCGCCAAGCGCCTGTCTGCGAGTGGAATGATCGACTTTGTCAACGTCATCCGCGGACACGCGTCGAAAGACGAAGGTCTAAGCCACGTCATTCCCAGCATGGGCAAGCCGTCCGCGCCGCATCTCGATTTTGCCGGCGAGGTTCGGGAAGCTGTTGGCCTTCCCACGTTTCATGCCGCCAGGATTCAAGATGTTGCCACAGCTCGGCATGCGATAGCGAGCGGCAAGCTGGATATGGTCGCGTTGACACGCGCGCATATTGCCGATCCTCATATCACGCGAAAAATCATCGAAGGCCGCGAGAACCAGATCCGTCCCTGTGTCGGAATGGGTTACTGCATTGACTCGATTTATCCCGGCCAGGCGTCCTGCGTGCACAATGCGGCGACAGGTCGAGAGGCCACGCTGTCGCACGTGATTGCAAAAAGCGATGGTCCGGCCCGAAAGGTCGTCGTGATCGGCGCCGGCCCGGCGGGCCTGGAAGCGGCAAGGGTCGCCGCGGAACGAGGTCACCGAGTCAAGGTCTTCGAAGCGGGACCCAAGGCCGGCGGCCAGATTCTGATCACGTCCGCATTGAAGCGCCGGCGCGAAATCCTCGGCATCGTGGACTGGCGGCTGGCTGAATGCGACCGACTTGGCGTCGAGGTCGAATACAATCGCTACGCCGAAGAAAGCGACGTCGTACAGGAGAGGCCCGATGTTGTCGTGATCGCGACGGGGGGATTGCCCAACCTGGACTGCCTCTTCGGTGGTCAGGATCTGGCCACGACAACCTGGGACGTCCTGAGCGGCAGCGTGCCGGTGGCCAAGTCTGTGCTGCTTTACGATGACGGCGGATCTCACAATGCGATGACAGCAGCCGAGTTCATAGCGGATGCGGGCGCTGAACTGGAACTCGTCACCCCGACTAGGGTGCTGGCCGCAGACATCGGGGCGACTACGTATCCCGCCTATTTCAAGGCACTTGGCAAGGCAAAGGCGGCCGTTACGATGAATCTGCGCATTGAACGTTTGGAGCGTCGCGGCAACAAGATCGCTGCGGTCTTCCTGGATGATTACACGAAGGCATATTCGGAGAAGATCGTCGACCAGGTCGTCATAGAAAACGGGGTGACGCCGTTGGATGACCTTTATTTCGCACTGAGGCCGCTCTCGAAGAACCTTGGCGAAGTCGACTACAAGGCGCTGACCGCAATCCAGCCCCAACAGACGACCAGGAATCCTGACGGTGGCTTCCAGCTGTTTAGGATCGGGGACGCAGTCGCCAGTCGAAATATCCACGCAGCGATCTATGACGGCCATCGGTTCATGGCCGCCGTCTAGAAGCGCCGACAAACGCGAGAGCACAGCATCAGCACGGGCTCCTGCGGCCCAGCTTGGAAAGGACAACCATGCCGACCCAACCTCTCACAGATCGCATCGAACGGGGATCACTCTTCATCGACCTCAATTCGATCGCGTGGACTCCGGCCGAAGCGGGTGTCTACATGAAGACGATCTACAAGGATGGGGTCAGCGGGGAATCCACGATCCTGATGAAGATGGATCCCGGAACACGCTCCGCGATGCATTCTCATGATCAGCTCGAGGAAATCCTCGTGCTGGAAGGCTCCTTCTCAGATCAGGACAATACCTACACCGCGGGCCAGTATTGTATTCGCGCCGTTGGCGCGGAGCATGAGACCTTTTCCGAAAACGGCGGCGTCGTGCTGCTGATCTACCGAAATTAGTTGGGGCTCTACGCTGGAAACGTCGCAGCTACCTAAGCGCGTCGCGTTGAAACGGATTCAGGGGACGCGCTTTAAGTCTTTGTTTTGATGCATGTCGTTGCCCCAGAACCGCTGCACACTTCTGGGCGACATGCATTAGATCGGCACGACGAGCAAAACGGTCGGCTTACGGTGAAAGCAAGGTCAGCTTTTCAGCGCGCACATCCAAGAGCGGACGTCGATGCCTGTCGGCTGCGGATAACCGTTCGCACTGTCGCCTTTGCTCGAGAAAGGCCAACTTTGCCCGGTTTTCTCTCAGGCAAGCACTTCTCCGACGATAGGCTTTTGCGAGAACCGTGCCATGCTGAAGGAAGGCTGCGAGGTGTCGGAATTGCATAACCAACCATGATTTGGTCGTCAGAAAGGCTTTGGATGGCTTGTCGGATTAAGTGGATTCGGAATTACTTGTTGCACAGACCACGCATATTTCAGCTTTAAGGCGCCTTGTCGATACTACTAAATTTTTGAAAACGTTAAGTTATTAGCAAAATTATGGCGGAGAGAGCGGGATTCGAACCCGCGTTACGGTTTCCCGTAAACACACTTTCCAGGCGTGCGCCTTCAACCACTCGGCCACCTCTCCGTCCTTGCACTCTCGCGCCGGCCGGTTTCGCCGCGCGGGTTGGGGAGATGCACCTCCCTCGGGAAGTCCTCGACGGACTATTTGGGGTGCCTTCAACCGGCAGGCAGCCCTTTCCCAGCACCTCTAGCCGTCTAGGCAAACAGGCGCGGGGCTCATCTAGTCGATCCTAAAGCGAATGCCAAGCCATAAAGGCGGTCCAAAGGCTTTTGCCGTGGATGGCTCGAAGGCGGGCTTCATAAAGGGGCGCCGGCGTTCGAATGATGTGCACAGGACGGGCCGCGGCGTCTGCCGCGCTTGACTTCGGCCTTGGCCGCCTGTCGACTGCCTGAAATATTCGTTTTTGCGCAATTGCGGATGGAAAACCGCTGCGCGCGTTTTGGGCTTTGCGAGGGGCATCGTCCTGACATGGCATCGATCAACCAGCAACCCGCGGGCCGGCCGGACAGCGGGCTGTCCTTTATCCCGGTGGCATGGCTGATCATCGTCATGGGCCTGTCGGCCTACGGCCTGATATCGAGCTGGCGGCTGATCGGCGACTTCAACCTGCCGGAAAGCGTGCTCTTCCTGATTTATGGTGGGCTGGCCGGCGGCCTCGTCACCATTTTGTGGGGGCTTTACCTGCTCGGCCTTGCCTTCAACCGGTCGGCGCGGTTTCCCCGCCATTACACCGTCTGGCAGGTGGCGATCATCCTGTGGCTCATCGTGCGCCAGGCCTATACGCTTCTGGTGCCCGACTTTGTCTTCTCCGCCGAAGCGCTGGGTTTTACGCTCGCCGAGATCGCCATCGGCCTGCTCTGCATCTATCTCCTGCGGCGCGGCGCCGGCGCCGAGGCCGTCTATGCCAATCCGGAGACCGAACGCCCGCCGCTGCTGGTCTCGCTCGTTGCCGCGCTGCTCGGCATCATCCTCGGCGGCGCCATCGGCGCCTGCGCCGGATTCTTTGCCGGGTCGCTGATCGCCGACGCCACCCATATGAGCTGCTTCGAGGGCGCCTGCGGGTTCTTTGCCGTCTTTGTCGGCCTCGCAGGGCTGATCGTCGGGGCCATCGCCGGCGGAATCTTCGCTATCTGGCGGGTCAACCGGCGCAAACCGGCAAGAACGGCCTGAAGCAATTCCAGGAAAAGTGCGTGGCGGTTTTCCGTCCGGAATTGCGAAAAACAAAAAAGCGGCAATTCCAGGAAAAGTGCGCGGCGGTTTTCCGTCCGGAATTGCGTCAAACAAGATCGGCTCAAAATCGCGTGTCGCAATTGCGTGGCGGTTGCGCACGCTCTATGTCGGTTGCGGGGCAGACGGGAGCTTCTCCCGGGGAGTGCGTTGGGATGTTGCGTTTCATCTTTCGGCTGGCGGCAATGGTTGCATTGTCGATTTCCGTCATCATGGCGGTGATCGACACGACGCGCTCGGTGGCGGCGTCGGCGCTGGTCATGACGCCGCTCAACGCAAGCTGGCTGGCGGTATCCCCCGACACCCGCGCGGCCTTCGAGACCTATGTGCGCGCCAAGGCCAATCCGCTGGTCTGGGACGTCGCCATCGCCTGGGTGCTCAGCCAGCCCGGCTTCGCGGTGTTCGCGGTATTGGCGTTCCTGCTCTACGCCCTCGGCTACCGGCGTCGACGCCACGAATTCGCCCCGACCAACTGACGCGGACGTTTCGTTCTGCCGGGAAACGGGCAGGTTGGCCGCTTTTTCCAACAGGTCAAAATTCCACGTGAATTTTGTCTCGGGCCGTGCCAGATTGGCCGCCAGCGGGGAGGGGCATACACTTCCTGCCTGACGTCGCATGCCTGCCGGAGAACCGGGCAGGCAGGCGGTGCAACGGAAAAATAACCGACAGGGTGTGGATCACATGAAACGTATCGTTCTCGGCCTCCTGGCCGCAACCGCAATGGTTCTTCCGGCTTTCGCCGCGGATGTCCAGCCGGCCATCCTCTACGATCTCGGCGGCAAGTTCGACAAATCCTTCAACGAGGCGGCATTTCACGGCGCCGAGAAGTTCAAGACCGAAACCGGCGTCGCTTATGTCGAATTCGAAGTCTCCAACGCCTCGCAGCGCGAGCAGGCGCTGCGCCGCTTCGCCGAGGACGGCCGCAATCCGATCGTGATGGCCGGCTTTGCCTGGGAGGATGCGCTGAAGAAGGTCGCGGCCGAATACACCGACCTCAACTTCGCCATCATCGACGATGCCGTCGATCTGCCCAATGTCCGCTCGCTGGTATTCAAGGAGAACGAAGGCTCCTACCTGGTCGGCATCCTGGCGGCGATGGCGTCGAAGTCGAAGAAGGTCGGCTTCGTCGGCGGCATGGATATCCCGCTGATCCGCAAGTTCGAGTGCGGCTATGTCGGCGGCGCCAAGTCGGCCGGCGCGACCGACGTCATCCAGAACATGACCGGCGATACGCCGGCCGCCTGGAACGACCCGGCCAAGGGCGGCGAGATCGCCAAGACGCAGATCGACCAGGGCGCGGATGTCGTCTACGCGGCTGCCGGCGGCACCGGCGTCGGCGTGCTGCAGGCAGCCGCGGATGCCGGTAAGCTCGGCATCGGCGTCGATTCCAACCAGAACGGCCTGCAGCCCGGCAAGGTGCTGACCTCGATGATGAAGCGCGTCGACGTTGCCGTCTACAACGCCTTTATGGACGGCAAGAATGGCACCTTCAAGGGCGGCGTGCAGAATCTCGGCCTCAAGGAAGGCGGCGTCGACTACGCCATGGACGACAACAACAAGGCGCTGGTGACCGACGAGATGAAGGCGGCGGTCGAAAAGGCCAAAGCCGACATCATCGCCGGCAAGATCGAGGTGCACGACTACACCGCCGACAACAAGTGCCCGTATTGATCGACCGCTGAACCAAGGTTTCTGGACCGCCGGGCGAAGGCCCGGCGGTTTCTTTTTGGACGAAGCTTTCAATCAGGGTGGCGAGCCGATGCTCCTGATGTCACGAAGCTATAAGGTGCCGGCGAGATAGCCCAGCGCGAAGGCCGCCAACAGCGCCATTGCGATGACAAATCCGAGCCGGCCGCCGAGTGAATGCAGGCCGACGCCATAGGGCTTGCGTTCGAGCCTGTGGATCACCACAGGCGCTGGCTTCGCGTCGCTCTCGTTCAAACCAGCAAGTCGCATCTGCGGCAGTTCGCCGAGGCGCTGCGCCACCAGCTTCCAGCGACAGTCCGCCGCTCCAGGCGCCGCCGGCTCCAAGGCGCGCATGCGTTCGGCAAGCCGCAGCACGGCGTCGCGAAAGGCCGGATCGATCTCAAGGTCGCGCTCGGCACGGGCGCGCTCCCTTTCGTCCATCAAGCCGAACACATAGTCGCCGGCCCTTGCAATGCGGTCTCCTTCACCGGCCATGACCGTTCTCCGTCATGCTCGCTCACCCCCTACCTGATCACTCCCTGCTTACTCACCAATGCGGCGGCCTCACCAGTGCGGTGGCTTGGTCACCGGCACGTCGGGAGCGGCCTGCTCCTCCAAAGCCAGGAACCGGTCGGTCAGGGCAGCGAGCTTGCGTTCCATGCGCTCGATCACCTTCCACTGCTCGGCGATCTGGCCGGACAGCTCCTCGATCGTCTTTTCCTGCTCGGCGGCGCGGATTTCCAGCGTCGTCAGCCGGTCGTCAGGTCTGGTCATTCAAAACCCGGGTTCTGTGAATATGAGGCTCTCGGCCACCTTCGAAATTGACAAGCGCGCGGGGATTTGTCGAGAGTGAATGGCGTTCCGGCCAATTGGCACGGGCGGGGCATCATGCTAGGCATTTTGACCAAGCGATAAAAAAACTGAGTGGGACAGGCTGCATGGCGCAAGCCGCAATCGAGCTCATAGGCATCAACAAGAGTTTTGGCTCGGTGCGCGCCAACCGCGACATCAACCTGGAAGTCGCGCGCGGCACTATCCACGGCATTGTCGGCGAGAACGGCGCCGGCAAGTCGACGCTGATGTCGATCCTCTATGGTTTCTACCAGGCCGACAGCGGCGAGATCCGTGTCGGCGGCAAGCCGGTGTCGATCAACACCTCCAACGACGCCATCGCGCTCGGCATCGGCATGGTGCACCAGCATTTCATGCTGGTCGACAATTTCACGGTGCTGGAAAACGTCATCCTCGGCGCCGAGAGCGATGCGCTGTTGAAGAAAAGCATCGCCAAGGCGCGTTCGGAACTCGAGCGGCTGGAGCGCGAATACGGCCTCGAGGTCGATCCCGACGCCATCATCGAGGAACTGCCGGTCGGCTTGCAGCAGCGCGTCGAAATCCTCAAGGCGCTCTATCGTGGCGCCGAGATCCTGATCCTCGATGAGCCGACCGGAGTCCTGACGCCGGCCGAGGCGGACCATCTGTTCCGCATCCTCAAGCAGTTGAAGGAGCAGGGAAAAACGGTGGTTCTGATCACCCACAAGCTGCGCGAGATCATGGCGATCACCGATACGGTCTCGGTCATGCGCCAGGGAACCATGGTGGCGACAAGGGTAACGAAGGAAACCACGGTCGGCGAACTGGCCGAACTGATGGTCGGCCGGCGCGTGCTTCTGCGGGTCGAGAAGGGCGCGTCGGAAGCCGGCGCCATAAAACTCTCGGTCAAGAACCTGACGGTCAAGGATTCACGCGGCGTCACCATGGTCGACGACGTCTCCTTCGACCTGCGCGGCGGCGAGATCGTCGGCATCGCAGGCGTCGCCGGCAACGGCCAGTCGGAGCTGCTCGAGGCGATTTCCGGCATCCGGCACGCCGTTTCCGGCGAGGTGATGCTCGAAGGCAAGCCGATCGACCTGACCGGCAAGGCCGACCCCGGCGAGTTGCGTGACCGCGGGCTCGCCCATGTGCCGGAGGACCGGCATCACGTCGGTCTGGTGCTGGCCTTCGAGGAGAACGAGAACTCGATCCTCGGCTATCACGACGACGAGCGTTATCTGAAGGGACCATTCCTCAACGTCGATGCCATCGTGGCCGATGCGAAGGACAAGATCGAGAAATACGACATCCGTCCCGGCAATCCGCGGCTGAGGACGGCCAATTTCTCCGGCGGCAACCAGCAGAAGATCGTGCTGGCGCGGGAGATGGAGCAGGATCCTGGTGTTTTGATCGTCGGCCAGCCGACGCGCGGCGTCGATGTCGGCGCCATCGAGTTCATTCACAAGCGGCTGATCGCCATGCGCGACCAGGGCAAGGCGGTGCTGGTGGTGTCGGTCGAGCTCGACGAGATCCGCTCGCTCTCCGACCGCATCCTTGTGATGTTTGCCGGGCGCATCGTCGGCGAGCGCGGACCGGAGGCGACGGAAGGCGAGCTTGGCCTCCTGATGGCCGGTGTCGAACACCAGGAGGCTGCCGAATGAGCACGCCTTACGCAAAGCTGCCGGCCTGGGCCGACTACGGACTGATCCCGCTGATCAATCTGTCGGTGGCCTTCATCGTCGCCGGCTTCGTCGTCATGCTGGTCGGCGAAAATCCGTTCCGCGCTGCCGTCGTCCTGGTCCAGGGCGCTTTCGGCCGGGGCACAGGCATCGCGTTTACCCTGTACTACGCCACGACCTTCATCTTCAGCGGGCTTGCGGTGGCGGTGGCGGTCCATTGCGGGCTGTTCAACATCGGCGGCGAGGGCCAGGGCTACATAGCCGGCCTCGGCATCGGCGTCGTCTGCCTCGCCTTCGACAGCATTTTCCCGTGGTGGCTGACCTTTCCGCTGGCGATCATCGCCGCGGCCGGCATGGGCGCGCTGTGGGCGCTGATCCCGGGCTATCTGCAGGCCAAGCGCGGCTCGCACATCGTCATCACCACCATCATGTTCAACTTCATCGCCGCCAGCGTCATGGTCTATGCGCTGGTCGACGTCTTGAAGCCGGCCGGCTCGATGGCGCCGCAAACGCGCAACTTCCTGCCCGGCGCGGAACTGCCGAAGCTCAACTGGATCATCGAGCTGTTCGGCGCCAAGATCCGCTCGGCGCCGCTCAACATCTGCTTCGTGCTGGCGCTGGTCATGGCGTTCCTCGTCTGGCTACTGATCTGGCGCACGCGGCTCGGCTACGAGATGCGCACCTATGGCCACAGCCCGAAGGCGGCGCGCTATGCCGGCATCTCGGAAACCCGCATCATCCTGATCGCCATGGTCATCTCCGGCGCGCTGGCCGGCATGATGGCGCTCAATCCGGTGATGGGCGACCAGCACAATGTCGCGCTCGACTTCGTCTCCGGCGCCGGCTTCGTCGGCATCGCGGTGGCGCTGATGGGGCGCTCGCACCCCGTGGGCATCGTGCTGGCGGCGATCCTGTTCGGCATGCTCTACCAAGGCGGCGCCGAGCTCGCCTTCGAAATGCCGGCAATCAGCCGCGACATGATCGTCATCATCCAGGGCCTGGTGATCCTGTTCGCCGGCGCGCTGGAGCACATGTTCAGGCCATATATCCAGGCGCTGTTCGCCTCGTTCAGCCCGAAAGCTGTCGGCATCGAAGCGGTCAAGGGGAAGGGGGCCTGATATGGATAGTTTCGTCGCCGTCATCCAGGTGCTGGACTCGACCATCCGCCTGTCGGTGCCACTGATGCTCGCCTGCCTCGCCGGCCTCTATTCCGAGCGCGCCGGCATCTTCGACATCGGCCTCGAAGGCAAGATGCTGGTCGGCGCTTTTGCCGGAGCGGCGGCCGCTTCCGTGTTCCATTCGGCCTTCATCGGCCTCGGCATGGCCATCCTGATCTCGGTCGCCTTCGCCATGGTGCACGGCTTCGCCTCGATCACGCATCGCGGCAACCAGATCGTCTCCGGCGTCGCCATCAACTTCGTCGCCGCAGGCTCGACCATCATCCTCGGCCAGGCCTGGTTCCAGCAGGGCGGCCGCACGCCGGCGCTGCAGCCGGGCGAACGCTTCGAGGCGATCGTCTGGCCCGGCGCCGAAGCCGTCCGCAACGTGCCGATCGTCGGGCCGATCTATGCCGAGCTGATCTCCGGCCATTCGATCCTGGTCTACTTCGCCTTCGCCATGGTGCCGTTCACCTGGTGGGTGCTGTTCCGCACCCGCTTCGGCCTCAGGATGCGCGCGGTCGGTGAAAACCCGGCCGCCGTCGACACGGCCGGCATCTCGGTCGCCTGGCTACGCTACCGGGCGCTGATCTGCACCGGCATCCTCACCGGCGTCGCCGGGGCGTATCTCTCGATGGTGCAGAATGGCGGCTTCGTGAAGGACATGACGGCGGGCAAGGGCTATATCGCGCTGGCCGCGCTGATCTTCGCCAAATGGAAGCCGGTCAACGCCATGTTCGCCTGCCTGCTATTCGGTTTCCTCGACGCGGCAGCGATCCGGCTGCAAGGCTCGCCGCTGCCGGTCATCGGCAAGGTGCCAGTGCAGTTCATGCAGGCGCTGCCCTATGTGCTCACCGTCATCCTGCTCGCCGGCTTCATAGGTAAGGCGATCCCGCCGCGCGCCGGCGGCGTGCCCTACGTCAAGGAACGCTGAGGCTCGGCAGCTTCGGCGACCGGCTTTTGAACAAGATCGTGGGAGAGAAGAACTGAATGTCGCATGATCTGTTCGAGGCGGCGAAGGCGGCGATGGCCAAGGCCTATGCGCCCTATTCCAAGTTTCCCGTGGGTGCGGCGCTGCGCACCGAGGACGGGCGCGTCTTCACCGGCGCCAATATCGAGGTGGCATCCTATCCCGAAGGCTGGTGCGCCGAGACCACGGCGCTCGGCCATTACATCATGGGCGGCGGCGGCAAGATCACCGAGATCGCGGTGATTGCCGAGCGCATGGCCAAATGCTCGCCCTGCGGCGGTTGCCGGCAGCGGCTGGCGGAATTCTGCCGGCCGGAGACCAAGCTCTATCTCTGCGACGATACCGGTGTGGTCGAGACGGTCACCATGGGCGACATGCTGCCTTACGGCTTCAGGGGCGACATCTTGAAATGAAGAGCTGGCTGAAATGAGGGAAGCGCTGGATCATCTGGTCGAGAAGCTGGACGGGCTGGCGCCGACCGCGGCGCTTGTTCTGGGCTCCGGCCTCGGCGGACTTGTCGACCAGGTCGAGGACGCAAGGCGCATTTCCTATGCGGAGTTGCCGGGCTTCCCGCGAAGCGGTGTTTCCGGCCATGCCGGCGAGGCGGTGGCCGGGCATTTCGCCGGCACGCCGGTGCTGATGCTTTCCGGCCGCGCGCATTACTACGAGCACGGCAACGCCGCCGCGATGCGCCCGGCGCTGGAGGTGCTTGCCGGCATCGGCATCTCGCATCTCATCCTCACCAACGCCGCCGGTTCGGTCGAGCCCGAGATGGGGCCGGGCTCGGTGATGCTGATCACCGACCACATCAACTTTTCCGGCTCCAACCCGCTGATCGGCGAGCCGAGCGACCGCCGCTTCGTTGGGCTCACCGAGGCCTATGATGCTGGCTTGCGCCAGGCGATCGAGAAGGCGGCGGAGGCAACCGGCACCGCGCTGCACAAAGGCGTCTATATGTGGTTCTCGGGACCATGTTTCGAAACGCCGGCCGAAATCCGCATGGCGCGCGTCATGGGCGCCAATGCCGTCGGCATGTCGACGGTGCCGGAAGTCATCCTTGCCCGTTTCCTCGGCCTCAAGGTTGCCGCCTGCTCGGTCATCACCAACCTTGCGGCCGGCATGACCGGCGCGGAACTGTCACACCAGGAAACCAAGGACATGGCGCCGGTCGGCGGCGCGCGGCTGGCGACGATCCTGCGGCGCGTCTTCGAGGAAGGCTTGCCGGAAAGCTGATGCTCCCCCAGGAAATCATCCGCCGCAAGCGCGACGGCCACAAGCTCTCGGCGCCGGAGATCGCGGCCTTCATCGAAGGGATAACGGCCGGCACGCTCTCGGAGGGGCAGATCGGCGCCTTTGCGATGGCGGTGTTCCTCAAAGGCATGAGCCGCGAGGAAGCGGTGGCTCTGACCACCGCCATGCGCGATTCCGGCGACGTGCTCGACTGGTCCGACCTGCCGGGCCCGGTCACCGACAAGCACTCGACGGGCGGGGTCGGCGACAATGTCTCGCTGATGCTGGCGCCGATCGTCGCGGCCTGCGGCGCCTATGTTCCGATGATCTCCGGCCGTGGCCTCGGCCACACCGGCGGCACGCTCGACAAGATGGATGCCATTCCCGGCTACACCAGCCAGCCGGATGTGACGCGCTTCCGCAAGACTGTGCTGGAAACCGGCTGCGCCATCATCGGCCAGACCGCCGATCTGGCGCCCGCCGACCGCCGGCTCTACGCGATCCGCGACGTGACGGGGACGGTCGAGTCGGTGCCGCTGATCACGGCCTCGATCCTGTCGAAGAAGCTCGCCGCGGGGCTCGGCTCGCTGGTGCTCGACGTCAAGGTCGGTAACGGCGCCTTCATGGAGAAGTCGCGCGATGCGGTCGCCCTGGCGAACAGCCTGGTCGAGGTCGCCAATGGCGCGGGCCTGAAAGCATCGGCCCTGGTGACCGGCATGAACGAGCCGCTGGCTTCGGCCGCCGGCAATGCAGTCGAGGTGCGCAACGCGGTCGATTTCCTCACCGGGAGGCTCCGCGACCGCCGGCTTGAGGACGTGACACTGGCTCTGGCCGCTGAGATGCTGCAGTCGGCGGGGATTGTCTCATCCAACCAGGACGGGATCAGGCGCGCCGCCGAGACGCTTGCCGGCGGCCGCGCCGCGGCGGTGTTCGCGCGTATGGTGACGGCGCTCGGCGGTCCCGCCGACTTCGTCGAGAACCTGGAAAAATACCTGCCCAAAGCGGCGGTGGAATTGGCGGTTGAAGCGGCGGAGGACGGCTTCGTCGCCGGCATCGCGACGCGCGACATCGGGCTTGCCGTCGTTGGCCTCGGCGGCGGACGCACCCGTCCTGATGACAGGATCGATCATGCCGTGGGCTTGACCAGGCTGTTGCCGGTCGGTGCCGAGGTGCGGGCGGGCGAGCCGCTGGCGCTGGTCCACGCGCGGACCGAGGCGGACGCCCAGGCCGCCGCCGCCGCGGTGCGTTCCGCCTATTCGATCGGCGCCTCGAAGCCGCCCGCCGAGAAGACCGTACTCAGGCGGATACTGCCGCTTTGAGGTAGAGCAATCCCGGGAAAAGTGTGTCGCGGTTTTCCGCTCCAAAGGCACGAATACTACTGCACGAGCAGCAGCGCGCCGTTCTGGACCTCGTATTTCTGCAGCCGCTGCAGGAAGCTCATTCCGATCAGATTGGTTTGCAGCGCCCGGTCGTCGAGCACGACCGCCTGGACGTTATCCAGGGAGATCTTGCCGATCTGCAGGCGCTCGACTGTGACCACGGCCGCCTTGATGGCGCCGTTCGCGGTGTTCACCTGGTGATTGAAATCCGACTGGTTGAGCGAGATGCCGATCCGGCGCGCCGTCGATGTGTTGATGGCAACCAGGGTCGCGCCGGTGTCGATCATGCCGTCGATCTGGCGGCCGTTGAGCTTGAAGGCGGAGGTGAAATGACCGCGCTCGTCGGCATTGACCAGCACCTGGCGGCCGAGCGGCATCGGCGCCGCCGGCTTCTCCGGCACTGAGGCGAGTTTGACGTCCGGCTGGGCCTCCGGGGCCGCCGGCTTCGAGGCGACCGCCGATCTCAGCAGGCTTTCGACCATCTGCGGGTTCGACTGATAGACGATCGGGATCGATGCCGAGCTTCCGACAAAGACGCCAAGGAGGAGAAGCTTGCGCAGCATGGATCGACCTTCGTGAAGGTTCGATCCTTAATCCGGCATGGTGTTTTCGGCTTTAACGCGCCGCGGAACCGCGTTGTTGCGTAAACGAGCGGTAAAGAAAGCTGCTCATTTTGTCCCGTACATGCGGTCGCCGGCGTCGCCGAGGCCAGGCATGATATAGCCCTTTTCGTTCAACTGGCGGTCGATCGAGGCGGTAAAGATCGGCACGTCCGGATGTGCCTTGGTGAAGCGCTCGATGCCTTCGGGCGCGGCCAACAGGCAGAGGAAGCGGATGTTGGTGGCGCCGCGCCCCTTCAGCTTGTCGATCGCCGCAATCGCGGAATTCGCCGTCGCCAGCATCGGGTCGACGACGATCACCAGACGGTCGGCAAGGTCGCTCGGCGCCTTGAAGAAATATTCGATCGCCTCCAGCGTCTCGTGATCGCGGTAGAGGCCGATATGGGCGACGCGCGCCGCCGGCACCAGATCGAGCAAGCCCTCGAGCAGGCCGTTGCCGGCACGCAGCACCGAGGCGAAGACCAGCTTCTTGCCCTCCAGCGTCGGCGCTTCCATCTCCTCGATCGGCGTCTCGATGGTGGTGGTGGTCAGTTCGAGATTGCGGGTGACCTCGTAGCCCAGAAGCAGCGAGATCTCGCGCAGCAGCCGCCGGAAGCCGGCCGTCGAGGTTTCCTTCTTGCGCATGATGGTCAGCTTGTGCTGGACAAGGGGGTGGTCGACGACGGTGACGCCCTGCATGATGTGCTCCGACTGGTTCGCAGTGGGTAGTGAATAGTGAGTAGTGAATAGTGAGCCGATTTGCGAGTCCCTGACTGAGGGAAAGCGCCAGCCTTCAACCGCGCGGTGCGCACACGGGCAAATCGATCACTACTGACTACTCACTATTCTCTACTCACCGCACCTTCACGTCCAACCGGCTCAGCAGCATCGCCTTGGTCTTCCGGTCGACGAAGGCCGCCTCGATGGCCGTTCTGGTGACGGCGGTGAGCGCCTTGTCGTCCATCGCGAAATGCTCGGCGGCGATGTCGTATTCGCGCTTCAGCGAGGTCCAGAAATAGGGCGGATCGTCGGAGTTGAGCGTCACCTTGCAGCCGGCGGCGCGCAATGCCGGGAAGGGATGGTCGGCGAAACTGTCGAACACCTTGAGCGCGATGTTGGAGCCGGGGCAGCATTCCAGCACCACGCCCTCGGCGGCGATGCGGCGAACGAGGTCGGGGTTCTCGGTGGCGCGCACGCCATGGCCGATGCGCGACGGGCGGATATGGTCGAGCGCTGCCTTCACGCTTTCCCAGCCCATCAATTCGCCGGCATGGATGGTGATGCCGAGGCCCGCCTCGCGAGCGATCTCGAAGGCGCGCACATAGTCCTCGAAATCACCGATGCGTTCGTCGCCGGCAACGCCGAAGCCGGTCACCAGCGGATGGCCGCAGCGTGCCGCGAAGCGCGCCGCCTGCTCGATCGCCTCGACGCCGACATGGCGCACGCCGGTGACGATCATGCGCCCTTCGATGCCGGTCCTGGCCTTGGCGCGGGCCATGCCTTCGCCCAGCGCATCGGTATAGGCCTTGGGCGAGAGACCGGCCTTCTTGGCATGGTCCGGCGATGTGAACACCTCGGAATAGATGGCGCCGTCGCGGGCGAGGCTGGTCAGGTAGTGATCGGTCAGGCGGGCGTAGTCCTCCTCGGTGCGGAACAGGTCGGAGGCAAAGTCATAGGCCGCGAGGAAAGAGCTGAAATCGTGCCAGACGAAGGAACCGTCCTGGATATAGGGCGAGGGGTCCGTGCCGTATTTGCGGGCCTGGCTGACGACAAGGTCGGGCGCTGCTGCCCCTTCGATGTGGCAGTGCAATTCGGCTTTCAAAATCATGCGGGCATCCCGTCCGGTATTCTTGTCCTCGCGCCGATTGCGGGCTGCAAATCATGCCAAATCCTGCCCGAACCCGTCTCGAAGGCGCGGCCGAAAACCGCGCCTTGGACAATAGCGCCGGCCCCATCGATCGGCTATGGTCCCGCCGGTTTTATGGCGGATCAAAATAATGTCAGTTGAGAGAACCACGGCCGCGGGCGGCATGGAAACCTCCTATGGTTTCAGGAAGGTGGGCGCAGGCGACAAGCAGTCCCTGGTCAACGATGTCTTCCATAAGGTGGCCAATCGATACGACCTCATGAACGATCTGATGTCGGGCGGGTTGCACCGCCTGTGGAAGGACGCGATGGTCGCGTGGCTCAATCCGCCGAAGCGGTCGGGCTGGAAGGTGCTCGACGTCGCCGGCGGCACGGGCGACATCGCCTTCCGCATCATCGAGGCCAGCCACCGCCACGCGCATGCGACGGTGCTCGACATCAACGGTTCGATGCTCGAAGTCGGCCGCGACAGGGCCGAGAAGAAAAACCTCTCGGAAAACACCGATTTCGTCGAGGCCAATGCCGAGGCGCTGCCCTTCGAGGACGACACGTTCGACGCCTATACGATCGCATTCGGCATCCGCAACGTGCCGCGCATCGATGTGGCGCTGAGCGAGGCTTTTCGCGTGCTGAAGCGCGGCGGGCGCTTCCTCTGCCTGGAGTTTTCCGAGGTCGACATGCCGCTGCTCGACAAGGTCTACGAGGCCTGGTCGTTCAACGCCATCCCCAGAATCGGCAAGGCGGTGACCGGCGACGGCGAGCCCTATTCCTACCTCGTCGAATCGATCCGCAAATTCCCCAACCAGCAGAATTTTGCTTCCATGATCACGCGGGCAGGGTTCGATCGCGTCACTTTCCGCAACTATTCCGGCGGCATCGCGGCGCTTCATTCGGGCTGGAAGCTTTGAGGCAAGCGCAGCGATGACCACCGTCGGCGCTGGTTTCAGGCTCGCACGGGCCGGCTGGGTGCTGGTCCGCGAGGGCGTCGTCGCGGCGCTGCCCGGCGAAGAGCTCTCCGGCATGCCGAAGCTCGGCTGGCGGCTGGCGCGCGTGCTTACCCGCCGCCGCGCCAGAAAGCATCTGCGCGGCGACCGGCTGGCGCAGGCGGTGGTGCGGTTGGGGCCATCCTACGTCAAGCTCGGCCAGTTCCTGGCGACGCGGCCGGACGTCGTCGGCAACGACATGGCGGTCGACCTTGCCCTGCTGCAGGACAAGATGGACACCTTCCCGAAGGCGGAGGCGATCGCGGCGATCGAGGCCTCGCTCGGGCGCAGGATCGACGATCTCTATGCCAGCCTCGGCGAGCCGGTGGCGGCCGCTTCGATCGCCCAGGTGCACAGCGCCGAAGTCGTTCGCGACGGAATGATTTCGCGTGTGGCGGTAAAGGTGATCCGGCCAGGCGTGCGTCGCCACTTCTTCCACGATCTCGAAAGCTATTTCCTCGCTGCCCGCCTGCAGGAGAAATACATCCCCTCGTCGCGCCGCCTGCGTCCGGTCGAGGTGACCGAGACGCTGGCGCAGACAACCAAGATCGAGATGGATATGCGGCTCGAGGCGGCGGCGTTTTCCGAACTCGGCGAGAACACCAAGGACGATCCGGGCTTTCGCGTGCCCGCGGTCGACTGGGAGAGGACCGGCCGCGATGTAATCACCATGGAGTGGATCGACGGCATCAAGATGAGCGATCTCGCCGGCCTTGCCGCCGCCGGTCACGATCTCAAGGCAATTGCCGCCAACCTCATCCAGTCGTTCCTCAGGCACACGCTGCGCGACGGCTTTTTCCATGCCGACATGCATCCCGGCAACCTGTTCGTCGAGGCCGACGGCACCATCGTCGCCGTCGATCTCGGCATTGCGGGCCGGCTCGGCAAGAAGGAGCGGCGCTTCCTCGCCGAGATCCTCTACGGCTTCATCGTGCGCGACTATCAGCGCGTCGCCGAGGTGCATTTCGAGGCGGGCTACGTGCCGCGCCAGCACAATGTCTCGGCCTTCGCACAGGCGATCCGCGCCATCGGCGAGCCGATCCACGGCCAGTCGGCCGAGACGATTTCGATGGCCAAGCTTCTGACGCTGCTGTTCGAGGTCACCGACCTTTTCGACATGGCGACACGGACCGAACTGGTGCTTCTGCAAAAGACGATGGTGGTGGTCGAAGGCGTCGCCCGCACGCTCGATCCGGCCTTCAACATGTGGAAGACGTCGGAGCCCGTGGTGAGCGACTGGATCGCCAGCAATCTCGGCCCGCGCGGCATGCTTGGCGACGCGCGCGACGCCGGCAAGGCGCTGATGGCGCTGGCAAGGCAGGCGCCGGACATTGCGGCCCGCACCGAGCGGCTGTCGCGCGAGATCGACCTGATGGCCGAGCACGGCCTTCGCTTCGACGAGGCGACCGCACACGCCATCGGCAGGGCCGAGGCGCGCCATACCCGCTCCGGCCGCGCGGCGCTGTGGGTGATCGCGCTGACGTTGGTTTACATTGCCTGGAAATTGCTCTGACTGCTTGCATTGCTAGCGCCAAATTTGCTAGCATTGCAAGCAACGGTGGCTGCGGCCGTCCACGGCGAGGAGCGGGATCATGGGCACGATTACTGTCCGTAATCTAGCGGACGATGTGAAGCGGAGATTGCGCGAGCGTGCCGCAGCGCGCGGCGTGTCGATGGAAGAAGAGGCACGCGAGGTTCTTGCCAAAGGTGTTCTGCTAGAGAGATCTGATGCCTCGCCCGAGGGCGAAACCCTTTATGCGACGATCCGAAGCTTGGTCGAGCCGCATGGCGGTTTTGATGTTGCGCTCCCACGGCGCAGCCCGTCTGTCGGAAGCCGCATGGCCGTCTCGGACAAACGCATCCTGCTCATCATCGGCGGCGGCATCGCCGCCTACAAGTCGCTCGACCTGATCCGCCGCCTGCGCGAGCGCGGAGCCTCGGTTCGGGTGGTGATGACGGCTGCGGCGCAGGAGTTCGTCACCACGCTATCGGTTGGCGCGCTTTCGGCCGACCATGTCTTCACCGAGCTGTTCGACCGCAATGACGAGCACGATGTCGGCCACATAAGGCTGTCGCGCGAGGCCGATCTGCTGGTCGTGGCGCCGGCGACCGCCGACCTGATGGCCAAGCTCGCCAACGGCCATGCCAACGACCTTGCCTCGACGGTTCTCTTGGCCACCGACAGGAAGGTGCTGATGGCGCCGGCGATGAATCCGAAAATGTGGTCGCATCCGGCGACGCGCCGCAACCGGACGACGCTGCAGAAGGACGGCATCGCCTTTGTCGGTCCGGCCAAGGGCGAGATGGCGGAAAGCAACGAGGCCGGCGAAGGCCGCATGGCCGAGCCGCTGGAGATCGTGGCTGCGATCGAGGCGATGCTCGACGAGGAGCCGAAGCCGCTTGCGGGCCGCAGGATCATCGTCACCTCGGGACCGACGCATGAGCCGATCGACCCGGTGCGCTACATCGCCAACCGCTCATCCGGCAAGCAGGGCCATGCGATCGCGGCGGCGCTGGCGAAGCTCGGCGCCGATGTCCGGCTCGTCTCTGGACCGGTCAACATCGCCGATCCGGCCGGGGTCGCGACAACCCACGTCGAAACCGCGGCCGAGATGAAGGACGCGGTCGAGGCCCTTTTGCCGGCGGACGCGGCGGTTTTCGTCGCTGCGGTCGCCGACTGGCGCACAGCCGACGCGGCCGGCGAGAAGATCAAGAAGGTGGCGGGCGAGGGACCGCCTTCGCTCAAGATGGTCGAGAATCCCGACATCCTCGCGGGCGTCGGCCATCACCAGCAGCGGCCAGGCCTCGTCGTCGGCTTCGCCGCCGAGACGCAGGATCTGATCGGCAACGCCGAGGCGAAGCTGAAGAAAAAGGGCGCCGATTTCATCGTCGCCAACGACGTCTCGCATGAGAGCGGCATCGGCCCCTCCGGCGTGATGGGCGGCGACCGCAACAAGGTGCGCATCGTCTCCCGGACCGGCGTTGAGGAATGGCCGGAGATGGGCAAGGACGAGGTCGCGGCGCGCCTCGCCACCTTAATCGCCGAGCGGCTGAAAACGATGGTGGTTTAGCTGGTTGCCTCCTGGGGCCGCATGGCCGGCACGGCAATCCTCAGCGCTGCGATGCAGCCCAGAATGCCGAGTGGCACGAAGGCCAGGAACAGCCAGCCGGCGACGCCTGCGGCCGCTTCGCGGTTAAGGCCTTCGGAAAAGCCGCTGGCATTGGCGACGATGCCGGCAAGGGCTGCGCCCACCGCATAGCCGATGCGCTGCATGGTCGGCACGGCGGCCGACGCGATTGTCTGCTCGCCCTCGCGGGCCGAGGCGACGATGACACGCGTGAGGAACGGCCAGCAGACACCGAAGCCGCCGCCCTGCAGCAGAGCACACAACAGGATCAGCGGGATCGAGCCTGACGGGATGGTGTAGGCAAAACCGGCGAGGCCGGAGGCGATCATCAGCGCGCCGATGACGATGATCAGCCGTTCGCGTTCCAGCGGCGCATTGGCGATGAGGATCGACAGGATCGACCAGGCGATCGATTCGGCGGCGATGATGTAGCCGGTGGTAAGAATCGGAATGCCATGAAGCGTGGTCAGGAGCAGCGGCCCGTAAATGGTGAAGGTGCAGGTGGCCACCGAGAATGCCGCAACCATGGTCATGCCGCTGCCAAGCGGCGAGCGCCATGAGAACAAAGGCGAGGGGAAGAGGCGCGAGCGCGGCCTCAGAGCATCGATGCGGAAGAACAGCGCCAGGCCGATCAGGCCGACGAGGAGCAGCAGCGACGAGCGCAGCAAGGCAATATCGACGCCGGCGGCGGCGATCAGCACCACGCTGATGGCGAGGCAGGCGAGCGCGGCATAGGGGAAGGGCGGCGCCGTGCCGCTGCCCGCCTGCGGCTTCCTGGCCTCGGGCGTGTCGAGCACGACGAAGCTCGCCAGAGCCATCGCTGCGCCGCCGAAGGTGAAGACGCCGAAGGCCCAGCGCCACGACAGGAACTCGGTCATGATCGCGCCGAGCATCGGGCCGCTGAAGGCGGCGACGCCCCAGATCGCAGATATGATGCCGAAGAGCTGCGGCCAGATGTTGCGTGGGAACAGCCGTTCAACCGAGACGAAGGCCAGCGACACCAGCGCGCCGCCGCCAAGCCCCTCGACCAGGCGCCCGGCGAGGAATAGCGGCATGGAAGGCGCCGTGGCGCAGATCAGCGCGCCGGTCGCGTAAAGCAGGGCGGCGACCATCATGTTGGAGCGCAGCGCGACATAGCTCACCAGCCGGCCGGCCGCCGCACCGGCGACAATGGCGCCGAGCTCATAGATCGCCAGCGACCAGCCGACCAGTTGCACGCCTGCCAGCTCGCCGACCATTGCCGGCATCACCGTCGCCACCATCGTCTCATTGGTGGCATGCAGCAGGATGCCCAGGCTGATGAAGCAGAAGCGCGCCAGGTCGCCGCTTGCCCACAGCGCCCGCCAATCCACCCTGTTACGGGTCACCTTGTTGCCGCCCGCCTTGCTGCCGCTTGCTGCCGTCACGCCGATCTCCTCGATGCCATTTGCAGCCTCATTCGCTTTTGAAGGAGGCGCCAGATCCAGTTCGGCACGGCTTGTAGAACCTCAAGCGAGGTTGAGCTCAAGAGGCTTTTTTCAGCGATATCGCGGCTGTGAACAGGGGCACGAATTCAAGCGCAAGCGGTCAGCGCGCCAAAAAACATGCGGCCCGGAACGGGTGTCCCGAGCCGCATCCGTTCTTATCGAACGGCCGATCGAAAGCTTCACTTGTAGGAGTGGACGAGGTCCAGCGAGGCCACGGTGACGGCCAGATTGACGCCCGTTTGGGCCTGGACGCTGAGCGGCTCCAGCATGAAGGCGCCGTTCAGGCCGCCGACCAGGAGATTGGCGCCGCCGCCGGTCACAACGCTTGCCTCGGCGTTGACGCCGTAATAGCTGCCGGCGAGATCACCCGCGTCATGGCTGCGGGTTGCGGCGAGAACCGCCCAGACAAGCTGGCCCTGATGGGTCTGGCCGACATCGACACCCAGCTTGGAGATCATGCCCGTATAAATCTCGGCCGGACCGTGATGGTAAGGGCGGAAGACGCAGGAGACGCCTTTGTTGGAGGTGATGACATAGCCGGTACCTCCGTCGATGGTGCAATCGAGCGTGCCGAGCCGGAGCGTGCCGGCGTTGACTGGAGAAGCGAGGACCGTGGCGGCAAGCGCGGCGGCGGCACAGGCAAGTGTTTTGATCATTGGAAAGGTCCTTTCGCAAAATTGGCCTCGGTTAACGGTCGAGGTGCGTGGAGCGTTCCGCCGAAAACTTGGCGCGAGCGTGGCAAGGGTTAACGCATTGCGCCGGGCGGTTAACGGATCGCAACCGGCGTCTCAGCGCCGCAACACTGCGATCGCCGGCGACGACCGGGAGCGTGCCCCGGCGCCAGCCTCCGATCAGCTGGCGCTGCCCGAGGTGCGCGAAAGGCCGTCCTTGGCCGGCTGGTAGTTCGGGTCGAGGTGGACAGCCTCACGGTAGGACTTGGCAGCCCTTACCTTGTCGCCGCGCCGCTCGTAGATCAGCGCCTGGTTGGCCCAGGCTTCGGCGTTCTTGCCGTCGAGCTTGATGGCCATGTTGAAGTCGGCGAAGGCATTGTCCTCGTCGCCCGTCGCCAGATAGGAGAGACCGCGGCCGTTGTAAGGCTCGGCGGCATCGGGTGCCAGCGAGATCGCCGTCGAGAAATCCTCGATGGCGAATTTGTGCTGGCCCTGGCTCTGATAGATCAGGCCGCGATTGTGGTAGGCGCGTGCGTCTGTCGTATCGAGCTGGATCGCCTTCTGGAAGTCGTTGAAGGCATCCTGGGTCCGGCCAGCCTTGCGGTAGAGGTTGCCGCGGCCGATATAGGCGGCGTCGTAGTTGGCGTTGATCTGGATCGAGCGGTTGTAGTCGGCAAGCGCTGCTTGCTGATTGCCGAGGAAGCGCTGGATGAGCGCGCGATTCGAATAGGCCTGGTAGAAATTCGGGTTGAGCTGGATGGCGGTGTCGAAGTCCTTCAGCGCCGCCTGATACTGGCCGCCACGGCCATAGGCCGAGCCACGCACATTGTAGCCTTCGGGATCCTGCGGGTTGCGCTGGATGACCGCCGACAGCGAGGAGATGTTCTCGCTCGACCCTTGCGCCTTGTCGATCGAGTTGAACTCGCCAGTCGGGGTCGTCTGGCATGCTGCAAGCGTCAGGCCCGAAAGCAGGGCCGCCGTCAGGGCGAAGCCGCGAAAAGCGGTTCTGCGCTCCACGGAAATTGCGTTCATCTTTGTCCTCACTGCCGCGGCGCCGTCAGTCCGTTCCCTCTCCGAACCGGCTCGAATGCGTAAACAAAAGGGTGGCGGCGATTCCGCATCGCGCCACCCTCGGTATCCTTCGAAAAGGACGAAAAATTGGCGTTATGAGCGCGGCGAGCGCGATGCGCCGGCAGCACCAGCCGGAGCCGGGCGCGGGGTCATCGGCAGCAGGCCTTCGCGCTGAGCGCGCTTGCGGGCCAGCTTGCGGGCGCGGCGCACGGCTTCCGCCTTCTCGCGGGCTCGCTTCTCGGACGGCTTCTCGTAGTGACCGCGCATCTTCATTTCGCGGAAAATACCTTCGCGCTGCATCTTCTTCTTCAGCGCGCGAAGCGCCTGATCAACGTTGTTGTCGCGGACGAGTACCTGCACGTGCAATCCTGTCTTCGGGTTTGAAATCGATAAGGCAAACGACCATAGCCATTGTGCCTCCGCGGCGGGTTGCACCGCGAATTGTGGCGGCTGATAGCAGAATCAGGCCGTGCTGTCCACCGTTGATTGCAGGAAACCGCGATCAAAAGCCGATGCGCTGCGCTCGCCTGCCCCGCGCTCACGCCGTTGCCAAATGGAGACGAGCGAAATCCTCGAAGAATTCACCGTAATCGCAGGTGATTTCCTCACCGGCCGCGATGTCGCGGATGGCAGTGGCGCCGCCATATTGCGAGAAATCCGTGTTCGGCCGCTCCGAGTGATTCATGAAACGGCCATTGTCGACCTCATAGACCATGAAACCGGGCTTGTCGGGGCTCGGATAGGCGTAGCGGTCGAGCAGTTCCTTGAGATGCGGCGGCGCCGCCTCGTATTTCTCCACCGGGATCAGCCGGTCGAAATCCGGCTCGAGCCGCCAGATCGAGGCGCCTTTCCTGATCGGCTCGGCCGCGAAAACACCGACGCCTTCGATGGCGCTCTGGGCGACATAGGTTCTGATCAGCAGCATGGTTCCGGTCCGTCTTCGACGAGGAAACGGAATCGTCAAAACGGACCGGAATGCAAGGCCACATCGCAATATTTCAGCGGATGAGCATGTCCGCCCGCCGCCAACCGGATCACGTCCGGTTGATCGACACGCCGCCATCGGCAAACAGCGCCGTGCCGGTGGTGAAGCTCGAGGCGTCGGAGGCAAGGTAGAGCGCCGAGCGGGCGATCTCTTCCGGCTGCGCCATGCGCTTCAGTGCGTGAATGCCTTCGACGAAGGCGCGGGCCTCTGGCGTGGTGGTCGTGGCGCCGGGCGTGTCGGTGCCGCCCGGCAGCAGTGCGTTGACGCGCAGCCCCTTCGGACCGTACTCGGCGGCGAGCACCTGCGTCAGCCCGATCAGGCCGGTCTTGGCCGCGGCATAGGCCGCCATGCCCGGCATCCCGGCGGTGTAGCCGACGAAGCTGGAGGTGAAGATCAGCGAGCCGCCGCCGCGCTTGAGCATCGCCGGTATCTGGTGCCTGGCGGCGAGGTAGGCGCTGGTCAGGTTGGTGTCCATCGTCTCCTGCCAGCTCGCCGGCGCCATCTGGGGAACCGGCGCCATCACGCCGACGGAGCCAGCATTGTTGAAGGCGATGTCGAGGCCGCCGAACCTTTCGACGGCGAGCTCGACCAGGGCTTTCGCATAGGCTTCGTCCCTGACGTCGCCGGCAAGTGCTGCCGCGCTGCCGCCGGCCGCCTCGATTTCGCCGATGAGCGCGTCGAGCTCAGCCTGACGGCGCGCCGCGACGACGAGGCTGGCGCCCTGCTCGGCGAACAGTTTGGCGGTGGCGCGGCCGATACCGGAGCTGGCGCCGGTGACAATGGCGACCTTGTCGGTGAGTGCGAACATGTCTCTATCATCCTTCCTTTGTGCCGGGCTTGCCGGCGGTTGGATGCTTGGGTCGCAAATGAAGATGGTCGCGGCCACCCGAAAGCTGCAAAGACTGCAGTTGTCCTACTGCCGCAACAGCCAGCCCAGTCGGTCCAGTGAGAAGGCGTAGCTGAGGACGATCAGCAGGGCCATGACAATGCCCGTGGCCGCATGACCGGCCAGATAGAATCCAGCGGCACCGCCGAACAATATGACAAGTTCCAGCACCAGCCTGACGGCGCCTGACACCGGCACCGGGGCCCGGCCCGATCGGCTCGGATCATTGAGCACGGCGAAGGTGCCCCACAGCACAGCCGCGACGAGCGGCAGGGCGACGGCGAGAATCCAACGCCAGAACTCGGCCGGAAAGCTCCAGCCGGCCATGCCGAGGCCGAGCAACGCAGAAAGCTCGAGCAGAAAACGCAAGGTCAGATTCCACCAGGCGTTACCCATCGTTCGTCCTCTAGCGTCACGCGACAGGGAGTGTCGCCGAAGACAGTCACGGAAGCCAGATCGGATACGTCATTTTGGTTGCGGCGCAAAACGGCAAGCGCCGTCGCAAACAGCGCAAGGATGGCGGCGCCGTTTCGCTAGTGATACACCTCGCGTGACGGGAGAGGCCCGGACGACATCCGCGATTTTTGGCGCGAGGCTATAACGTGAAGAAATACTCGGTATTCGCCATTGCCCGCGAGGCGATGCGCGGCCACAAGGGCTGGGAAGAACAGTGGACCTCGCCCGAGCCGAAGAAGGAGTACGACGTCATCATCGTCGGCGCCGGCGGCCACGGTCTGGCGACCGCCTACTATCTGGCGACCGAGCACGGCATTACCAATGTCGCTGTGCTGGAAAAGGGCTGGCTCGGCGGCGGCAACACCGGCCGCAACACCACCATCATCCGTTCCAACTATCTCTATGACGAAAGCGCCGGCATCTACGACCACGCGCTGAAGCTGTGGGACGGGCTCAGCCAGGAGCTCAACTACAACGTCATGTATTCGGCGCGCGGCGTCATGATGCTCGCGCACAATGTGCATGACGTCCAGGTGTTCAAGCGCCACATCCATGCCAACCGCCTCAACGGCATCGACAACGAATGGCTGACGCCGGAGCAGGCGAAGGAATTCTGTCCGCCGCTCAACATCGCCAGGGAGGCGCGCTATCCGGTGATGGGCGCCGCGCTGCAGCGCCGCGGCGGCACGGCGCGCCACGACGCGGTCGCCTGGGGTTATGCGCGCGGCGCCTCGGCGCGCGGCGTCCACATCATCCAGAACTGCGAGGTCACCGGCATCAAGCGCGCGGCCAACGGCGCCGTCGCCGGCGTCGAGACGACACGCGGCTTCATCGGCGCCAAGAAGGTCGGCGTGGTCGCGGCCGGCCATTCCTCGGTCATCATGGATATGGCCGGCGTGCGGATGCCGCTCGAAAGCTATCCGCTGCAGGCGCTGGTGTCGGAGCCCGTCAAGCCGGTGGTGCCCTGCGTGGTGATGTCGAACACGGTGCACGCCTACATCTCGCAATCCGACAAGGGCGAACTGGTCATCGGCGCCGGCACCGACCAGTATATCTCCTATTCGCAGACCGGCGGCCTGCACATCCTGCAGCATACGCTCGACGCCATCTGCGAGATGTTCCCGATCTTCACCCGCATGAAGATGCTGCGCTCCTGGGGCGGCATCGTCGACGTGACGCCGGACCGCTCGCCGATCCTGGCGAAGACGCCGGTCAAGGGCCTCTATGTCAATTGCGGCTGGGGCACGGGCGGCTTCAAGGCGACACCCGGCTCGGGCAACGTCTTCGCGCACACCATCGCCAGGGACGACCCGCACCCGATCAACGCGCCCTTCACCCTCGAGCGCTTCCGCACCGGTCGTCTCATCGACGAAGCGGCGGCGGCGGCGGTGGCGCACTGAGCACAGCAATGACGCGCAAGACCCACACCATACTGTTCGGATTGGGCCTACTAGGCGTCACGGTGCTGTTCACGCTGTTGGTGGTCAGGGAGATTTTGGTTCGAATAATCGGGTATGAGGCCAATGGGGTCGATCCCGTCATGTTGGCCATGTTTGCATTTGTAGGGATACCTACTGCCCTCTGCGTCTGGGCGTTTGCCATACCGAAAATGCTCGAAAGAACTTTCTCCGGACCTCGAACGCAAGCGGATGTCGATCGAGCTAAAGCGATTTTGCGCCCAGTAGGATTGCTTGTTGAAGACCGCCCTTCCGAAGGAAATGTCGTGACCAACCGTGGCAGGCATGACGGCTCTGCGCGTGGCGGTTCGACCGAATCAAAGAAAGTCGATTGATGCTTCTCATCCGCTGTCCCTATTGCGAGGAAGAGCGCCCGGAACTCGAGTTCCGCAACGCCGGTGAGGCGCATATCGCGCGCCCCACCAACATTGCCGCCGAGAGCGAAGACGATTTCGAGAAATTCTTCTTCATCCGGTCGAACCCGAAGGGCGTCATCTATGAGCGCTGGCGGCATATCCATGGCTGCGCGCGCTTCTTCAACGCCGTGCGCGACACCGTCACGGACAAGTTCGTCATGACCTACAAGGCCGGCGAGCCGAAGCCCGCGAAGCTGCCTGGAGCCTCGAAATGAACGCCGCGTTCCGCATTTCCGGCGCCGGGCGCCTCAGCCAGGCGAAGACCGCCTCCTTCAGCTTCGACGACAAGTCCTATACCGGCATCGAGGGCGACACACTGGCCTCGGCGCTGCTTGCCAACGGCGTGCATCTGGTCGGCCGTTCGTTCAAATATCACCGGCCGCGCGGCTTCCTGTCGGCCGGTGCCGAAGAGCCCAACGCGCTGGTGCAGATCGTGCGCGACGACGCGCGCAAGACGCCGAATGTGCGGGCGACCGTGCAGGAACTCTATGACGGGCTCACCGCCCATTCGCAGAACCGCTGGCCCTCGCTCGCCTTCGACGTCGGCGCGGTCAACGACATCGCTTCGCCGCTGTTTTCGGCCGGCTTCTACTACAAGACCTTCATGTGGCCGAAGTCGGCCTGGAAGAACCTCTACGAGCCGCAGATCCGCTCGGCCGCCGGCCTTGGCGTTTCGCCCGACCGGCCTGATCCCGACCATTATGCCGCGCGCTACGCGCATTGCGAGGTGCTGGTGCTGGGCGGCGGCGCTGCCGGCATCGCGGCGGCGCTCGCTGCCGCCGAAACCGGTGTCAGGGTGATCCTCGCCGACGAGCAGGCCGAATTCGGCGGCAGCCTGCGCTTCGAGAGCGGCGCCAGGATCGACGGCGAGAATGGCTTTGCCTGGGCGCAAGCTGCGATCGCGAAGCTCAAGGCCATGGACAATGTCCGCGTGCTGCCGCGCACGACCGCTTTTGGCTACTACGCGCAGAACTTCGTCGGCTTGGTCGAGCGGGTCAGCGACCATCTCAAGGCCCCCGGTCGCGAGTTGGCGCGCGAACGCCTGTGGCAGGTTCGCGCCAGCCGAGTGGTGCTGGCAACCGGTGCCATCGAGCGGCACATGGTGTTCGCCAACAATGACCGTCCGGGCATCATGCTGGCATCGGCCGCGCGCACCTATCTCAACCACTATGGCGTCGCCGTCGGCAGGAATGTCGGCATCTATACGGCGAACGACTCGGCTTACGCGGCCGCGATCGACCTGAAGAAGGCCGGCGTCAATGTCGCGGCAATCGTCGACCTGCGCGACAACCCGTCCGGCCCGGTGATCGACGAGGCGAGAGGGCTCGGCATCGAGATCAATTTCGGCCGCGCCGTGGTCCGCGCCGGCGGCAAGCTGCGCGTCTCGTCGATGACCGTGCAGCCGAAGACCGGCGGCGGCGAGCGCACGATTCCCGTCGATGCCATCCTGATGTCGGCCGGCTGGACGCCGTCGGTGCATCTCTTCTCGCAGTCGCGCGGCAAGGTCGCCTTCAACGAGGAAACGCGACGCTTCGTGCCGGGAACCTACGCGCAGGACTGCGACTCGGTCGGCGCCTGCAACGGCACGGACGGGCTCGACGCAACGATCGACGAGGCCTATGCGGCCGGCGCCAAGGCGGCGAAGGACGCCGGCGGCAAGGATTCCAGCGTCAAGACGGGCAAGGGCGCCAAGCCGAAGGTCGATGCCAGCGAAAGCTGGTCGCGCGGCATGCTGGGCGCCGCGCCCGGCGCCGGGCCGGACACCACCGTCAAGGCCTTCGTCGATTTCCAGAACGACGTCACCGCCAAGGACATCCGCCAGGCTGTGCATGAAGGCATGCACTCGATCGAGCACGTCAAGCGCTTCACCACCAACGGCATGGCGACCGACCAGGGCAAGACCTCGAACATGCACGGCCTGGCGATCGCCGCCGAGACGCTGGGCAAGCCGATCCCGCAGGTCGGCCTGACCACTTTCCGCGCGCCCTATACGCCGGTGACCTTTGGCTCGATCGTCGGACACGCGCGGGGTCCGCTTTTCGACCCGACGCGCCGGACGGCGACCCATGGCTGGGCAGCGGCCCAAGGTGCGGTGTTCGAGGATGTCGGCCAGTGGAAGCGCGCCTGGTATTTCCCCAAGGCCGGCGAGGACATGCACGCCGCCGTCAACCGCGAATGCGTAGCGGTGCGCAAGACGGCCGGCCTGTTCGACGCCTCGACGCTCGGCAAGATCGAGGTGGTCGGGCCGGACGCGGCGAAGTTCATGGAGCTGCTCTACACCAATCCGTGGGAGAAGCTGGAGCCCGGCCGCTGCCGCTACGGCATCATGCTGCGCGAGGACGGCTTCATCTATGACGACGGCGTCGTCGGCAGGCTGGCGCCGGACCGTTTCCATGTGACGACGACCACCGGCGGCGCGCCGCGCGTCATGCATCACATGGAGGATTACCTCCAGACCGAGTTCCCGCATCTCAACGTCTGGCTGACCTCGATCACCGAGCAGTGGGCAGTCATTGCCGTGCAAGGCCCGAAGTCGCGCGAGATCATCGCGCCGCTGGTCGAAGGCATCGACATGTCGGACGAGGCGCTGCCGCATATGTCGGTGCGCGAGGGCAAGATCTGCGGCGTGCCGACGAGGCTGTTCCGCATGTCCTTCACCGGCGAGCGCGGCTTCGAGGTCAACGTGCCGGCCGATTATGGCGAGGCGGTCTGGGAAGCGCTGTGGGCCGAGGGCCAGAAGCATGGCGCGACCGCCTACGGCACTGAAGCGATGCACGTGCTGCGCGCCGAGAAGGGCTACATCATCGTCGGCCAGGATACCGACGGCACGGTGACGCCCAACGATGCCGGGCTCGACTGGGCGGTCGGCAAGAAGAAGACCGACTTCGTCGGTATCCGCGGCATGGCGCGGGCGGACCTCGTCGCCAAGGGCCGCAAGCAGCTTGTCGGCCTGAAGACCAAGGACCCGAAAGTCGTGCTGGAAGAGGGCGCGCAGATCGTCGAGGATCCGAAACAGGCGATCCCGATGAAGATGATCGGCCACGTCACCTCCAGCTACTGGTCGGAAAATTGCGGGCGCTCGATCGCGCTGGCGCTGGTCGCCGGCGGCCGCGACCGCATGGGCAAGACGCTCTACGTGCCGATGCCGAACGGCACGATCGAGGTGGAGGTCACCGGCATGGTGTTCGTCGACGAGAAGGGAGAACGCCTCAATGGCTAAGGCTGCCGCCAAGACAAAAGCCGCTGCGGCTTCCGCCTCCGTCGAGCGGCGGCCCGCGCTTGCCGGCCGCGCGCTGTCGGCGCCGGACGTCAAGGTCGAGATCCTGCCGCCGGCCGAACGCATCTCACTGCGTGCGCCGGAAGCTTCCGTCGCCGCGCTCTCCAAGGCGCTCGGCGTGACGCTGCCGGCGAAGCCGAAAACCTCGGCCGCGAAGGACGGACGCACCGCTATGTGGCTGGGGCCGGACGAGTGGCTGATCGTCGACGAGGCCGGAAACGATCCGCTGGCCGACTGCGCCAAGGTCACGGCGCTGCATTCGGCGGTCGGCATCTCGCATCGCAACGTCGCCATTTCCGTCGCCGGTCCGGCCGCTGAAGTGACGGTCAATTCGGGCTGCCCGCAGGACCTGTCGCTCGAGGCGTTCCCGGTCGGAGCGGCTTCGCGCACCATCCTCGGCAAGTCCGAGATCGTGCTGTTGCGCACCGCGGCGGACGCGTTCCGGGTGGAGTGCTGGCGTTCCTTCTCGGACTATGTCTTTACTTTGCTGTCGGAAGCGGCGAGCGACGCGGCGAACTGATTTTTCCGGCAGCTGATTGCCCGAGAGGGCGCAGCCGGAACCATCGCCGGTCCGTCCCCGTTGTTTGCGACCGGAGCAATTGCTCTGGCGAGGGAGAAGCGCGATGCCGTCCAAATCTGCGCCGAAGTCGCCCAAGAAGACCGCGGCCGTCCGGTCGCTGGAGCGGGAGCGGCATCACGATATCGAGGAAGAGGAACTCGAGGAAGGCCTCGAGGATACCTTTCCGGCCAGCGATCCGGTATCGATTATCAGTACCTCCATCCCCGGTGGGCCGGCAAAGCCTGGCAAGGCCAAGACCGCGCCGGGAATGAAGTCACGCAAGAAGTAACGCCGTCGCAGCAGGCAATCGGGCTTCAGGGCGAACGAAAACGGGCGGCCAATGCCGCCCGTTTTCGTTTCCGCTTTTGCGGTGTCTAGAGGCCGGGCACGAACCACGGGTCCACGTCGATACCGAGTCGCGGGCCGTTGTTGGTTTGCGTCTTGCTGGCGTCGGCCTTTTCGACCGAACCGGTCGCCGTGCAGTCGAGCGTCACATTGGTGTGGGTCTGAGCGCAAGCCGCGGGAGCGTGCTTGGCCGGCTGGCTCGCGCCGGCGAAAGCGGCGCCCGAGAAGGCCAGCACTGTAGCGAGAGCGAGGATTGTCCTTTTCATCTTCCGTCTCCGGTAATCTTTCCGTACATGTACGATGCGATGTATATGTACGGTTAACGGAAGGTGAATTCAAGAGGGATTTTGTACGCGTACGACAACTTTTTTTGAACGTAGGAATTCGCCGCCGCGAATCAAGCGATCGGCGCAGCGGAAAGCGGCGGGACAGCCGGTCAGCAGTTGACGGGTGTTTCGGTGAGCGGGGGGATGTCCTGCGCCGACAGGGACGCCAGCATGAAGTCGCACATCCGCTTCACATAGGTCTGGGGATCGCCGAACGGATAGAAGGGGAAGGTGATCAGCAGCGAGATCGTGCCGTGGCCGACGGTCCATAGCATGGTGGCGATGGCGCGAGGGTCGCCCTTGAGCTTGCCGGCGGCGACGCATGCCTCGACCCTTTTGATCAGCACCTTCATCGCCGGGTTGCCCTCTTCCATCTCCGCGTAGCTTCGGCCTTCCGGCAGCTTGGTCTTCTCGGTCATGAAGACGGTGCGATATTCATTGGGGTTGCCGAGCCCGAAGGCGGCATATTCGGTCATCACCGCGCGGAGCGCCTCGATGGGATCGTCGGAGGGATGCTCCTCGATGCGCCGGGCGAGCGTCTCGAAGGCGTCCTCGGCCAGCGCGAACAGGATGTCCTGCTTGTCGGCAAAGTAGGAGTAGACCGACATCGGCGCGTAGCCGACCCGCTTGGCCAACTTGCGGATGGTAAGTCCTTCGTAGCCCTCTTCCTGGACGAGCTTGTGGGCCGCGTCGACCAGTTCGGAACGAAGCTCGGCTTTCTGTTTCTCGCGGCGTTTCTGAACGCTCAGCGGCAATGTCCGCCTGCCTTTGTGATTGGTTGCCTGACGAAATTATATACGCCGTACGGAAACGGACAAGGGAGCGGCCTGGTTCCCTAACGTCTGCCTTAACTCCTTGTTCTGACGCGATTCCCGGACGGAAAGCCGTTGCGCACTTGTCCCGCAACCGCGCTAGATCGCGCCGATGCCGCCGTCCAGCGCCAGCGCGTGGCCGGTCATGAAGGAGTTGGCGGGGTCGGCGAGATAAAGGATGCCGGTCACGATCTCATCGACCTCGCCGACCCGCTTCATCGGCACGCCGCGCGTGAGCTCTGCAAGCGCGTCTGCTTCCGGCGCGCCGGTGGAGCGCACGAAGCCGTCGACCATCGCCGTCCTGGTATGGGCCGGGCAGACGGCGTTGATGCGTATCCCCTTGCTGGCATATTCGACCGCCGCCGAGCGCGTCAGTCCCATCACGCCATGCTTGGCGGCGGCGTAGACCGACAGCTTCGGCGCGCCGGAGAGACCGGCGACCGAGGCGATGTTGACGATGGCGCCGCCTTTGCCGCTTTCCCTGAACTGGCGCTCCATCTGCGGGATCTGATGCTTCATGGCGTAGAAGACACCGAGCAGGTCGACCTCCAGCACGCGGCGCGCTTCCTCCGAGGCCACCTGCGGCAGGCGCACGAAGGCGTGCACGATCCCGGCATTGTTGACGGCAATGTCGAGCCGGCCGAATTTTTGTACCGCCAGCTTGACCAGATCCTCCGAGAGCTTTTCGTCGGCAATGTTGCCGGCAAGAAGCGCGGTCTCGGCACCGAGTGTCGCCGCGAAATCGCCAAGTGCGGCTTCGTCGAGATCGGAAAGGACCAGCCGCGCGCCCTCAGTGGCGAAGGCTTTGGCCGCGCCGCTGCCGAGCCCGCCGGTCGCACCGGTTATCAGCACCGTGGCTCCATCGAAACGGCCCATTGCTCAGCGCTCCGTTGTCAGAATCTTGCTGTCGATCAGCTCCACCGCGAGCGCGGCAAGCAGCTTCACCGCCTCGCCATAGGTCCTGGCCTTTTCCGGATTGGAGGCGTTGCCGTCCAGCGCGCGGCGGTAGACGCCCTGGCAGATCGCCGCCAGCCGGAAGAAGGAGAAGGCGAGGAAGAACGTCCAGTTGCCGATGCCGTCGATGCCGCGCCGGCGGCAATAGGCGGCGACGTAGGCTTGCTCGGAGGGCAGGCCGAGCGTGGCGCGGTCGAGGCCGCCGAGACCGCGAAAGCCGGACGCATGCGGCAGCCGCCACTGCATGCATTGATAGGCGAGATCGGCAAAGGGATGGCCAAGCGTCGACAGTTCCCAGTCGAGCACGGCAATCACCTTCGGCTCGTCCTTGGCGAAGATCATATTGTCCAGCCGGTAGTCGCCATGCACCAGCGAGACCCGGCCGTCGTCGGCCGGCATGTGCATCTCCAGCCAGGCGATCAGCCGATCCATGTCGGCGATCTTTTCCGTTTCGGAAGCGCGGTATTGGCTGGTCCAGCGGGCGAACTGACGCTCGAAATAGCTGCCGGGCCTGCCGAAATCGCTCAAGCCCGCGGCCTCGACATCGACGTCGTGCAAAGCGGCAAGCGTCGCATTCATGGCGTCGTAGATCGCGGCGCGTTCGTCATTGCCGGATGCGTTGGGGCCGGATGCGTCCGGCAATGACGGATCCCAGAAGATGCGGCCGTCGAGGAACTCCATGACGTAGAACATGCGGCCGATCGGGGAGTCTTCGCCGGACAGATGCAGCATGCGCGGCACCGGCACGGCGGTCGCGCCAAGCGCCTGCATGACCCGGAACTCACGGTCGACCTGATGCGCGGATTTCAGCAACTGTCCCGGCGGCTTGGCGCGCAGCACGTAGCGGCCGCTTGCGGCGGTGAGCAGATAGGTCGGGTTCGATTGCCCGGATTTGAATTTCTCGATCGCGGAAAGCCCGGCAAAATCCGGGATATGCGCTTCGAGGTAGGGCGCAAGCGCTGCCCGATCCAGCGCGTTGGCGTCGCCGCTCATGCGGTCTCTGGCTGGCGCTCGATCAGCGTCAGGGTCAGCCAGCGCGCGGTCAGCGCCGGCTTCTTCGATCCCTCGATCTCGATGGTCACGTCATGCGCCGTCTGCACCCAGCCGGAAGGCCGCACCTTGACGTCGGCCAGCACGAAATGGGTGCGGATGCGCGAGCCCGTCTTGACTGGCGCCAGGAAACGCAGCGTGTCGAAGCCGTGATTGACGCCCATCTTGGTGTTTTCGATCGGCGGCATGGTCTCGAAGGTCATGGCCGAGAGAAGCGACAGCGACAGGAAACCATGCGCGATGGTGCCCCCGAACGGCGTTTCGCGCGCGGCACGCTCGGGATCGCAATGGATGAACTGGTGGTCGTCGGTGGCGTCGGCGAACTGGTCGATCATGCGCTGCGTGACCGTTCGCCAGGGCGAAACGCCGACTTCCTTGCCGACGCTGGCCAGAAGCGTATCGAGACTGATCGGTTCCACCCTGATGTCCTCCGCACCCCCGCCCGGATCGCGATTGCTTGAACCGGACGCCTTATTCCTGGAACAATGTCATCCCGTGCTGCACCGACTGGCCGCCGTCGATCGGCAGGATGGCGCCGGTGACATAGCTTCCGGCACGGCTGCACAAATAGAGCGTTGCGCCGGCAATGTCATCCGGTCCGCCGATGCGGCCCAGTGGAACGTGGTTACCGACATGTTTCGCCTGCTCCTCGGTGGCGGTGGCAAAGGCCGTCATCCGGCTCTGGAAAGGGCCGGGCGCAAAGGCGTTGACGGTGATGCGGCGCCCCGCGAACTCGATCGCCAGCGTGCGCGTAAGGTGATGCACGGCAGCTTTCGACGCCGTGTAGGAATAGGCATCGTCGGCCAACGGCTGGGTGCCCATCACCGAGCCCAGGTTGATCACGCGGGCAGGATCGTCGTCTGTTGCCGCCGCATCAAGCAGCGGTAACAGCTCACGCGTCAGATGGAAGACGGCTGTAACGTTGACGCCAAAAACCTTGGCCCAGGCGTGGTAGGGGAATTCCTCCAGCGGCGCGCCCCAGGAAATGCCGGCATTGTTGACCAGGATATGCAGCCGGTCCGTGCGCACCTTCACCTCGGCAACCAGCGCTGCGATGCCCGCCTCGCTGGACACGTCGCCGGCAAAGCCCTCGGCCCGGCCGTCGCCGCCCTGCGCATTGAGCTCGCTGGCGACACGGACGCAGTCCTCGCCCTTGCGCGAGGCGATCATCACGGTGGCGCCGGCCCGCACCAATCCGGTCGCCACCATGCGGCCGATCCCGGTTGCGGCACCGGTCACCAGCGCGGTCTTGCCGGCGACCGAGAACAGCTTGTCCAGATAGCTCATCGCATTCCTCCCACGTGCCTCGTCCTGGCCAAACCGAAGGACTCGCGTTGACAAGGCTAGCCGAAGTACGGTCATCCTTGCCACGGGTAAAGATGCATCTGCGAAAGGGCCTGAACCGATGGCGGACATGAATCTCGGCATGACCGAGCGGCTGAAGCCGATCCATCAGCGCGTGGCCGCGATGGTGCGCGACGAGATCGCGCCGCTCGGCGAGGAGTTTCTGGCCGAAATCGGCAGGAACGGCGACCGCTGGGCCTACACCGCCAGACAGACCGAGATCCTGGAAGGGCTGAAGCAGACGGCGCGGGAGCGCGGCCTGTGGAATTTCTGGCTCACCGATTCCAAGCGCGGCTATGGCCTGTCGACGGTCGAATACGCCTATCTGGCGGAGGAGATGGGCAAGGCGCATCTCGGCGCCGAGACCTTCAACTGCTCGGCGCCCGATACCGGCAACATGGAGGTGCTGGAGCGCTACGGCTCGGAAGAGCACAAGCGGGAATGGCTGGAGCCGCTGCTCGAGGGGAAAATCCGCTCGGCCTATCTGATGACCGAGCCGGACGTCGCCTCTTCGGACGCCACCAACATCTCGATGCGCTGCGATCGGCATGGTGGCGATTATGTGCTCAACGGCGAGAAATGGTGGGCGTCCGGCGCCGGCGATCCGCGCTGCGCCATCTATATCGTCATGGTCAGGACAGGGTCTGACGACGAGCCGCAGCATCGCCGGCATTCGATGATCCTGGTGCCGGCGGACAGCAAGGGCATCACCAAGTTACGGCCAATGCAGGTCTATGGCGACGACGACGCGCCGCACGGCCATATGCATCTGAGGTTCGAGGACGTGCGGGTGCCGGCTGGGAACCTGATCCTCGGCGAGGGCAGGGGGTTCGAGATCGCGCAAGGGAGGCTGGGGCCGGGCCGCATCCATCACTGCATGCGCGCCATCGGCCAGGCCGAGATGGCGCTGGAGATGCTTTGCCAGCGCTCGGTGCGGCGCGAGGCCTTCGGCCGGTCGCTGGCCAAGCTCGGCGCCAACTTCGACATCATCGCCGAGTGCCGGATGGAGATCGAGATGGCCAGGCTGCTCTGCCTCAAGGCGGCGTGGATGATCGACCAGGGCGATGCGCGCGCCGCCGCGCCCTGGATCAGCCAGATCAAGGTCGTCGCGCCGCGCGTCGCGCTCAAGGTCACCGACGAGGCGGTGCAGATGTTCGGCGCGCAAGGCATCAGCCAGGACACGCCGCTCGCTCGCTCATGGACGCATTTGAGAACGCTCAGGCTTGCCGACGGGCCGGACGCCGTGCATCGGCGGCAGGTGGCGCGCAGCGAGCTCAGGAAGTACACGCAGGATAAGGTCTGATCGCCATGGCGCTTCCGTCGGAAATGAAGGCCTTGCTGCTTGTCGGCGACGGTTACGCCAAAACGCCTTCGGCCGGCGCGCTGGAGGCGACGAAGCCTTATCTTCGGCCGGGCAGCATCGCCGTGCCGGCACCCGGCCCGACGCAGGCGTTGATCAAGGTCGGTCTTGCCTCGATCAACCCGTCCGATATCGCCTTCATCAAGGGGCAGTACGGCCAGCCGCGCGTGAAAGGACAGCCGCCCGGCTTCGAGGGCGTCGGCATCGTCGTCGCGACCGGTGACGACCCGTACGCAAAAAGCCTTGCGGGAAAGCGCGTCGCTTTCGCCACCGGTGTGTCGAACTGGGGTTCGTGGGCCGACTATGCGGTGGCCGAGGTCGCGTCCTGCATTCCGCTGCTCGACACGGTGCGTGATGCGGATGCCGCGGCGATGATCGTCAATCCGCTGACCGCGCTCGCCATGTTCGACATCGTCAAGCAGGAGGGCGACAAGGCCTTCATCATGACCGCCGGCGCCAGCCAGCTCTGCAAGCTGATCATCGGGCTCGCGAAGGAGGAAGGTTTCCGGCCGATCGTCACCGTGCGCCGTGACGAGCAGATCGCCTTGTTGAAGGAGCTCGGCGCCGCCCATGTGCTCAACGAGAAGGCGGCGGATTTCGAGGCTGCGCTGCGCGAGGTGATCAAGGCCGAGCAGCCGCGCATCTTCCTCGACGCGGTGACCGGCCCGCTGGCCTCGGCCATCTTCAACGCCATGCCGAAGCGCTCGCGCTGGATCGTCTATGGAAGGCTCGACGCAGAGCCGACGGTGATCCGCGAGCCCGGCCAACTGATCTTCCAGCACAAGCGCATCGAAGGCTTCTGGCTGGCCGAATGGATGCGGCAGTTTCGCGACCGGCTCGGCCCGGCGGTGCTGGAGGCGCAGAAGCGCTTTTCCGACGGGCGCTGGTCGACCGACGTGACGGCGGTGGTGCCGCTGGACGAGGCGATGACGCGGTTATCGGCCGAGTTGGCCAAGCCGAACGGCAAGGTGTTTATCAAGCCGTAGCTTGCCGCACGTCCTAGCGCAGGCTTTCCAGGTCCCGGATACGTTTGGCGCCTGCGGCTTCGAGCTGCCTTGTGACGGCGCCGATCAGCGTCTCGACGACGACGAATAGGGCGGCGGACGAATCCCAGGCCGACGGCACGGCGGTGCGCCCGGCGATCACATGGCGGGCGAAGCGGGCGATCGGCGAGAGCCACTGGTCGGTAAAGAGCACGATCTGCACGCCGCGCTGATGCGCCGTCTCGGCAAAGCGGATCAGGCTCTCCTGGTAGCGCCTGATGTCGAAGATCACCAGCACGTCGCGCTTGCCCATGTCGATCAGCCGGTCGCGCCAGATGCTCTCCTGGCCGGCGAGGTGGTAGACGTCGGGCTGGATGATGGCGAGGTGGGCGGCCATGTAGCGGGCCAGCGGGTCGGTGAAGCGGCCGCCGATCAGGAAGGTCTTGCCGCGGCGCTCGGCAAGCCTTGTGGCGATGTCGGCCAGTTGCTTGTCGGAGAGGTGCCGGAACGTCTCGCGCATGTTGTCGAGCGTTGCCTCCAGCATCGGGGATACGGCGGCGCCGCTGGCGGGCGAAGCCGGATTGAGCGTGCGCGATGCCGGCGACTGCAACTGTGCGGCCAGTTCATCCTGCAGCGCCGACTGGAATTCGGGATAGTTCTGGAAGCCGAGCCTGGCGACAAAACGCAGGATCGTCGGCGAGGACACACCTGCCGCGGTCGAGAATTCGGCCACCGTCTTCAGCCCGGTCAGCGGATAGTTGGCAATCAGCGTCTGCGCGGCGCGGCGCTCGCCCGCCGGCATGGTGTCGATGCGGTCCGAGATCAGTTCGGCAATGCTAGAGATCATCGTTTTCCCCACCCTTTGGCCCGGTCGGCGCCGTTTTCGGAATTCCGCGTTTGACAAAGCCGGACAAACTGTATGAAATCATCCACAGGGACGCAATGAGGCAAAATACGTAACATAAGATACAGCGCTCCCGAGGGGACGACAGTATGGAGAAAGCACGGCCCACCAGCCTTGCACCATCGGAGACCGTGAGGGTGACAAACCCCGGCGGCTCGAGCCCCTTCGTCCTCACCTGCGACCACGCCTCGAACTTCCTGCCGGCGGAATTCGGCACGCTCGGCTTGGCCGCGGAAGACCTTTCCCGCCATATCGCCTGGGATCCAGGCGCGCTTCCCGTCGCCAGCCGCATGGCCGAGGCCCTCGACGCCACGCTGGTCGAAACCCGCGTCTCGCGCCTGGTGATCGACTGCAACCGGCCGCTCGACGCGCCGGACCTCGTGCCGCCGGTCAGCGAAACGACGGCCATTCCCGGCAATACCGGCCTTTCGGACAAACAACGCGGCGCGCGGATCGACCTGGCGTGGCGTCCCTTCCACGACACGATTGCGCAGATCATCGAACAGCGGCTGGCATATGGCCAGGAGACGCGGCTGGTGTCGGTGCATTCCTTCACGCCGGTCTACAAGGGCAAGAGCCGGCCCTGGCATATCGGCATCATCCACGACGACGATCGCAGGCTGGCGGCGCCGCTGATAGCGGCACTGCAGCGGCTTGCCGGCGTCAGCGTCGGGGTCAACGAACCCTATTCGCCGGCCGACCGCGTCTATTTCACGCTGGAACGGCATGCGCGCTCGCGCGGCCTTGCCTGCGCGATGATCGAAATCCGCAACGACGAGATATCCGGCGAGGCCGGGCAGCGGAAATGGGCGGATCTGCTCACAGGCATATTTTCGAATCTGGAGCCCGAGGAGGCCAGGGGCTCCCGACAACGCGCAATGGGAAAGTCAGTACAATCGGCCAGCTAAGAAGTTAAGGGGACCAATAATGTCAGCGCAAGACTACACAGAAGTCGACAAGCACGAGGACCTGAAGGTTCTCCACGGAATGGGCTATGCCCAGGAACTGTCGCGAAGCATGAGCCGCTTCTCGAACTTCGCGATCTCATTCTCGATCATCTGCATCCTGTCGGGCGGCATCAATTCCTTCGCCCAGGCCATCTCGTCGATCGGCGGCGCCGGCGCCGGCATCGGCTGGATCGTCGGCTGCGCCGTATCCGGGGTCTTTGCCCTCGCCATGGCGCAGATTGCCTCGGCATTCCCGACCGCGGGCGGCCTCTATCACTGGGCGTCGATCCTTGGAAACCGCTTCACCGGTTGGCTCACGGCCTGGCTCAACCTGCTCGGCCTGATCACTGTGCTCGGCGCCATCAACATCGGCACCGCATTCTTCTTCGTCGGCACGTTCGGCAGTTGGTTCGGCATGACCGGCACGCCAGGCGAGATTGTCGGATTTGTCGCCGCCATCACCGTCATCCAGGCGCTCTGCAATCATTTCGGCATCAAGCTGACCGCCATGCTGACGGATGCCTCTGGCTTCCTGATCCTCGGCGCGACGGCCGTGCTTATCGTCGCGTGCCTGGTATTCGCCCCGGCAATCGACATCACGCGGCTGTGGACGTTCACCAACTATTCCGGCGATGCCGGCGGCGGCGTTTTCCCGCAGTCAGACTCTATGACCTACTTGTTCCTGCTTTGCCTGCTGCTGCCGGTCTATACCATCACCGGCTATGACGCTTCGGCGCATACTTCGGAAGAAACGCTGAAGGCGGCGCATTCCGTTCCGCGGGCAATCATCTCGTCGGTTCTGTGGTCGTCGCTGATCGGCTGGGCGATGGTCTGCGCGATCATGCTGGCCATCCCGGATCTGGCCGCGGGCGCCAAGCAAGGCTGGAGCGTGTTCTTCTCGACCATGGACGCGATCCTGCCGGTCTGGCTGAAAGAGTTGCTCTATCTGGCGATCCTTATCTCGCAGTTTCTCTGCGGCCTGGCCACGGTGACCTCGGCCTCGCGCATGCTGTTTGCCTTCTCTCGCGACGGTGGCATGCCGGTCGGGTCGGCGTCGCTGGCCAAGGTCAGCCCGGCTTGGCGCACGCCGGTCCATGCGATCTGGACGGCCGCGATCCTCGAGATCATCTATGTCTTCCTTGCCCAGTTCATCTCGATCGGCGGGACGAACATCTACACCATCGTCGTCAACTCGACGCTGGTGTTCCTGTTCCTCTCCTTCATCATCCCGATCGTGCTCGGCATGATGGCTTTCGGAACGGCGAAATGGCCGAATCCCGGTCCATGGAATCTCGGCGGCGGGCTGTTCAAGCTGGTTTGCCTGCTGTCGGTCGTCGGCATGGCGATCATTTTCTACATCGCCATCCAGCCGCCGAACGACAAGGTGCTCTACATCACCATCGGCTTCCTCGTGCTGACCGCCGTGCTCTGGTACGGCTTCGAGAACCGCCGCTTCCAGGGCCCGCCGATTGGCGATGAGATTGCCAAACGTCAGGCGGCGATCAAAGCGGCCGAGGTGGCCATCGGCGAGACCGGCAACTGATACTTCGCCTCATAGCCATGGCCGGCATTGTGCCGGCCATGGCTTCGTTTCTTCCTTTTCAACCGAAAAGTACTGGAGTGCCAAAGGAATGGCCGGGAATTTCTCGTTCGATCAGTTGAAGCAGGCGGTCTCCAACGGCGAGATCGACACGGTTCTGGCCTGCATCGTCGACATGCAGGGCCGGCTCGCGGGTAAGCGCTTCCTGGCCCAGTATTTCGTCGATTCCGCGCATGACGAGACGCATGGCTGCAATTATCTGCTGGCCGCCGACATCGATATGGAGCCGGTGCCCGGCTACAAGGCGGCGAGCTGGTCGAAGGGCTATGGCGACTTCGTCATGAAGCCCGATCTTTCGACGCTGCGGCGCATCCCGTGGCTGGAGAAGACGGCGCTGGTCATCTGCGACGTGCTCGATCACCACGATCATGAGGATTTGGCACACTCACCCCGGGCGATCCTGAAGAAGCAGGTCCAGCGGCTCAAGGAGCGCGGCTATATCGGCTATTTCGCCTCCGAGCTCGAGTTCTACCTGTTCAGCGAGACCTACGATTCCGCGCGCAGGAAGCATTGGCAGGGTCTCGACACCGCCTCGCCCTATATCGGCGACTACCAGATCGGCATCACCACCAAGGAAGAAGGCGTCATGCGCCGGCTGCGCAACGAGATGGAAGCGGCCGGCATTCCGATCGAGAACTCCAAGGGCGAGTGGGGCCCGGGCCAGGAAGAGATCAACGTGCGTTATGCCGAGGCGCTCGACATGGCCGACCGCCACGTCATCCTGAAGAACGGCGCCAAGGAGATCGCCGAGTCGGAAGGCAAGGCGATTTCCTTCATGGCCAAGTACAATTACGGCCTCGCCGGCAACTCCAGCCACATCCACAATTCGCTGTGGAGCGCCGACGGCAAGACGCCGCTGTTCTTCGATAAAAATGCGGAATGGACGCTGTCGACGCTCGGCCAGCAATGGGCGGCGGGACAGCTCAAATACGCCAAGGAGTTCACCTGGTTCCTGGCGCCATACATCAACTCCTACAAGCGCTTCCAGGCCGGCACCTTCGCGCCGACCAAGATCATGTGGAGCGAGGACAATCGCACCGCCGGCTTCCGGCTCTGCGGCGAAGGCACCAAGGGTATCCGCATGGAGTGCCGCATCGGCGGCGCCGACCTCAATCCCTATCTCGCTTTCGCGGCATTGACCGCCGCCGGCCTTGCCGGCATCGACGAGAAGCTGGAACTGCAGAAGCCCTTCGTCGGCGATGCCTATCAGGCGTCGCAACTGCCGGAAATCCCGAAGACCCTGCGCGATGCGACTGAGACATTGGCGAATTCCACGATGCTGAAGCAGGCTTTCGGCGAGGACGTGGTCGAACACTACGTGCACACCGCCCGTTGGGAGCAGTTCGAATACGACCGCCGGATTACGGATTGGGAATTGCACCGGGGGTTCGAGCGGTACTAGAGCGCTAGCCCGTAACGTCGGCGCTGCCCCTCACCCTTACCCCCTCCCCGTGAAAAACGGGGAGAGGGGGACGCCAGTGCTGGAGCTTATCCCTTCTCCCCGTCCTTCACGGGGAGAAGGTGCCGGTCCACCCTCCACAGCTGCTGCGGAGGACGGGCAGGCGGAGGGGCGGCGCCAAGCCAAATGGTATTGTTGTAGAATGCGAGGACTTACAAAATGACCGAAACGGTCAAACTCAAATCACCCATCGACGGCTCGATCTATGCCGAGCGGCCGGTCGCGACCGACCTGGCGATAAACGCAGCGGTAGAGCGGGCCAGGGCGGCGCAGGAGAAATGGGCCGAGACACCCATCGTCGAGCGCGGCAAATACATGCTGGCGATGTTGGAAGCGCTGGTCGGTATGAGCGACGAGATCGTGCCGGAGATCGCCTGGCAGATGGGGCGGCCGGTGCGCTATGGCGGCGAGTTCGGTGGCGTCAAGGAACGCACCAACTACATGGTCGAGATCGCCGAAGCTGCGTTGAAGCCTGTCATGGCCTCCAATCCGAAGGACGGGTTCCGCCGCTATGTGAAGAAGGTGCCGCTCGGCGTGGTGCTGGTGATCGCGCCGTGGAACTATCCTTATCTCACCGCGGTCAACACCATCGTGCCGGCGCTGATGGCCGGCAGCGCCGTCATCCTCAAGCACGCGGCGCAGACCCTGCTCGTTGGCGAGCGTTTTCAGCAGGCCTTCGACAAGGCGGGCCTGCCCAAGGGGCTGTTCCAGAACGTCGTCCTCAACCACGCGCAGACCGAAAAGCTGCTCGGTTCGGGCAAGATCGACCATGTCAACTTCACCGGCTCGGTCGCCGGCGGCCGCGCCATCGAGAAGGCGGCGGCCGGCACCTTCATGACGCTCGGCCTCGAGCTCGGCGGCAAGGATCCGGCCTATGTGCTGCCCGACGCCAGGATGGACCATGCGGTCGCCAACCTCGTCGACGGCGCCTTCTACAATTCCGGCCAATGCTGCTGCGGCATCGAGCGCGTCTATGTGCACGAGAAGGTCTATGACGAGTTCGTCGAAGGTTTCGTCGCCGAGACGAAGAACTATGTCGTCGGCAATCCGCTGGAACAGGCGACCACGATGGGCCCGATGGCGCAGGCGCGCTTCGCCGACCTGATCCGCGAGCAGAAGGCCGAGGCGCTGCGCAAGGGCGCCAAGGGGCATATTAACATGAGGGTCGAAAACGACAGGCCCGGCTCGCCCTATCTGGCGCCGGAAGTGCTGACCGATGTCGATCACCAGATGAGCGTCATGCGCGAGGAAAGTTTTGGGCCGATCGTCGGCATCATGAAGGTGCGCAACGACGAGGAAGCCATCGCGCTGATGAACGACAGCCCCTATGGGCTGACCGCCTCGATCTGGACGCGCGACACCGAGCGCGCGGTGGCCATCGGCGACCGCGTCGAGACCGGCACCCTCTTCATGAACCGCTGCGACTACCTCGATCCGGCGCTGGTCTGGACCGGCGTCAAGGACACCGGCAAGGGCGCGGCACTCTCGGCCATCGGCTACGACAACCTGACCCGGCCGAAATCCTATCACCTGCGCGAAACGATCTGATTTTTCGAAAGACAAGCAATGTCCAAGCTCATCTCCAAATGGAACTACCCCACCACCGTCCGCTTCGGCGCCGGCCGCATCAAGGAACTGCCGGACGTGCTGGCCGCGGCCGGGATCAAGCGGCCGCTCTTCGTCACCGATCCTGGGCTGGCGAAGCTGCCGGTCGTCGCCTCGACGCTGAAGATCCTCGATGACGCCAAGGTGCCTTACGGGGTGTTTTCCGAGGTGAAGCCGAACCCGGTCGAGTCCAACCTCACCGCCGGCATCGCGGTGTTCAAGAAGGGCAAGCATGACGGCGTCATCGCCTTCGGCGGCGGCTCGGCGCTCGACCTCGGCAAGCTGATCGCCTTCCAGGCGGGGCAGACGCGCCCGGTGTGGGATTTCGAGGATATCGGCGACTGGTGGACCAGAGCCAATTCGGACGCGATCGCGCCGATCATCGCGGTGCCGACAACGGCCGGAACCGGGTCGGAGGTTGGTCGCGCCGGCGTCATCACCAACGAGGCGACCCACACCAAGAAGGTCATCTTCCATCCGAAGCTGTTGCCGACGATCGTGATTGCCGATCCGGAGCTGTCGGTCGGCATGCCTGCCTTCATCACCGCCGGCACCGGCATGGATGCGCTTGCCCACTGCCTCGAAGCCTATTGCGCGCCAGGCTATCACCCGATGGCCGACGGCATCGCGGTGGAAGGCATCCGCCTGGTGTTCGAGAACCTGCCCAAGGCCTTTGCCAACGGCAAGGATCTGGTCGCCCGCGCCCATATGATGAGCGCCGCCGCCATGGGTGCCGCGGCCTTCCAGAAGGGGCTTGGCGCCATCCACTCGCTGTCGCATCCGATCGGCGCGCTCTACGACACCCATCACGGCATGACCAATGCGGTGTTTATGCCCTATGTGCTCGCCTTCAACCGTGAGGCAATCGATGAGCGCATCGCCCGGCTTGCCGCCTATTGCGGCATCAAGGGCGGCTTCGACGGTTTCGCCAAGGCGATCGTCAAGCTGCGCAAGGAACTCAAGGTGCCGCACGCGCTGCCCGGCCTGATCAAGGGTCTCGACATGGACAAGAAGCGCAAGGCGCTGATCGCCGACATGGCGGTGGTCGATCCGACCGCCGGCGGCAATCCGGTCAAGCTCACCAAGAAAGCGGCGCTGACGCTGCTCGAAAACGCCATCGCAGGGTCTGTGTAAGGCGATTTTTGCGGCGGAAAGTTGATCTAGAAACGAGGGGAAAGGAAAGGGAAAAGGGCGAAAGGGCAAGGAGGAGAATAATTAGCCGGAAAAAGAATCGCGGAGCGATTGCTACAACCGGTTAAAGAGAGTTTACTTTTTCGTGCTGCGGGGTGCCGGTTTCACAAAGCTTTCATCTGGCTGTCACACGAAAACGATACCGCATCGCAGGCGTCCAATGGCGTCAGTTCAATGGAGAGAACAAATGTTCAAGTTCACGGGGAAGGTGCTTTCACTTTCGGCCGCGGCGCTGTTTGCGTCGACGGTGATTTCGTCGGCGGCTTCGCTGGACGATCTCGCTAAGGCCGCGAAGGCGGAGGGCGAACTCACGGTCATCGCGCTGCCGCACGACTGGTGCGGGTATGGCGCCGTCATCGATGGCTTCAAGGCGAAATATCCGGACCTCAAGATCAACGAGCTCAACCCCGATGCCGGTTCGGGCGACGAGGTCGAGGCGATCAAGGCCAACAAGGACAACAAGGGCCCGCAGGCGCCGGACGTCATCGACGTCGGCCTGTCTTTCGGCCCGTCCGCCAAGAAGGACGGCCTGATCCAGGCCTACAAGGTGTCGACCTGGGATTCGATCCCCGACAGCGCCAAGGATGCCGACGGCTTTTGGACCGGGGACTATTACGGCGTGCTGTCCTTCGAAGTGAACAAGGACCTGGTCAAGGAAGCGCCGGCCGATTGGGCTGACCTGCTGAAGCCGGAATTCGCCAACTCGGTCGCTCTTGCGGGTGATCCGCGCGCCTCGAACCAGGCCATCCAGGCGGTCTATGCCGCCGGCCTTTCCGGTGGCGCGGCTGCCGGTGACGCCGCCGGCACCGCCGGCCTCGACTTCTTCAAGAAGCTCAATGCCGCCGGCAATTTCGTGCCGGTCATCGGCAAGGCAGCAACGCTCGCCCAGGGCCAGACGCCGATCCTGGTCACCTGGGACTATAACGCGCTGGCCGGCCGCGACACCCTGAAGGGCAACCCGCCCGTCGACGTCGTCGTGCCGAAGACGGGCGTCGTCGCCGGCGTCTACGTGCAGGCGATCAGCGCCTTCGCGCCGCATCCGAATGCCGCCAAGCTCTGGCTGGAGTATCTCTACTCCGACGAAGGCCAGATCGCCTGGCTGAAGGGCTATTGCCATCCGATCCGCTTCAACGATCTCGCCAAGAACGGCAAGCTCCCGGCGGACGTGATGGCCAAGCTGCCGCCGGCTGAATCCTACGCGGCGGCGGTGTTCCCGACGCTCGACGAGCAGGGCAAGGCCAAGGAAGCCATCACCAAGAACTGGGATGCCGTCGTCGGCGCCAACGTCAAGTAATCTATGAAATCGTCCGGGCGGCCGTGAGGCCGCCCGGTATCCTCCAGGACGGTAGCCGGCGCATGACCGATCTCTCGCTTTCCGATGAGGTAATTGCCGGAAAGACCGCGCCCCCAGGCGAGGCGCGCGCCTTGCGGCTGCCGACGCAGTGGCTCGGGGTCACGCCGTTCTTCGTCTTCGCCAGCATGTTCCTTATCCTGCCCACGCTCTATCTGATGCTGGGCGCCTTCCAGAACGATGCCGGCGAATTCACCCTCGAAAACATCGTTGGTATCTTCGACCCGCCCAATCTGTCGAACTATTTGCAGTGCCAGATCAATTCCTGGACTTTCTGGGTCAATGGAAACTGTAGCCTGCCCACGATCCTCGCCGCGTACTGGATCTCTATCAAGGTCAGCTTGGCCTCTTCGCTGATCGGCGCGTTTGCGGGCCTGGCGATAGCCATCGCCATCGTGCGCGGCGGCCTGCCGGACTGGATACGCTCGGCGACGCTGACCTTTTCGGGCGTGGCCTCCAATTTCGCCGGCATCCCGTTGGCTTTCGCCTTCCTTGCGACACTCGGGCGGCTCGGCCTCGCCACGGTGCTCTTAAACACCGTGTTTGGTCTCAACATCTATGCGCACGGCTTCAACATCCTGTCCTTCTGGGGCCTGACGCTGACCTATGTCTATTTCCAGATTCCGCTGATGGTGGTCATCATCACCCCGGCGATCGATGGGCTGAAGCGGGAATGGGGCGAGGCGGCCGCCACGCTTGGCGCCACCACAGCGCAATACTGGCGCATGGTGGTCATTCCGGTGATCTGGCCGAGTTTCCTCGGCACCGTGATCCTCCTTTTCGCTAACGCCTTTGGCGCCATCGCCACCGCTTACGCGCTGACCGGCTCGTCTTTGAACATCATTCCGATCGTGCTCTATGCGCAGATACGTGGTGACGTGCTGCACAACGCGCATCTCGGCTATGCCATCGCCTTCGGCATGATCGTCATCACAGGCCTGGCCAATGTCTTCTACATCTGGTTTCGGACACGCTCGGAGAGGTGGCTGAAATGAAGACCGGACGCTTCTGGGCCTGGGTCGTCTTCATCCTCGGCGCCGCCTATTTCTTCATCCCGCTGATCGCGACGGTGGAATTCTCCATGCGCATGCGGCGCGGCGCCTATTCCTTTGACGCCTACCAGATCGTGTTGGGCGATGCCCGCTTCCAGGCGACCTTCATGTATTCGGTGATCGCCGCCATCTTCACCATCATCCTCGGCGTGCTGGTCGTGGTGCCGGCCGCCTACTGGATCCGGCTGCGGCTGCCGCAGATCAGACCGGTCGTCGAGTTCATCACGCTGTTGCCGCTGGTCATTCCGGCCATCGTCATCGTCTTCGGCTACATCAGGATGTATGGCTCGAACTCGCCGCTGCCCTTCCTGGCGAATGACACGGCGACCAACGCCCTGCTGGTGATCGGCTACGCGACGCTGGCGCTGCCCTACATGTATCGCGCCGTCGACACCGGGCTTCGCACGATCGACGTGCGCACGCTGACCGAAGCGGCGCAGATCCTGGGCGCCGGCTGGGGCACGATCATCACCCGTGTCATCCTGCCCAACGTCCTGATCGCGGTGCTGTCGGGCGCCTTCCTGACCTTCGCCATCGTCATCGGCGAATTCACCATGGCGAGCCTGCTCAACCGGCCGGCGTTCGGGCCCTATCTGCAGAATATCGGCGCCAACCGCGCCTATGAACCGGCGGCGCTTGCCATCATCGCCTTCGCCATCACCTGGGGCTGCATGTCGCTGATCCAGATCCTGTCGCGTTTCGCGCCGAAATCGGCGAACCGCCCGAACTGAAAGTCAAAGTCATGGCCGAGCCGTTCCTCTCCATCCAGCATGTGCGAAAGTCCTTCGGCGCCACCACCGTGGTGCAGGATTTCAATCTCGACGTCGAGCCGGGAGAGTTCGTCTCCTTCCTCGGCCCGTCCGGCTGCGGCAAGACGACCGTGCTGCGCATGGTCGCCGGCTTCGAGGAGCCGTCGGCCGGCAAGATCGTGGTCAGCGGCAAGGACATCACCAGGCTGAAGCCCAACCAGCGCAATGTCGGCATGGTGTTCCAGGCCTATGCATTGTTCCCCAACCTGACGGTGGCGCAGAACATCGCCTTCGGACTGAAAGTCGCCGGTATGCCGAAGGCCGACGCCGACAGGCGCGTCGCCGAGATGCTCGACATCATCAAGCTGCCGCAGATGGGCGACCGCTACCCCTATCAGCTCTCGGGCGGCCAGCAGCAGCGCATCGCGCTGGCGCGCGCGCTGGCGCCGAAGCCGAAGCTGCTTTTGCTTGACGAGCCGCTGTCGGCGCTCGATGCCAAGGTGCGGGTGTCGCTGCGCGAGGAAATCCGTTCGATCCAGAAGAAGCTCGGCATCACCACCATCTTCGTCACCCATGACCAGGAAGAGGCGCTGTCGATCTCCGACCGCATCGCGGTGATGTATGGCGGCAAGGCCGAGCAGGTCGGCACGCCGTTCGAGATCTACAACCGCCCGGCGACCAAGTTCGTCGCCAATTTCGTCGGCACGCTCAATGTGCTCGAGGGCAAGGTCACCGACGCCGCTTCGGGCAAGGTGCAGGTCAACGCGCAAGAAGTCTCGCTCAAGGGCAAGCTCAACGGCTCGAAGTCCGGCGACACGCTGTCCTTGGCGCTGCGGCCGGAAGCGATCTCGCTGGCGCGGCAACCCGGCCACGACACCAGCCTGTCGGGCGAGATCGCCGAAGTGCATTTCCTAGGCTCGGTCATCCGCGTGCGCGTCGGCATCGGCGGCAACACGGTCTCGCTCGACACCTTCAACAACTCCGCGACGCCGCCGCCCGTCGTCGGCGAGAAGGCGGATATCTCGTTCTCGTCGGGCGACATGCTGGTCTTGCACTGACGGCGGCCCCAGGTCGCGCAGCGTCGACATGACGGATAGCAGCGGTTGCACTGGCCGGCGAGCATCGACCAGTGCAGCAGCTCTGCGGCGCGATCCGACAGGCAACGCAAACCCGCCAGACAATCAACAGCATCCTGCCCCGGGGGTACTGCCAAGCTTCGCGCTTCGCCGCTACGATAGGCCATGGCGCTGTTCGAGGTCACCCTTATCCTGCTTTTGATTGCCGTCGCGTTGACGGCGCTGTCGCGGTGGCTGGAGGTTCCTTATCCGTCGTTGCTGGCTTTGGCCGGAGCCGGGCTCGCTTTCCTGCCTGGCGCGCCGACGATCGAGATCGATCCGGAACTGGCGCTGGCGCTTTTCATTGCGCCGGTGCTTCTCGATGCCGCCTATGACACCTCGCTGCGCGATTTGAGGCGCTATCGGCTGTCGCTGGTGCTGCTGGCGCTGGGCGCCGTCGTCTTCACCACCGTTGTCGTTGCGTTCGTCGGCTGGAAGATGGTCGGCCTGCCGATCGCGGCGGCGATCGCGCTCGGCGCCATTGTTGCCCCGCCGGATGCCGTGGCGGCGAGCGCTGTGCTCAACCAATTCAAGGTGCCGCATCGTCTCACCGCCATCCTGCAGGGCGAGAGCCTGCTCAACGACGCCACGGCGCTGCTGATCTACCGGATATCAGTATCGGCCGCCATCGGCTCGGTCATGCTGAAGGACGCGGTGCCGGTGGTCCTGCTGTCCACCGTCGGCAGCGTTGCTGCCGGCTATCTGTTCGGCCGCTTCTCGCTGCTGACGCTAACGCGGATAGAGGACGCGGCAAGCAGCACCGTGGTGCAGTTCGCCGGGACCTTCGCCGTCTGGATCATCGCCGACAAGGCCGGCCTTTCGGCCATCATCACCATCGTCGTCTATGCCATCACCATCGCGCGTACCGCACCGCGCCGCATGTCGGCGAGACGCCGCGTCAGCACCTATTCGGTCTGGGAGTCGGCGGTGTTCGTGCTCAACGTGCTGGCTTTCGTGCTGATGGGCCTGCAGGCACGGTCGATCGTCAGCCGGCTCTCCGGCGAAGGGCAAGGCGATGCATTTGTCTTCGCCGCAACGGTGCTGGTCGTCGTCATCGCGGCGCGCCTCGTCTGGGTGCTGGGTTATGTCGCGGTCATGCGGCGGTTTGCCCGCTTCGACAGCGAAGAGCAGAAGCGAGATGCGCCGACGTTCCGCGGTGCCGTGCTCGTCGGCTGGTGCGGCATGCGCGGGCTGGTGACGCTGGTCGTTGCGTTTGCCTTGCCGGCCGGCTTTCCCGGCCGCGACCCGATCGTCCTTGCCGCCTTCGCGGTCGTCCTCGGCACGCTGGTGCTGCAAGGCATGAGCCTGAAGCCGCTGCTGCGCTGGCTCAATTTCGAGCGGGATACGACGGTCGATCGCGAAGTGGCGCAAGCGCGCGTCGCCATCATGCAGGCCGCGCTCGACGTGTTGAGCCGCAAGACGACGGCCGCCGCGGCTGTCGTGCGCGAGCAGTACGAGGCCCAGCGCCTGGTCGCGGAAAATCCGGAGGACGCGCAGGCCGCGACCGAATACGACCGGCTTCGCCTCTATGCCATCAACCGTCAGCGCGACACGCTGGAGGAGCTGCGCCGCAACGGCACGATCGGCGACGAGGCCTATCACCGGCTGGAAGAAGAGATCGACTGGGCCGAGCTGGCGGCATCGCCGGCCGGACGGTTCCAGCCGCTTACGACGTATTGAGAGAGAAGCTGGTCTGGGGCATTAGAGCAATTCACCGTTTCATGGAAACGCTGAACCGCCCTACTTCTTTGTTTTGACGCAATTCCGGACGGAAAACCGTTTCACACTTTTCCTGGAATTGCTCTAGCTGGACTATTCCGAGTGCCGCCGCGGTCCATTGCAACGCCATGGCAGAGGCGCTACTGGCGTGGCCATATATTCAGCCGGTTAACCAATGAAGCTGATCAGCTACAACATCCAGTACGGCTATGGCAGCGATGGGCGCTACGATCTCATGCGCTGTCCAAAGCTGGTTGACGGCGCCGACATCATCGCCTTGCAGGAGGTCGAACGGCATTGGCGGCGCAGCAATGGCGACGACCAGCCGGAGATCCTGTCGAGGCTGCTGCCCGACTATTATTGGGTCTATGGTCCGGCCTTCGACATGGACGCCAGCGAAAAGCGCGACGGCCGGGTCGTGAACCGCCGGCGCCAGTTCGGCACGATGCTGCTGTCGAAGCTGCCGATCGTCTGGTCTCGCCTGCATGCGCTGCCGCTGCGCCGCACGCTGAGGCCGCTCAACACCCGCAACGCGGCGCTGGAATGCATGATCCGCACGCCCGCCGGACCGCTGCGGGTCTTCTCGCTGCATCTCGCCCATATCGCGGCCGAGGAGCGGCTGGAACAGATCGACTACCTGCTTGGCGAGCATCGCCGCGCGCCGTCCGAAGGCGGCCCGTGGAGCGGCGCCGACGACGAGCCGCAGCGCAGCTGGAGCAATGGCCAGGCGGAGCCGGAGAACCCGCTGGCGGCGATCTGGCTCGGCGATTTCAACATGGAGCCGGGCAGCGCCGAATACCGGCGCATCGTCGGCAGCACGCCTTATCATCGAGGCGCCGCCTATATCGATGGCTTCGTCGATGCCGCAGCCGTAGCCAGCGAGCCGGTGGCTGACTTTCATACGCACGAGAAGATTATCGACGGCAGGCTGGCGAAACGCCGGCTCGACCATTGCTTCGTCGGCGGCATGCTGGCCGGGCGCGTGCGTTTGGTCAGCGCCGATATCGGCGAGGTCGCTTCCGACCATTTTCCACTCAGGGTCGATATCGATCTGGAAACGCCGGGCATCGCCCCAGGCCTGGCCGACAGGTGAGCCGGGCATGACGCTGTTCGTCTTCCTCGCGGTGCTCTCGGCGGCAGCCATGCATGCGATCTGGAACGCGCTGGTCAAGGTGCATCTCGACCGCTTCCTGTCGATCACGCTGATGACGCTCGGCATGGGATTTGCCGCGCTCTTCGCGCTTCCCTTCGTCGAGGTGCCGAAGGCGGAAGTGTGGCCTTACATCATCGCCTCGGTGATCTTCCATATGGGCTACCGGACCTTCCTGATCGGCGCCTACAAGGCCGGCGACTTCGCCCAGACCTATCCGCTGGCGCGCGGCACGGCACCCTTGCTCTCGGCGCTCGGCGGCATCGTCCTGGTGGGAGAAGTTCCGCCGCCGCTTGCCATCGTCGGCATCATGCTTTTGTCGGCGGGCACACTGGTGATGTCATTTCGCGGTGGCGTGCATCTCGAACGGTTCAATCTGCGCGCGGTCAGCTTCGCGCTCGGCACCTCGATCTTCATCGCCAGCTACACGCTCTCCGACGGCAGCGGCGCCCGTCTGGCGGTGAGCGCACAAAGTTACGCGGCCTGGCTGTTCGTCTGCGACGCGGCATGGGCGCTGGTGCTGTGCGTTGCCTTCCGTGGCCCGCAGTCGCTCCCGATGCTGGCGAGCGACTGGAAGGCAGGGCTGTTCACCGGCGTGCTCAGCGGCGCCGCCTACTGGATCGTGATGTGGGCGATGACCAAGGCGCCGATCGCCTCGGTGGCGTCGCTGCGCGAGACCTCGATCCTGTTCGCCATGCTGATCTCGGTGCTGGCGCTGGGCGAGAAGATGACGGCCTGGCGCGCCACCGCTGCGCTCGGGATCGTCGCCGGCGTGGTGGCGCTCAGGCTTGGCTGATTTCAAGATCGATGACCATCAGCCCATCGGTGCCGCCTTCGAGCGCCGCGACCAAACGGGCGCCGGCGCGCCGATGCGCTTCGTGCACCAGATAGGCGTCGCGGGCAGCGGCATCGCGGAAATCGATGGTGAAGCCATGGCTGAAGCCGCGCGCGAAGGGCTCGGGGCTGACATTGGCGCTGAATTTTACGTCACCCATGCCATCGATCAGCGAACGAAGTGCTTGAAGATCGGCGTGGATCGCCGCGCGCTCGGCGGCGAGCACATCGTCGCGGAAGCGGACGAAGACGCAGTGCCTGATCATCGCTCGTACCTCAAGCCGCCCGGTTGCCCTTGAACACGGCCGGCGGCAGCGGCTCGCGGCCGAGGATCAGGTCGGCGCCTTTTTCGCCGACCATGATCGTCGGCGCATTGGTGTTGGAGGAGGGGACGCGCGGCATCACGGAGGCGTCGCAGACGCGCAGGCCTTCGATACCGCGCAGCCTGAGATCCGGCGTGACCACCGCCATCGCATCATGGCCCATGCGGCAGGTGCCGACCGGGTGATGGTCGGTCTTGGACGCGCGGCAGGCATAGTCGAAGAGATCGGCATCGCTTTGCAGGGCAGGGCCGGGCAGCACCTCGCGCAACACATAAGGTTGGAGCGCCTTCTGCCGCATGATCTCGCGCGCTAGCCTGAGCCCCTTGATCGACATGTCGCGATCATACGGGTCGGACCAGTAGTTCGGATCGATCAGCGGATGGTCGGCCGGGTCGGCGCTCTTCAGCCGCACCGTGCCGCGCGAGCGCGGGCGCAGGAAAGCCGAGTTCAACGTCACCCCCGGGTTCTTCAATTTCTCGACGCCGGCCTCGATGCCCGAGCCGAGGCCGAGATGGAACTGGATGTCGGGCGAGGCGGCCGTCGGGTCGGCGTACCAGAAGCCGCCGGTCTCGAAGAGGCTTGAGGCGACAGGGCCCTTCTTCAACAGCAGATATTGCAGGCCCGCCCACATGGTGCGGTGCAGCTTGGCGTAGTTGTCATAGGTGTGGTCGCCGGTGCATTCGGCGATCACGAACAGGTCGAGATGGTCCTGCATGTTGGAGCCGACGCCGGGCAGGTCGTGAACCGGCGTCACGCCGACCGATTTCAGATGGTCGGCCGGGCCGATGCCGGACTGCATGAGAAGCTTCGGCGAGCCAATGGCGCCGGAGGAGACGATCACCTCGCGGTTCGAACGCAGGATCGTCTTTTCGCCGCCTGGCTTGTCGACCACCTCGACGCCGACGGCGCCACCCTTCTCGACGACGACGCGGGTGACGAGCACGTCGGTCCGGACCGTCAGATTCTTGCGGGCGCGGATCGGCTTCAGATAGGCGACGGAGGCGGAGGAGCGCCGCGCGTCCTTCTGGGTGAGTTGGTAGTAGCCGACGCCCTCTTGGCTTGAGCCATTGAAATCCGGATTGAAGGGGATGCCCATCTCTTGCCCGGCGCGGAAATAGGCCTCGCAGATCGGCAGCGGCGAGATCGGATTGGAGACGCCGAGCGGGCCCTGGTCGCCATGGAAATCGTTGGCGAAGCGCTGGTTGTTCTCGGCGCGCTTGAAATAGGGCAGCACGTCGCGATAGCCCCAGCCGGCGAGCCCCTCTTCCTTCTCCCACGCGTCATAATCGCGGGCATTGCCGCGCGTGTAGATCTGGGCGTTGATCGACGAGCCGCCGCCGACGACCTTGGCCTGCGTGTACCAGAACACGCGATCCTTCATGTTCTTCTGCGGCACGGTCGACCAGCCCCAGGAGGCGATGCCCTTGGTCATCTTGGCGAAGCCCGCCGGCATGTGGATCAGCGGATGCCAATCCTTGCCGCCGGCTTCCAGCAAAAGCACCGAGTTCGAAGGATCTTCGCTCAGCCGGTTGGCGAGAACGCAGCCGGCCGGACCGGCGCCAACAATGATGTAGTCAGCCATGGTTCCTCACAAGCGCGGCACGGAGAGTGCGCCGTCGACATCGATGACCGATCCGGTCGAAAAACCGAATTTTCCCGAAGCCAACGCGGCCACCACGGCGCCGATGTCGGCGGCTTCGCCCCAGCGTTTCGCCGGCACCAGGCCGCCTTCGATCAGCGCGTCATATTTGGCGGAAACGCCTACCGTCATGTCGGTGCGGATGATGCCCGGCCGCACCTCGAACACGCCGATGTTTTCCGCGGCGAGGCGCAGCGCCAGGTTTTTCACCCACATGGAAAGGCCGGCCTTGGAGATGCAGTAGTCGGCGCGTTCCGGCGACGCCATTGTCGCGCTGACCGAGGTGATGGTGATGATCGATCTGGCAGAAGCGGCAGGCGTCGCCAGCATAGCCTTGGCGACCGCCTGGCTGAGGAACACCGTGCCGCGCAGATTGATAGCCAGCGCGCGGTCGAAGTTCTCCGGCTTCAGCTCCAGCAGGTCGCCGCGCACCACGGCGCCTATGCCGGCATTGTTGACCAGGCAGTCGATGCTGCCGAAGGCGTCCATCGCCGCTTCAACCAGTTTCCGATGGCCGGCGAGGTCACCGATATCGCAGGCGGCATAGGCGAACTTCGCACCGCGCGCGGCGATCTTGTCGGCAAGCCCTGCGGAGGGCTTTTCAGCGAGGTCGGCGACAAGGATATCGAAGCCGGCATCGGCCAGCGCCTCGGCGCAGGCGAGGCCTATGCCGCGCGCGCCGCCGGTGACGATGGCTCCCGGGCGGGTCATATGAGCATATCTCCACCAATGTCAGCGCTGCCCCTCATCCGCCTGCCGGCACCTTCTCCCGGTATAGTGACGGGGAGAAGGGGGATGGCCGCGACGCTGGCGACTCCCTCTCCCCGTCTTTCACGGGGAGAGGGTAAGGGTGAGGGGCGGCGCCGACCTATCATGCGGCAAGCTCCGTCTTGCGGATGTGGTCGGCGACACGCAGCGCTTGCGCCGCGATCGACAGCGCCGGGTTGACCGCAGCCGAAGTCGGCAGGAAGCCGGCGTCGACGACGAACAGGTTGTTGTGGTCATAGGCGCGGCAGAATGGATCGAGCGGCGAGGTAGCCGGATCGTTGCCCATCTTCACCGTGCCGCACTGATGCGAGGGCGTGCGCTTGTCGAAGGGCCGTGACAGCACGATCGGATAACCGCAGGCGCGGAAGTTTTCGCGCATCACCTTGGTCAGGCCTTCCAGCGACTGCATGTTGGAGCGCCGCCACTGCATGACGATCTCCTTGCCGTCGACCATGATGCGGCTTTCGGGATCGGGCAGGTCCTCGCACATCAGGTACCAGTCGACGGCGTGGCCGGCCATGAAATCGAGCGCGAATTTCGGCGCCAGTTTCACATTGGCCTTGAGCATGTTGCCGTCGATCTTGCCGAGCAATTGCACATTGCCCAGCGGCTTGCCGCCCTTGCCGTCCGACAGATAGTAGTCGTTGAGCATCAGCGTCTTCTGGTAGACGGCGTCGTTGCGGCGGCGCGGGTCGATCGCCAGCATCGCGCTCGAATTGTGGTTCATGAAATTGCGGCCGACCTGGTCGGAGCTGTTGGCGAGACCTTTTCCCTTTGCCGAAGGCGAGCGCAGCAGGATGACGGCCGAGTTGATGGCGCCGGCCGAGAGGATCACCAGTTTCGGCGAGAGCTTCTTCTGCGCACCGTTCTGCGTGTAGTGGATGGCGGCGATCGACTTGCCGTCCGGCGAGGCTTCGAGCCAGTCGACATGGGCGCCGGTCTCGAGCCGGATATTTTTGTCCATAAGCGCCGCCGCCAGCGGTCCGGTTTGGGCATCGACCTTGCCTTGGCCGGTGTTCGGGAAGGCATCCCAGCCTGTCTTGCCCTCCTTTAGCCAGGCTTCGATGTCGACGCCGAGCGGCAGCGAAGCGGGATGCAGGCCGAGGCCTTTGAGTTCGGCGCGGGCGCGTGCGATCGAAGGCTCGTCGGGCACCGGCTTGAACGCGTAGGGGATCGAATGGAACGGCTCGGTCGGGTCCTCGCCGAGGCTGCCGCGCACGCGAAAAAGCTGCTCGGCCTTCGAGTACCAGGGCTCGAACTCGTCGTAGGAAAACGGCCAGGCCGGCGACACGCCGCCGAAGTGCTCGAGCTCGGAGAAATCCTCCTTGCGGTAGCGGATCAGCACCGCGCCGAAGAACTTCGAATTGCCGCCGACATAATAGTAGTTGCCGGGGTTGAAGGCGGCACCTCCGGCCTCGCGCCACATCTCTTTCGGCCGGTAGTGGCCGTCGACGAAGATCGACCGCGTCGAGCGCGCATGCGGCGTCGCCGGCAGCGGTTCGCCGCGCTCGAGGATCAGGATCGAGGCGCCGCTGCCGGCCAAACCGGAGGCGATCGTGGCGCCGCCGATGCCGGAGCCGATGATGACGATATCCGGATTTGCCATGGTCTAAAGATCTTTATTTCGATGCATGTCGTTGCCCCAAAACCGGAGCCACTTTTGGGCGACATGCATCAGAGAATGCGCTTCTCGGTCGCCGGGTCGAAGAACACTGCCTTGCTGAGGTTGAAGGCCAGCGGCGTGCTGGTGCCGGGCTGGATCCTGGCATCGGCGCGCAGCCGCGCCACCACGCCCTTGCCGCCGAGATTGGTGACCGCGAACGTATCCGATCCCGCCGGCTCGACCACTTCGATGTGACAGTCGGCGGTGGCGATCTCAGACCCGTTGCGTTCGGCCCCTTCCGGATCGGTCAGCGCTTCCGGGCGAACGCCGAAGATGACCGGCTTGTCCTTGAACGCCGCGAGGCCCGCCGGCGCGCCGGGAAGGGACAGCGTGATCGGCTGGCGCGCCTCGCGATCGAGCACTACGGACAAGCCGCTGCCATTGGCGCCGATCTTGGCCGGGATCAGGTTCATCGCCGGCGAACCCATGAAGTCGGCGACGAAAACGTTGGTGGGGTTGTTGTAGACTTCGGCCGGCGTGCCGAACTGCTGCACCTCACCGTCGCGCATCACGGCGATCTTGGTCGCCAGCGTCATCGCCTCGATCTGGTCGTGGGTGACATAGACGATCGTGGTGCCGGTCGCCGCATGCAGGCGCTTGATCTCGACGCGCATGTCGACACGCAGCTTCGCGTCGAGGTTGGAGAGCGGTTCGTCGAACAGGAAGAGTTTCGGGTCGCGCACCAGCGCGCGGCCCATGGCGACGCGCTGGCGCTGGCCGCCGGAGAGCTGGCTCGGCTTGCGCTGCAGGAGATGGCCGATCTGCAGGATCTTGGCCACCTTGTCGATCGCCGCCTGGCGCTCAGCCGCCGGCACACCGCGCATCTCCATGCCGAAGGCGATGTTTCCGGCCACCGTCATGTTCGGATAGAGCGCGTAGCTCTGGAAGACCATGGCGATGTCGCGCTTCGAAGGATGCAGATCGTTGATCGCGCGGCCCTCGACGCGGATCTCGCCCTCGGTGATGTTTTCCAGCCCAGCGATGGTATTGAGCAGCGTGGACTTGCCGCAGCCGGATGGCCCGACCAGCACGAGGAAGCCGCCCTTTTCAAGCTCGACATCGATGCCCTTCAGGATCTCGACATTCCCGAAACGCTTCTTCAGCCCATCAATTTCCAGAAAAGCCATGGTCGTTCCTTCAGAAAATAGGGTCAGCCCTTGACCGCGCCCGCCATCAGCCCGCGCACGAAATAGCGGCCGGCGACGACGTAGACGATCAGGGTGGGGAGCGCGGCGATCATCGCCGCGGCCATGTTGACATTGTATTCGACGACGCCGGTCGAGGTGTTGACGACATTGTTCAGCGCCACCGTCATCGGCATCACGTCGCCGGTGCCGGCGTAAGCCGAGGCGAACAGGAAGTCGTTCCAGATGTTGGTGAACTGGTAGATGACGGTGACGACGAAGATCGGCATCGAGTTGGGCAGCATGATGCGGCGGAAGATCTGGAAGAAGGACGCGCCGTCGACCTGCGCCGCCTTGATCAGCTCGGTTGGGAAGGCCTCGTAATAATTGCGGAAGAACAAAGTGGTGAAACCGAGGCCATAGACGACGTGGACGAAGACAAGGTTCACGGTCGAATTGCCGAGGCCGAAGTTGAAGCCGGTGGCGTTCCGGAGGGTGGCGCCGAAGCGGCCGATGCTGCCGAGGATCGTCGCCATCGGCAAAAGCACCGATTGGAACGGGATGAAGCAGGCGAACAGCATCATCGCAAAGACCAGCGTGTGGCCGCGGAAGCGCCATTTGGTCAGCACATAGCCGTTGAGGGCGCCGAGCAGGGTCGAGATCAGCACCGCCGGGACCACCATCTTGATGGAGTTCCAGAAGTACCCCTTGATGCCGGCGCAGGTCAGGCCGACGCAGGTCTCGCCCCAAGCCTTGAACCATGGCGCGATGGTCGGCGACTGCGGCAGCGACAGCATGTTGCCGTTCTGGATCTCGTCCATGGTCTTGAACGAGGTGACCAGCATGACGAAGAGCGGCATCAGGTAGAACAGCGCGAACAGCGCCAGCAACCCGTAGATGACGATCCGGTTGATCGTCCTGGCGCTGATGCCGCTCGATGCCTGGCGGGCAGGTGAGGTGACGGCGCTCATCGCGGCTTCTCCCTGAGCTCGGAATAGAGGTAAGGCACGATGATCGCGGTCAGCGTCATCAGCATGATCACGGCGCTGGCGGAGCCGACCGCCATCTCGTTGCGCTTGAAGGTGAACTCATACATGAAATTGGACGGCAGCCAGGCCGAGCCGCCGGGGCCGCCGCTGGTCAGCGCCACGACCAGGTCGTAGGACTTGATGGCGAGGTGGGCGAGCACGATGAAGGCCGAAAGGAACACCGGCCGCAGCAGCGGAATGACGATGCGCCGATAGAGCTGGAAGGTGGAGGCGCCGTCGATCTGCGCCGCCTTCATGATCTCGCCGTCGATGCCGCGCAGGCCGGCCAGGAACATCGCCATGATGAATCCGGAAGCCTGCCAGACGCCGGCGATCACCACCGTGTAGATGACGAAATCCTTGTTCTTGATCCAGTCGAAATGGAAGCTCGTCCAACCCCATTGGTGCAGCGTCTGCTCCAGTCCGAGGCCGGGATCGAGGAACCATTTCCAGGCGACGCCGGTGACGATGAAGGAGAGCGCCATCGGGTAAAGGTAGATCGGCCGCAGCATGCCTTCGCCACGGATCTTCTGGTCGAGCAGGATGGCGAGGAACAGGCCGAGCGCCAGGCAGATCAGGATGTAGAGAAAGCCGAAAATGCCCATGTTGGTGATCGAGGTGTACCAGCTCGACGGCGGGTCGCTCTCGAAGGTCCAGCGCCACAGCCGCTGGTAAGCGCGGGCACCGGTGATGGCGTAGGAGGGGAAGGTCTTGGAGTTGGTGAACGACAGATAGATCGTCCACAGGATGAAGCCATAGACGAAGACGATCGTCGCCGCGAAACTCGGCGCCAGCACGATCTTCGGCAGCAGATCCTGCAGTCGCGAGCGGACCGTCGCGGTGGGGCGGGCGTCGTGCTCCGGCGTCAGTTTCGCGGTGGTTTCGGCAACTGTGCTCATCGGCTCATCCAGTACCGGTTTGTCAGGGGACCGACCGGCGCGAACTCACGCCAGCCGGAACAATCCCAGACTTTTGCTTCGATAGAGGCCTTCCCCGACAGGAGCGGGGAAGGCTCAGGTTCAAGCGCGGCTTACTTGGCGTCGTCGATCGCCTTGACCAGCTCGGTCACGGCCTCGTCCGAGGTCTTGATCTGACCATGGACGAACTTCGATATGACGTCCTTGTAAGCGTTGGCGACGGCCGGAGGCGCGCCATAACCCTGGGCCAGCGAGCCGAACAGCGTGCCGCCCTCGTTGGCCTTCTTCAGGTCGGCGATGCCCTTCTTGCCGCAAGCGTCGAAGTCGGTGTCCGGCACGTCGGTGCGGGCCGGAACGGAGCCCTTGACGACGTTGAAGGCCGACTGGAAGCTCTTCGACAGGGTGGCGGTGGCCAAAGCGACCTGGGCGGCCTTGCGGTCGTCCGGAACGTTGAACATGCCGAACATGTCGGAGTTGTAGATCACAGTGCCGTCGGTGCCCGGGAAGCGATAGCAGAGGAAGTCGGTACCCGGGGTCTTGTTGGCGGCGTGGAACTCGCCCTTGGCCCAGTCGCCCATGACCTGAACCAACGCATCGCCCTTGATGACCATGGCGGTGGCGAGGTTCCAGTCGCGGCCCGAGAAGTTCGGATCGACATAGGTGACCAGCTTGGCGAGGTTGTCGAACGACTTCTTCATCGTGTCGGACTTGAGCGACTCGTCATCGAGGTCGTTCATCGCCTTCTTGTAGAACTCCGGCCCGCCGGTCGACATCACGACGGAGTCGAACATGGTGGCTTCCTGCCAGTTCTGGCCGCCAAGCGCGAGCGGGATGACGCCCGCGGCCTTCGCCTTGTCGAGCAGGGCGATGAAGTCGTCGAAGGTCTTCGGCTCGGTGCCGCCGATCTTGTCCATCACCGCCTTGTTGATCCACAGCCAGTTGACGGAGTGGACGTTGACCGGAGCCGCGACCCACTTGCCGTCATAGACGGAGAACTTCTGCAGGGCGGCCGGAACCGACTTGTCCCAGCCTTCCTTCTTGGCGGTCTCGGTGAGGTCGCCCATGACGCCGGCGGCGGCATAGTCGAGCACGGTGTAGCCGAGCATCTGCGAGGCGGTCGGATAGTTGCCGGCCGCGACCATCGCCTTCAGCGCGGTCATGGCGGCGTCGCCGCCGCCGCCGGCCACCGGCACGTCCTTCCAGGCATAGCCCTCCTTGGCCAGATCCTGCTTCAGCACGTTCAGAGCGGCCGCTTCGCCGCCCGACGTCCACCAATGCAGCATCTGCACTTCCTTGACGTCCGCGGCATGCGCCGAGAACGCAAAGCTCGTCGCAAGAGCCGTTCCGATAAGCAGTTTGCGCAACATTTACTACCTCCCTTGTTGCATTCACATCACCGGCGGATGGCCGCCGGGGTCTCCCAACTCAGCCGACCCACCATCCGGTGCGCTGGCCGCGATGAAACTGGATAGTCTTTTCCTCGGTATAATCCTCGACCGCGCGTTTGCCGAGTTCGCGTCCAAGACCGGACTGCTTGTAGCCGCCGAAGGGCAGTTCGGGATAACCTTCCATGAACGTGTTCACCCAAACCGTCCCCGAACGCACACCGCGCGCCACCGACATGCACGTGTCGATGCTGGCGCTCCACACACCCGCAGACAGACCATAGGGCGTGTTGTTGGCGATGTGCAATGCCTTTTCAATCGTTTCAAAAGTGAGCACGGAGAGCACCGGCCCGAACACTTCCTCGCGGGCGATGGCCATGTCCTCGGTGACGTTGCGGACGATGGTCGGGTCGAGATACTGGCCGGCGTTGGAAGCGAGCTGTCCGCCGCCGCTATAGACGCTGCCGCCGTCGGTTTTCGCGGCGGTAACATAGCCGGCTACCTTTGCCATGTGGTCGGCCGAGATCATGGCGCCGACCTTGGTGCGGTCGTCGAGTGGATCGCCGACTTTCACCTTCTCGGCCAGCGCCTTGACCGTCTTGAGGAAGTCGTCGGCGATCGCCTCATGGACGATGAGCCGGCTGCCGGCATTACAGCACTCGCCGGCATTGAAGAAGCCGCCGAACACGGCGGCGTCCGCCGCCGCTTCGAGGTCGGCGTCGGGGAAGACGATCTGGCCGTTCTTGCCGCCGAGTTCCATCGAAACCTTCTTCAGCGAATTCGAGGCGGCGGCCATGGTCATCTTGCCGACGCGGGTCGAGCCGGTGAAGGACACCATCTCGACCAGCGGATGGCTGACCATCGGCGCGCCGACATCGGCGCCGAAGCCGGCCAGGATGTTGACGACCCCGGCCGGCAGGCCGGCCTCGAGCAGGATATCGCCGAGCACGAAGGTCGAGGCCGAGGTCATTTCGCTCGGCTTCACCACCGCCGTGCAGCCGGCGGCGAGCGCGAAAGGCAGTTTCTGGCTGACGATCAGGAAGGGGAAATTCCATGGCGTGATGATCGAGACGACACCGATCGGCTCGCGCAGCACCACGCCGAGCATAGAGTCGCCGAGATTGGCGTAACTCTCGCCATGGAGCGTGCGGGCAAGCGAGGCGGCGTAGCGCCAGATGTCGACGGCGCCGCCGATCTCGCCGCGCGCCTGCGCGATCGGCTTGCCGGATTCCAGCGCGTCGAGTCTGGCGATCTCTTCCAGCCGGGTTTCGATCAGATCCGCCGCCTTGAGCAGCACGGCGGCCCGTTCGGAGGCCTTCATGCGCGGCCATGGGCCGGTCTCGAAGGCTCTATGCGCGGCCTGCACCGTGGCTTCCACTTCCGCCGCGCCTGCCTGAGCATAGCGCGAAACGGCGAAACCGTGCCCGGGGCTGCTGCGCTCGATGGTGCGGCCGTCGCGGGCGTCGACATGCTTGCCGTCGATCAGAAGCTTGTAGCTCTTAGGCGCCGCGGACGCCTCAGCAGGCATGGAAATCTTGAGGGGTGCGTTCATCGTGCTTTCTCTAGGATCTCGAAAAGGCCGGCTTCCGCTTGGCCTTGAAGGCGCCGACGCCGGCCTTGAGGTCGCCGGTCAGCGCAATGAAGCCACTGGCAAGCGCTTCCGTGGCGGCAGCGTCTTCCTCGCCTTCGGCGATGCCGATCATCAGCTTGGCGGCCTCGGTCGCCAGCGGCCCCCGCTCGGCGATTTTTTCTGCCCAGGCTTTAGCTTCGTCGTATGCCTTGCCGGTTTCGACGACGCGGTCGACGATGCCAAGCGCGAGCGCGTCGGCCGCCAGAAAGATCTCGCCGCCCAGCGCCATGCGCCGCACCGCCTGCGCGCCGAAGCGACGTACGGCGCGCTGCGTGCCCGACCAGCCCGGCACGACGCCGATCGAGGTTTCGGGGAAGCCGAGCTTCACCTGGGTTTCGGCGACGCGAAAGTCACAGGCCGCGGCCAGTTCCAGCCCGCCGCCCAGCGCATGGCCGGACAGCACGGCGATGGTCGGTTGCCGCAGACGCGCCAGCCGGTCGAAGACGCGATGGCCAAAGCGCACCCATTGCACCTGGAAGTCGGCGGCGCTTAATTGTGCCCATGCCTCGACGTCGCCGCCGGCGCAAAAACCTTTGCCTTCGCCGCGGAGAAGCACGACGCGGACGCCCTCGGCCAGTTCCGCCTCGTCCAGCGCCGCTTCGAGCGCGCGCAGCATCGGGATGTCGAGCGCGTTGAACTTTTCCGGCCGGCGCAAGGTGACGATGCCGACTGCGCCGTCGGTTTCGAAAGTGACGAGGCGCTCAGCCATGCGCGCCTCCGAGCGAAGCGCCGCCGTTGAGCGAGAGGCCGATCGGCCGGTCCTGGTAGAGCGACGCGGGCGTCACCTTCAGATCGTTGGCGATGGCAAGCGGAATCTCGGCCTGTGCCAGCACATCGCGTTCGAGGTCGATGCCGAGCGCCAGCTCCGTCACCATCAGCCCGCCCGGCGTCAGCTTCATCACGCAGCGCTCGGTGACATAGGTGATGTCCTGCCCTTGCGCGACCGCTCGCTTGCCGGAGAACGAGATGTGCTCGACCTCATCGACTACCTTCTTGACCTTGCCTTCCTGGTCGATGCGGATGGCACCGTCGGCCAGCGACAGCTTTGCGCCGGCGTTGAAGAAGCCGGAGAAGACGATCTTCTTCGCCCGCGCCGTGATGTCGACGAAGCCGCCGGCGCCGGCGGTGACATGCGGCCGTGCCGAAAGCTTCGAAACATTGACCGAGCCGTGGCGGTCGATCTGCAGGAAGGAAAGCAGCGAGGCGTCGAAGCCGCCGGCCTGGAAATAGATGAACTGGTGCGGCGAGGGCATGATCGCCTCGGCGTTGGAAGCGCAGCCGAACTTGAAGTCGAGCAGCGGCACGCCACCGACCGCGCCCTGCTCGATCACCCAGGTGACCTTGCCGTGCTGGCCTTCCTCCAAGAGGATGCGCGGCACGTTGGCCGAGATGCCGAAGCCGATATTGACGGCCATGCCGTCGCGCAATTCCATGGCGACGCGGCGCGCGATCACCTTCTGGATGTTCATCTCCGGCGTGCGGAAGGAAGATAGCGGCCGGAAGATCTCGCCCGAGATCGCCGGGTCGTAAGGCGTCTGGGTCGTCTGCAACTGGTCGGGCGCGACGACGATATGGTCGACCAGCACGCCGGGAACGCGGACATCGTGCGGCTTCAGCGTGCCGTTCTCGACGACGCGCTTGACCTGCGCAATGACGATGCCGCCATTGTTGCGGGCCGCCAGCGCCTGCTCCAGCCCGCCGAGATAGGCGCCCTCATGCTCGTAGGTGAGATTGCCGCGCTCGTCGGCCGTGGTGGCGCGGATGATCGAGATGTTGGGGACAATGGCGCGGAAATAGAGCCATTCCTCGCCGTCGAACTGCTCGACCGAGACGATCGGCTCGCTGGCAGCCGCGTTCATGGCGCAGCCCTGGTGGCGCGGGTCGGCGAAGGTGTCGAGACCAACCTTGGTCAGCACGCCAGGCCGTTTGGCGGCGGCCTCGCGATGCATATCGAACAGGATACCCGAAGGCACGTTATAGGCGGCGACCGAATTGTCGCCGATCATCTTCCAGATCCGCGGCGGCTCGGCGGAGGAAGGACCGGACGGGTAGGAGCCGCAGAGCGTGCGCTTCAGCAAGCCTGGCTTTGCCAGATGGTCGATGCCCTTAATGCCATACATGTCGCCGGCGGCGATCGGATGCAGCGTGGTGATCGCCGTCGGATGGCCTTCCGCGTCGAAGCGCTCGCCGATCGCGGCAAGCACGGCATCCGGGCAGCCGAGGCCGCTCGACGACGACACCGAGACGACCATGCCGTCCTTGATCAGGCTGGCGGCCTGTGCTGCGGAAACGACCTTGCTCAAATTCCGCTCCCGAGTTTCGGATCGATCGAAACGGTCTTGCCGGTCTTCGCCGACAGCAAAGCCGCCTCGGCCGCTGCCAGCGACCAGACGCCGTCCTCGCCGGTGGCAGAGGGCTGGCCCTCGCCGCGGATGGCGGCATGGAACTGGCGCAGCGATCTCGTGTAGAGGTCCCCGCGGTCGAAGCTCAGTTCTTCCTCGCCGCTTGCCGTGCGCAGCAAAACGGAACCGACCGGTTTCTGCGTCATCACATTGCTGGCGATGAGCGAGCCTTCCGATCCATGCACCTCGAAGCCGGTGCCGGCGAACTTCGTCGTGAAGCCCTCATGCGATTGCGCGATGACGCCCGACTTGAAGCGCCAGATGCACATGGCGCCGTCCTCCAGCCCGCCGCCGGCCATGCCGGCCGACTGCGTGAAGGCCGAGATTTCGACCGGATCGTCGCCGAGCACGAAGCGCAGCGTGTCGGCGTCATGCACCGTGATGTCGAGCACCACGCCGCCGCCGGCTTCGGGCCTGGCGATGCGCCAGCCCTGCAGGTTCTCCGGCAGATAGACGGAATGGAAGACGCGCGCGGCGATCGGCTTGCCGATGCGGCCGGCGGTAATCGCCTCGCGCATCGCGCGGTGCGCACCGGCATTGCGCAGATGGTGGTTGGTGCCGAACACGATGCCGGCTTCCTTGGCGGCCGCAACCATCTTGCGCGCATCGGCGCTGGTCAGCGCCAACGGCTTTTCGCAGAGCACATGCTTGCCTGCCTTGATCGCGGCAAGCCCCTGTTCGAGGTGCAGTTCGTTGGTGGTCGAGATGTAGACGGCGTCGATGTCACCGCTAAGCAGCGCATCGAGGCTCGTGACGGCGGCCGGAATGCCGTTTTCCCGGGCATAGGCCTCGGCGCGGTCCGGATTGGAGCTCATCACGGCGGCGATCTCGCCATCGCCTTGAGCGCGGATGGCGTCGATCATGAATTGTTTGGCGATCGTGCTCGCGCCGATCAGGCCCCATCTCACGCTCATGCCGCGTCTCCCATTCCAGCGCCGCGCGCATTGCGATCCGGCCCGCAGCTTTCCCTGACGGCCAGGCTGACCGCGCCGATATGATCCTCGGCGCGCGTGGTGCGCGACTGGATCATCTTCAGCATGACGTGGGCGGCGCGCTCGCCGAGGCCGGCGGTGTCGACGGCGACGCTCGTGAGCGCAGGGATGTAGTGTTCGGCCTCGGCGACATCGTCGAAGCCGACCACGGCAAAATCCGCGCCGGCCTCGAGGCCGCGCTTGCGCAGCGCCAGCATGACGCCGAAAGCGACGGCATCGTTGAAGCAAAGGGCTGCCGTCGGCGGCTCGAATGCCGCAAGGGCAGTCTCCAGGCAGGCCATGCCGCCTTTGCGGCTGGTCTCGCCTTCGACGATGGTCCTATCGGTGGCGGGAATGCCGTGAGTCTCGCAGGCTTCGAGGAAGCCGCCCAAGCGGTCGTGATAGACCACCAGGTCCGAGGAGCCGCCGAAGAAGGCCAGCCGGCGATGCCCCTTGCCGATGAGATGCTGGGTGGCGAGAAAGGCGCCGCGATGGTTGTCGGGCGCGATCGCGGGGATGCGGCTCTCGGGCAGGCGGCGCATGGCAAAGACGATCGGCACGCCTGCCGCCTCGATGCGGCGGAAAGCGCCCGGCGTGGTGCCGCGTGCCGGTGACACGATAAGGCCTGCGACGCCCTGCTCCATCAGCGACTTCAGCACCTCTTCCTGGCGTATCGGATTTTCCGCCGTGTTGGCGATGAAGGGCACGATGCCGGCCGCCTGGAAGACGCGCTCCATGCCGACCGCAAGCTCCGCGAAGAAGGGATTGGTGAGGTCGTTGATCACCATGCCGATGACGTTGGAATGCGCCTTGCGCAGATTGGCGGCGCCGCGGTTGTAGACATAGCCGACATCCTCGATCGCCTTGCGGACTTTGGTCGCGGTTTCAGGCCGAATCAGCCCGCTGCCCTGCAGCACGAGCGATACCGTCGATTTGGACACGCCGGCCTCGCGGGCAATGTCCAGGATCGTCGCCTTGGCCCGGCTGGCCATGTCCGCGCAGTCCTCCGTGTTTGGCGCCAAATTTATTGGAACGTTCTAAACATCATGCCAAACCGGAGTCAATCGGGATTCGCACGGAATTCAAAAAATTGATGGATCAGTCGCAAATGCAAGACTTTGACGTCGGGATGGGGCATTGAATCGCTTCAGTTGCCAGAATCATAAAGGTTCTTGATTTATTGGAACGTTCCATTTATAGGGCTGCCGCAAAGGGAGATTTGCATGGACATCATCCTGCCTGCGGAGAGTGGCGACCGCGTCGGCTACCGGCTGGTCGGCCAACCGGTGGACGCGATCATCGGCGCGGCTTTCCCGCGTATCGCCTATGCCGCGGCCCATGTCGTCGCCGATCCTTTCGCCATGACCGATCCCTGGTCTCGGGCTGCGGTCGACTGGGACAGGACCATGGCTTTTCGCCATCATCTGTGGCGGCTCGGTTTCCGCATCGCCGAAGCGATGGATACCTCACAGCGCGGCATGGGTTTCGACTGGGCGAGCGCGAAGGAACTAATCCGCCGCTCGATCGCCGAGGCGCGCACGGTGAAGGGTGCCGATCTCGCTTCCGGCGCCGGCACCGACCATCTGGCGCCGGCGGCCGCAAGGACGCTGGACGACGTGATCAGTGCCTATGAGGAGCAGTTCGCTTTCATCGAAGGCGAGGGCGGCAAGGCGATCATGATGGCAAGCCGCGCGCTGGCGGCAGTGGCCAAGGGGCCGGATGACTACACGCGCGTTTACGACCGCATCCTCAGCCAAGCGTCGGGCAAGGTGATCCTGCACTGGCTGGGCGACATGTTCGATCCGGCTCTGAAAGGATATTGGGGGAGCGACGACTTTGACGCTGCGCTCGACACCGTCGTCGCCATCATCGAACGCCATGCCGACAAGGTTGAAGGCATAAAGATCTCGCTGCTCGACGCGGGCAAGGAGGTGTTGCTGCGCAACCGCCTGCCGGAAGGCGTGGTGATGTTCACGGGCGATGATTTCAATTATCCGGAGCTGATCGCCGGCGATGGCAAGAACCATTCGCATGCGCTGCTCGGCATCTTCGACGCCATTGCGCCGGTGGCCAACGCCGCGCTGGCGAAGCTCGGCGCGGGCGACCGGGTCGGCTACGACGCGCTGATGGCGCCGACCGTGCCGCTGTCGCGCAAGATATTTGAGGCCCCAACCGAGTATTATAAGGCCGGCATCGTCTTCATGGCCTGGCTGAACGGACATCAGGATCATTTCACCATGGTCGGCGGCATGCAGTCGGCGCGCGGCATATGCCATTACGCAGACGTGTTTCGCCTCGCCGACAAGGCTGGCTTGCTCACAAACCCCGATCTCGCCGTCGCCAGGATGAAGAGCTTCTTGGCGGTAGCAGGCGTCTGAGCCGATGCCCCGCGCGGGGGATTTGCGTTTCGCCGGCAAATCTGGTTTCGCTTGCCAAAATCGCGATCCATCAAGGCGATTGTGACTACGCGTGAGCAAATGGAAGTTCCGGGCTTGGGGGGGGCGGCTAGCGGTCGTCACCGCGGCCGGTCAAAATATCGGCAAGGCTGCCGCCCTGGCGTTCGCTCAAGCCGGATCGCACATCGTCATAACCGGGGGGCAGCGACCTGGCCAAGATCGAGGCCGTCGCCGACCAGGCGCGATCCTTCTCGACCGATGCGAGCTCAAATGACCGTGGCGACACACGCTCGCCTACGGGATCCACAAAAGGTAGAGAAAATACGCCATCCCAATGCTCATTCCTGTGAGCAATGAAGCAAGCAGGTAAAACACCCAGCGTGCATCTCCTTGGGGCGCAGGATCGTGCCAAAGGCGGCGCAACATCCATAGCGCGTAGACCGAAAAGCCACCCGCGAGCAGGGAAATGGCAACCTTGAACGCGAAGAGATCGTAGCGGCGCAGGATAACTCCGCCGACCGAAAGAGGGATAACAATCGCCAGGTGCTTCAGTGCTTCCGGAACCCTTCCCATTGGCCGGGCGGCGGGTGGCCGCTGAACGAGAGACGGATAGGCCTGCAGCAGCTTCGTGTATTGGGGAGGGATTTGCCGGAGAGCGCGGTCGTAGGCATCTGGCCGAAGCAACACCCCAAACCTGCTTCTCAGCAACAGGTGGTCCATGAACGTGGGGTCCTTGCGCACTACTGCGATTGCCGGAAACGGCGAGGTGGCGCGATGGAGAATGCGGTCAACGTCAGCCCAACGTGCCTCCTGCCATCCTACCACGCTCTTTGCGCGTATTCCGTCCAGTCTGACATCGATTTGATCGATGTTAAGCCTAATCCGCGCAAGCCCAATTCCAACAAGCCCGCAAAAAAGAGCCAGCGCTGCGTGAAAAGCAAATCGTGCCATCGGCGGCATTAGCGCCACCAGACGCGCTGGCCAGGAATGAGTATGCCAGTTCGGATCAAGCGAGGCGATGGCCATCCAAATACACCAAAGCGCGATAGCCACCATAAGCAGCGCGCCCTTCATAAAGGGATCGGATCGAAGCCAGTTTGCCACAATATTCTCCATGCATGCCGAGCGATACGGCAGAACCGGCGAACATTCCGTTGTTCAGCCGCTGAAGAATTTAAAGTCCCCGATAGGGGTCTTGAACTCCCCCGCCTTTAGGCGGCCGGGTTGCGGCGGTTGTGCTGTATGTTGATTGAATGGAGAGCTACAAGCATGGCAACCATACGATTTGGGACTGCAAATATCATCTGGTTTGGGTGACGAAGTACCGCTACGCGGTGCTTGGCGGCGACGTTGGCCAGCGTTGCCGGGAACTATTGCGCGAGACGGCGCGAGCGCATGAGATGGTTGTGCACGCCGGGTCGATCAATCGGGACCATGTGCACATGCTGGTGTCGATCCCGCCGCGGCTGTCGGTATCGCGAGCGGTGCAGCATCTGAAAGGGCGTAGTTCGCACAAGCTGTTGAGCGAGTTCGCGATATTGCGCAGGCGCTACTGGGGCCAGCATCTGTGGGCGCGGGGCTATTGGGTTGTGAGCAGCGGCAATGTGACGGACGATATGTGGGCTGAATACATCAAGAACCAGACGCCGGCAGAGCCCGATGACAACTTCAACGTCATCTGAGTTCGCACTCCGTCCGCCGCAGGCGGACCGATCCGGCTTTGAGCCGTAACTGAAGCCACCGCCTTTTAGGCGGTGGAGTATTCACGGACTGCATAAAATCATAAATGCGACATCGGTGAACGGAAGCTCGGGCGGTGGAACGTCTTGGTCAACGTGGAATAGCCCTGCCTACGAATGCGGGCCTGATATTTGTCTCGGTGTTTGGGGATCGAAGCCATAATTAGCGTTCCCTGGAGCCAGAGTGGAGCCAGTAGCCAATTGACGGTTCTTCGGAGGGCAGCCTAGGTTTGTTTATTCAGCAAAACCAAGGAGTTGGATGGTGGGCGTGACAAGGATTGAACTTGTGACCCCTGCAATGTCAATGCAGTGCTCTCCCGCTGAGCTACACGCCCATCCGAAGCCGCGCATACACCATTTTTGGTCCGGCGCGTCAATAGCAGGAATAAGAAAAGAGGGCTCCGTTTTGCCGCAGCGGCGAGAAGCGCTTATGCCTTGCCGGAAGACCGTTCAGGCGGCCTGCAGCATCTTCTCGACCTCGTTGACGAGGTCGCGCAGATGGAAAGGCTTCGACAGCACCTTGGCGTCCTTGGGCGCCTTGGAATCCGGATTGAGCGCGACGGCGGCAAAACCGGTGATGAACATCACCTTGAGGTCCGGATCGATCTCGGTGGCCCGACGGGCAAGCTCGATGCCGTCCATCTCGGGCATGACGATGTCGGTCAGAAGCAGCGAGAATGGCTCCTCGCGCAGCCGCTCATAGGCGCTGGCGCCGTTGTCGAAATCGCTTACCTGATAGCCGGCTCGTTCCAGCGCCTTGACGAGGAACCGGCGCATATCGTCATCGTCTTCCGCCAGCAAAATGCGTGCCATGTTGTCCCGTCCGAATCACCACCCCAAGCCTGCCGACGGGCAAGCCCGTTAACCATCCTGTATATGAGGAGGAGACGGTAAACATCAAGTGAACGTTGGCCTTGTCCTTGCCGCTAGGGCCAGCCGTTTCGCGAGGCTGAAATGCTGGACATGCCGGGCGCAAGATGGCAGTTTCGCATCATGATGCATTGCTGTTTGCTGGTTCGTTCAAATTGAAGACGGCAGCCGAGGATTTTTCGATCGTACCACCCTTCGAAATCCGATCGGGCGCCGAGCAACGCGTCCCTTTCCTGTTCAATTCGCCGCATAGCGGCCGCCACTATCCCGAGCGCTTCCTCGCCATGGCGCGGCTCGACCGCAACGCCATACGCCGGTCGGAGGATTGCTATGTCGATGAGCTTTTCGGCGGCGCCGTCGCGCTCGGCGCGCCGATGCTGGCGGCGAACTTCCCGCGCGCCTATCTCGACGTCAACCGCGAGCCATGGGAGCTCGATCCGCGCATGTTCGCGGAGCCGGTGCCGTCCTTCTGCAACATTCGATCGGCCCGCGTCGCCGGCGGGCTCGGCACCGTGCCGAAGCTGGTCGGGGAGGGGCTAGACATCTATGCCGGGCGCCTGCCGCTCTCCGAGGCGGTGGGGCGCATAGAGACCGTCTACAAGCCGTATCACGAGACGTTGAAGCGGCTGTTGACCAGGACCCATGCCAGGTTCGGCTACGCCGTGCTCATCGACTGCCACTCGATGCCGGCTAGCATCCGGGTCGGCGACAACGGGGTGCGGCCGGATTTCATCATCGGCGACCGCTTCGGCATTTCCGCGACCGCGGCTCTGACTGAGACGGCGATCGGCCTGCTGACCGGCATGGGCTACGCGGTCGCGCACAACAAGCCTTATGCCGGCGGCTTCATCACCGAGCATTACGGGCGGCCGGCACGTCATCTCCACGCGCTGCAGATCGAGGTCAATCGCGGGCTTTACATGAACGAACGGACTTTTCAGAAATCGGCCGGCTTCGACGCACTTGCCGACGACCTGACGCGGTTTTCGGCCGAGGTGATGTCGATACCCGACCATCATTTCGTCGACCTGCCGCTCGCTGCGGAATGACCGCGACGCGGCCGTTCGCGGCCTAAAAAAAGACCGCATCGTTTTCACGACACGGTCGAAGTCTAGGGAGGAAACGCCCAAGGAGGGCATGGACAGAGTAACCTGTCCGAGAACAAAACTATTGTGCGATGCACAAATGTCAATCGACTTCAGGGTTTTTTAATTCAATATGATGTGGAAATTCCGCTTCGGCGGCTGAGGTGTGACATTGGGGCAACAGGAGGGAAGCGCCTGACCCCGGCTTCACGCTTCTCTTCCGGCGGAAACAGCGGCTGCCGATGGCTGCCGCAACGGGGAGAGTGAGTTGGACGTCAGCATCGATTTCATACGGCGCATAGCGTGTGCCGCGGCCGCCGAGACCTTGCCGCGCTTCCGCAGCCAGGGCGCGGTCGCCAACAAGCAGGCGGAAAGCTTCGATCCGGTGACGGAGGCCGATCGCGAGGCCGAGCGCGCCATCCGGGCGCTGATAACGGCGGAATACCCCGATCACGGCATTCTTGGCGAAGAGCATGGCAGCGAGAACATTTCGAGCCGGCATGTCTGGGTCATCGACCCGATCGACGGCACGCGCGCCTTCATCTCCGGCCTGCCGGTGTGGGGAACGCTGGTTGGGCTGACGGTCGACGGCGATGCCGTCGCGGGCCTGATGTCGCAACCTTTCACCGGCGAGCTGTTCTATGCCAATGCCTCCGGCTCGCATTACGAAGGTCCAGGCGGCCAGCGCAAGCTCACGACCCGCAAGACGACGGAGCTTTCGCAAGCGACGCTGTTCACCACCACGCCGGCGCTGTTCAAGGGCGAGGCGCGCAATCGCTACGATGAGTTCGAGAAGCAGGTGCAGCTCGCCCGCTACGGCACCGACTGCTACGCCTTCGCCATGGTGGCCGCGGGAAGCGTCGACATTGTCGCCGATCCCGGCTTGAAACCCTATGACATCGTGGCGCTGATCCCGATCATCGAGAAGGCGGGCGGCGTGGTCACCACCTTCGAGGGCGGGCCGGCGGAAAAGGGCGGCGACATATTGGCGGCGGCGACGCCGGAATTGCACGCCGCGGCGATGGCGGCGCTACGCGGCTGAGCATCTCGCTCTAAAGCGTGTCGCGATCTTTCAGATTCGCTCCGTGCGCTTTAGGTTTTTGATTTTACGCATGTCCTTGTCCCGAAACCGGTTCCCACTTTCGGGATCATGCTCTATGCGTCGGTGGACGGAGCGCCCGCGAGACGCAGGCCCCACAGGATGAGGGCGAAAGAGATCAGGCCGGTCGGCGCAGACGAATACCCTACTCCTTTGATCACGCCTTCCTGGAAGGCGCTGCCGTGGAAGGCTCCGGCCGCCAGCGGCATCGTCTCGTTGCCGGCGCCCCAGATGCTGGCCATCACATAGGCGGCCAGGATGGCCAAGGCCGAATAGATCAGGAACCAGAATGCAACCCGCGACATTGCGGCACCGAGATTGAGCCTGGGCCACATGAGACCCAGCGCCAGCAGGAGAACGCCCTGCAGGCCGCTGAGCGTGTGCGCGGACAATCCGAGCCGCGGCGCGGCGAGGTATGGGATCGCAAACCCTTCGAATGATGAAAACAGCAAGAGGGCGACGCCAATCTGCAGCAGGCGATGGCCCTGACGCGGCAGCGTGTTCGATGCGTTCATGTTCTCTCCTCCCGGTCTCTATCGACTGGCGTGACCTCCTGGACAGCAACCTAGCGCTCGCCACCCGAACGGGAATAAGCGCCGAGGCGGCGAAGTTTGCCCATCGGTCGGGGAGCGCCGCCGCGGACTGGCTCTCAGGACGAGCGTGCCGGCGCGGCCGGTCAAGCGCTGTCGCCGGTTCCGGGAACAAAAGCATCGAAGGCCGCGAGGAACTGCTCGCGGTAAAGATCCTTCTCCTGCAGGATCTCGTGATGCGCGCCGTCTATCATCAACAGCGAGCCGACGCGCAGCCGCCTGGCGTAGGCTTCCACTTCCTTGGTCGAGACGACCTGGTCGGCGCCGGCGGCGACAACCAGCATCGGCACCCGGATTCCTGCCATGAAGTCCGGGTCGCTGATCGCCTCGGAGGCCTCGGCGGCAGCCTTCAGCCAGCGGATGGTCGGGCCGCCGAGCGCGAGGTGTGGCCAGGCCTTGTAGATGCCGGTGTTGCGGCGGTAGCGCTCGGGATCCGAGGTCACCTTGTTGGTTTCGAAAGGCGTCGGCAATTTCGGCCGCGGCCCCAGAGCGGCATAAAGCCAGCCGAGGCCCAGCGCGCAGAACACCGTGCAGACGCGCCGCACGGTGGTTATCGAAACCGGCAAGTCGGGCACGGCCAGGAAGGGTGCGATCAGCACCATGCGGCGCACCCGATTGACCATCGACGGCGAGGCAAGCAGCGCAATCACCGCTCCGGTCGAATGGGCGAGGATGTAATAGGGGCCGCGGCAATCCGGCAGCACGATCTCCTCGAAGAATTGCTCGAGATCACGGGTGTAGTCGCGGAAGCTACGGACATAGCCGCGCTGGCGGTCGCGCAGCAGGCGGCTGGAATCGCCCTGGCCGCGCCAGTCGAGGACAGCGACGCTGAAGCCGCGGTCGGCGAGGTTGCGGATGGTCTCGAAATATTTCTCGATGCACTCGTTGCGGCCGGTCAGCAGCACCACCGTGCCCTGCAGCGGGCGGGCGACCGCGCCGAAGACGCCATAGCGGATCTTCTTGCCGTCGCGGGTGGTGAAAAAGCCGCCGCCGGCATTTTCGGGCTGCGGATTGCCCTCGGTCTGGTGGAAAAGATCCGTCATTCGGCGCTTCGTTGATTGCTCTTTGCCCGAACGGGCCAGGCGTTGCCATGGTGATAGACGGCCATGCGCCAAAAGCAAAGGCGTTGCTGGGATTTGGGCTGAGCGGGGAGGCCGGAAGCGCTTGCGGCGCGCTTCCGGCCTCTGTCGATCCGGGAGGAAGGGACGTTGCACCCGGTTCGGCCTCGTCGCGGCGTCCGATCGAGGCGCCGCATGTCTGTCATCTTGGCTGCAGCTTAGCGAGGTGAGCCTGAACGGATGCCGAAGCCGCGGTTCATCTGGCGTTCATCGGGCGGAAAGATCGAAGGGAAGTTGATCGCCCGAAGTTCTTGAAATGGGCTTTTGCGCTTCCCAAATGGAGATTGCGGCCGCCGATGTCGGGGCCGCTGGCCTATCCGGGACGCCTTTCGAGGGTTCCGCACCGGGTCACACGCAAACCATGTTGCTCAACAGGAGAACACACCATGCGTCACGTTGATTTTTCCCCGCTTTATCGTTCGACCGTCGGCTTCGACCGGCTCTTCACCATGCTCGATACGCTCGGCCAACCCGAGAGCGCGCAGACCTATCCGCCCTACAATATCGAGCGCACCGGCGAGAACGCCTATCGCATCTCGATGGCTGTTGCCGGTTTCTCGGAAGACGAGATCTCGATCGAGGCGCACCGCAACGTGCTGACCGTCAAGGGCGAGCGCAAGGAAGAGAACGACAGCGAAGGTTCCGAGCTGCTCTATCGCGGCATTGCCTCGCGCGCCTTTGAGCGCCGCTTCCAGCTCGCCGACCACGTCGAGGTCGAGGGCGCCACGCTGAAGAACGGCCTGCTCTTCGTCGACCTCAAGCGCAACATCCCCGAGGAGCTCAAGCCGCGCAAGATCGCGATCACCTCGTCTTCGGGCAAGGCCAAGCAGATCGCAGCCAAGGCTGCCGCGTAACCCGCAGGCTCCATATGTAAGATCAAGTCTCCCTCCCGAGACGAAAGCGGCGCCGAGAGGCGCCGCTTTTTTGTCAGCTACCCAGCGAGCAGAGCGCCAAGACGATCAATCTCTTCCGCCGTCGTGGCGAAGCTGGCGACGAAGCGGTAGATCGCTTCATTGTCGCCGAGATGGCCGTCAAAACCCTGCGGCACGCCCCATTCATAGAATTTGGCGCCGGCCGCCTGCAGCTTTTCGGCAGTGCCGCGGTCGAGGATCGCGAACACCTCGTTGGCCTGCGGCAGCCAGGCGAGCCTGCCCGCCGGCGCGTCCTCGATGGTCTCGGCCAGATGCGCGGCCATCGTATTGGCATGCCGGGCCATCCTCAGCCACAGGTCGTCGTTGAGATAGGCTTCGAACTGGGCCGAGATGAAGCGCGCCTTGGAAAAGGTCTGCCCGGCGCGCTGGCGCAGCAGGCGCAGATCCCGGCCGACTTCCGGGTTGAAGATCACCACCGCGTCGGCCATCCAGCAGCCGTTCTTGGTGGCGCCAAAGGAGATAAGGTCGACGCCGCTCTTCCAGGTCATTTCCGCCGGCGTGACATCGGTCGCGGCAATCGCGTTGGCGAAGCGCGCGCCGTCCATATGCAGCGGCAGTTTGTGACCCCGGCTGACCTCGGCAATCGCCTTGACGTCGTCGACGGTATAGACCGTGCCGACCTCTGTCGCCTGGGTGATCGTCACCGCCATCGGCTGGCCGGCGGGTGCAAGGTCCTGGGAATAGCGTTTGATAGCCCTGTCCAGAGCCTGCGGGTTAATGCGTCCCAATGGACCCGGAACAGGCGCCATGCGCGCGCCGCCGGTATAGAAGCCCGCTGCGCCGAATTCATCGACATTCATATGCGCTTCGGAATGGCAAAGCGTGATGCCTCCGATACGGTTCAGCGCCGCCATCGACAGCGCATTGGCCGCCGTGCCGGTCGCGACGAAGAACACCTGGACGTCCCGATCGAAGATCTCGCTGAAGCGGCGGTAGACGGCCCGGTCAAGGTCGCCGTCGCCATAGGCGGTCGCGATGCCGGCCGCGTGCCGGGAAAGATTGGCCGAAATGTCGGGATGGACGCCCGCCCAGTTGTCGGATGCAAAGAACATCGAGAGGTCCGTATCGTGGTTGCCAAAACGGGCGCGACTTGACTGCTTTGGCGCCCGAAGCGCAAGGGCCAATCGTTGGCAAAGCGGTGAAGCCAGCCGGCAGCGTTAAGGGGCTACGATCAAAGCTTACGTTTCTCGATCTCGTCACGAAATTTTGTGTCGCGGCGTGGCCAAGATTTTTGTGAATCGGTCTTGTGCGGGGTCCTGATTTCTGTCATAAAAAATTTAGGACAGTAGTGCTGTCTTATTTTGTCGCACAAAACAGGCTGGACTGGCGTATCATCGCTGCCATTCCGGCCATTGTCGCGAGCGGCGGGTAGACGGCTCCGCTCTGACCTGTACGATACCGGGTGCGAACCGGGCGTATGGCCGAATGGTTCGGCAAGAATTCGCGAGACGTGCAGCAAGGATGAAGGGGAAGCATTGTGCTTCCCAAGGCAAACCAGCGCCCCAAGTCAAAGCAGCGACAGGGTGCGGAACGGAGGATAGGACGATGACGGAACTGACGCCATCTGCGATCAACGGCCAGGCCGCGCAGACGAAAGCGGCAGCCGTCAAAAATCCGACTCGCACCACCACCGGCTTGACCGCGCAGGGCCTCTACGATCCGCGCAACGAGCATGACGCCTGCGGCGTCGGCTTCATCGCCAATATGAAGGGCGTGAAGTCGCACCAGATCGTCGAGGATGGTCTGGCGATGCTGGAAAACCTCACCCATCGCGGCGCCGTCGGCGCCGATCCGCTGGTCGGCGACGGCGCCGGCGTGCTGGTGCAGATACCGGATCAGTTCTTCCGCGAGGAGATGGCGGCCAAGGGCGTCGAACTGCCGCCAGTCGGCCAGTACGGCGTCGGTCACTGGTTCATGCCGCAGGACGCGGCCCTTCGCGCCCATATCGAGGACATCATCGCCGAATCGGCGCAGTCCGAAGGGCTGCCGCTGCTCGGTTTCCGCGATGTGCCGGTCGACAATTCGTCGCTGTCGAAGGCGCCGGATATCGTCGCATCAGAGCCGTCCCACCGGCAGGTGTTCATCGGGCGCACGCCCGACATCACCGATGACGAGGAGTACGAGGCCAGGCTCTACCTGCTGCGCAAGGTGATCTCGGGCCGCATCTACGCCGAGAACGACAACAAGGACATCGGCGCCTATTGCGTGTCGCTGTCGGCGCGGACCATCGTCTACAAGGGCATGTTCCTGGCCTACCAGGTGGGCGCCTACTACAAGGACCTCAACGATCCGCGCTTCGAGACCGCGCTGATCCTTGTCCATCAGCGCTTCTCGACCAACACCTTCCCGTCCTGGAAGCTAGCGCATCCCTACCGCATGGTCGCGCATAATGGCGAGATCAACACGGTGCGCGGCAACAACAACTGGATGGCGGCGCGCCAGGCTTCGGTCGATTCCGAGCTGTTCGGCAACAACATCTCGAAGCTGTGGCCGATCTCCTACGAAGGCCAGTCGGACACGGCGTGCTTCGACAACGCGCTCGAGTTCCTGTTCCAGGGCGGCTACAGCCTGAGCCATGCCATGATGATGCTGATCCCGGAAGCCTGGGCCGGCAACAAGCTCATGGACGCCGACCGCAAGGCTTTCTACGAGTACCATGCAGCGCTGATGGAGCCGTGGGACGGGCCGGCGGCGGTCGTCTTCACCGACGGACGCCAGATCGGCGCGACGCTCGATCGCAACGGCCTGCGCCCGGCGCGCTACATCGTCACCGACGACGACCGCGTCATCATGGCTTCGGAAGCCGGCGTGCTGCCGGTGCCGGAGGAAAAGATCGTGCAGAAGTGGCGGCTGCAGCCTGGCCGCATGCTTCTGATCGACCTCGCCAAGGGCCGCATCATCTCCGACGAGGAAATCAAGTCGGAGATCGCGACCAGGCACCCGTACAAGACCTGGCTCGCCAACACGCAGCTCATCCTTGAGGATCTGAAGCCGGTCGAGCCGCGGGCGTTGCGCAAGGATGTCAGCCTGCTCGATCGACAGCAGGCCTTCGGCTACACGCAGGAAGACACCAAGCTTCTGATGGCGCCGATGGCGACCACCGGCCAGGAAGCGGTCGGCTCGATGGGCACCGACACGCCGATCTCGGCGATGTCGGACAAGTCGAAGCTGCTCTACACCTATTTCAAGCAGAACTTCGCCCAGGTCACCAACCCGCCGATCGACCCGATCCGCGAGGAACTGGTGATGAGCCTAGTGTCCTTCATCGGTCCGCGGCCGAACATCTTCGACCTTGTCGGCACGTCGCGCCGCAAGCGGCTGGAAGTGCGCCAGCCGATCCTGACCAATGGCGATCTCGAGAAGATCCGCTCCATCGGCCATACCGAGGACCGTTTCGACACCAAGACGATCGACATCACCTATGCCTCGAACGAAGGCGCTGCGGGCCTGCAGGGAGCCATCGACCGGCTCTGCGAGCGGGCCGAGGCGGCGGTCGCCGGCGGCTACAACATCATCATCCTGTCAGATCGCCAGATCGGACCGGACCGGATCGCCATCCCCGTGCTGCTCGCCACCGCGGCGGTGCATCACCACCTGATCCGCAAGGGCCTGCGCACCGCGGTCGGGCTGGTCGTGGAATCCGGCGAGCCGCGCGAGGTGCATCATTTCTGCTGCCTGGCCGGCTACGGCGCCGAGGCGATCAATCCCTATCTCGCCTTCGACACGCTGCTCGACATGCACAGGCGCGGCGAGCTGCCGGAGGAGGTCGACGAATACGAAGTCGTCTCCCGCTACATCAAGTCGATCGGCAAGGGTATCCTCAAGGTGATGTCCAAGATGGGCATCTCGACCTATCAGTCCTATTGCGGCGCGCAGATCTTCGACGCCATCGGGCTCAAGTCGGACTTCGTCGAGAAGTATTTCACCGGCACCGCGACGCTGATCGAAGGCGTCGGGCTGGACGAGATCGCGACCGAGACGCTCACCCGCCATACGGATGCCTTCGGCAACGACCCGGTGCTGCGCAACAGCCTCGAGGTCGGTGGCGAATACATGTTCCGCATGCGCGGCGAGGCGCATATGTGGTCGCCGGACGCGGTCGCCACCTTGCAGCATGCCGTGCGCCAGGGCTCCTGGGACACCTTTAAGGACTATTCGGCGCAGATCGACAGCGCGACGGCGCGGGCGCAGACCATCCGCGGCCTGTTCAAGATCAAGCTCGCCGAGGAAACCGGGCGCAAGACGGTCGCGATCGACGACGTCATGCCGGCAGCCGAGATCGTCAAGCGCTTCTCGACCGGGGCGATGTCGTTCGGCTCGATCTCCAGGGAAGCGCACACCACGCTGGCGCGCGCCATGAACACCATCGGCGGCAAGTCGAACACCGGCGAGGGTGGCGAAGAGGCCGACCGCTATCTGCCGCTGCCTGGCGGCGGCAAGAATCCGGAACGCTCGGCGATCAAGCAGGTCGCGTCGGGCCGTTTCGGCGTCACGGCGGAATATCTCGTCAATTCCGATGTCATGCAGATTAAGGTGGCGCAAGGCGCCAAGCCCGGCGAGGGCGGTCAGCTGCCTGGACACAAGGTCGACGCGACCATCGCCAAGGTCAGGCATTCGACGCCTGGCGTCGGCCTGATCTCGCCGCCGCCGCATCACGACATCTATTCGATCGAGGATCTGGCGCAGCTGATCTACGATTTGAAGAACGTCAACCCGGCGGCCGATGTCTCGGTCAAGCTGGTGTCGGAGGTCGGCGTCGGCACGGTTGCGGCGGGCGTCGCCAAGGCGCGCGCCGATCACATCACGATCTCCGGCTATGACGGCGGCACCGGCGCCTCGCCGCTGACGTCGCTCAAGCATGCCGGCAGCCCATGGGAAATGGGTCTCGCCGAAACGCACCAGACGCTGGTGCTCAACGGCCTGCGCTCACGCGTGGCGCTGCAGGTCGACGGCGGGTTGCGCACCGGACGCGACGTCATCATCGGCGCGCTGCTCGGCGCCGACGAGTTCGGCTTCTCGACCGCGCCGCTGATCGCGGCCGGCTGCATCATGATGCGCAAGTGCCACCTGAACACCTGCCCGGTCGGCGTGGCGACGCAGGATCCGGTGCTGCGCAAGCGCTTCAAGGGCACGCCCGAGCACGTCATCAACTTCTTCTTCTACGTGGCGGAAGAGGTGCGCGCGCTGCTCGCCGAAATGGGCTTCACCCATCTCGACCAGATCATCGGCGACACCGACCTGCTCGAGAAGCGCGACGTGATCCAGCACTGGAAGGCGCGTGGGCTCGACTTCTCAAAGATGTTCTTCAAGCCCGACGCGCCGCACGAGGCGCTGCACTGGACCGAGCGGCAGAAGCATCCGATCGACGACGTGCTCGACCGCAAGCTGATCGAGCTGGCGAAGCCGGCGCTCGAAGCCAAGCAGGCGGTCACCATCGAGCTGCCGATCCGCAATGTCGACCGCTCCGCCGGAGCGATGCTGTCGGGCGAAGTGGCCAAGCGCTTCAAGCACAAGGGCCTGCGCGAGGACACGATCACCGTCAAGCTCACCGGCACGGCCGGGCAGTCGTTCGGCGCGTTTCTCGCGCGCGGCGTTTCCTTCGATCTGGTCGGCGCCGGCAACGACTATGTCGGCAAGGGCCTGTCGGGCGGCCGCATCGTCATCCGCCCGCCGGAAGAGGCCAAGATCGTAGCTGCTGACTCGATCATCGTCGGCAACACGGTGCTCTATGGCGCCACCGAAGGCGAGGCCTATTTCGCCGGCGTCGCCGGCGAGCGTTTTGCCGTGCGCAACTCCGGCGTCGTCACCGTCGTCGAAGGCGTCGGCGACCATGGCTGCGAATACATGACCGGCGGCATCGTCGTCGTCATCGGCAAGACGGGGCGCAACTTCGCCGCCGGCATGTCGGGCGGCGTCGCCTATGTGCTCGACGAAAAAGGCGATTTCGCCGAGCGCTGCAACATGGCGATGGTCGAGCTGGAGCCGGTTCCGGAAGAGGACGACCTGATGGAGAAGCTGCTCCATCATGGCGGCGACCTCGACCACAAGGGACGCGTCGACGTCTCCGGCGACATGACCAGCCACGATGAGGAGCGGCTCTATCAGCTGATCTCGAACCACGTCCATTACACCGGCTCGCTGCGCGGCCGCGAGATCCTCGACAACTGGCAGAGCTTCCGGCCGAAATTCCGGAAAATCATGCCGGTCGAGTATCGCCGCGCGCTGATCGAGATGGAACGCATGCGCATGAGCGTGGCGGCGGAATAGGCTTCGGGCATGGCCGGGGAGACAATGCCCCGGCCGGCCTCCTCACCAACAATCCTGACCTCGGAACCAAGGTTGCCATGGCGGCCTTATGAGGTTAACGGGTGCGCCGACAAGCTAGGCTTTCGAGCGTGCCTTCGGACAGCAGGGACTGGACTATGGGCAAGGTAACAGGCTTTCTCGAAATCGACCGGCAGGTGCACAAGTACCAGCCTGCCTCGGATCGCATCCGGCATTTCCGCGAATTCACGCTGCCGATGTCGGACAAGGAGGTCGAGAAACAGGCCGCGCGCTGCATGGATTGCGGCATTCCGTTCTGCCATGGGCCGACCGGCTGCCCGATCCACAACCAGATCCCGGACTGGAACGACCTCGTCTACAACGGCGACTGGGACAACGCGATCCGCAACCTGCACTCGACCAACAATTTCCCTGAGTTCACCGGCCGCATCTGCCCGGCGCCTTGCGAGGAAGCCTGCACGCTGAACCTCGAGGACATTCCGGTCGCCATCAAGACAGTCGAGCAGGCGATCGCCGACAAGGCCTACGAGACCGGTCACATCCGGCCCTATCCGCCGGAGAAGAAGACCGGCAAGCGTGTCGCCATCATCGGCTCCGGGCCGGCCGGCATGTCGGCGGCGCAACAACTCGGCCGCGCCGGCCATGACGTGCATGTCTATGAGCGCGAGAGCCGGCCGGGCGGACTGATGCGCTACGGCATTCCCGACTTCAAGATCGAGAAGCATTACATCGATCGGCGCATCGAGCAGATGCAGGGTGAGGGCGTGAGCTTCCATTGCGGCGTCAATGTCGGCGTCGACAAGCCGGTCGCGGAGCTCCTCGCCGACCATGACGCGGTGCTTTATTGCGGTGGTTCGGAAACGCCGCGGCCGGCCAACATTCCGGGCGACGATCTCGGCGGCGTCTATGACGCCATGCCCTATCTGGTGCAGCAGAACCGCCGCGTCGGCGGCGAGCCGATCCAGTCGGTGGCCTGGCCCTCGCACCCGATCATCGCCAGCGGCCAGCATGTCGTCGTGGTCGGCGGCGGCGACACCGCGTCCGACTGCATCGGCACCGCCTTCCGGCAGGGCGCGGTGCGCGTGACGCAGCTCGACATCCGCCCGCAGCCGCCGGAGAAGGAAGACAAGCTCGCGGTCTGGCCGTACTGGGCGACCAAGATGCGCACGTCTTCCTCGCAGGCCGAAGGCGCCGAGCGCGAATTCCAGGTGGCGACGCTCGAATTCATCGGCGAGGACGGCCAGTTGACCGGCGTCCGCTGCTGCGAGGTCGACGAGAAGCGCAAGCCGATCGCCGGCACCGAATTCGTCATCCGCGCCGATCTCGCCTTCATCGCCATCGGCTTTGCCGGCCCGGCGAGCGACAGCGTGATGAAGGAGCTCGACGGCGAGATAAAGGTGGTCACCGACAGCCGCCGCTCGCGAAACGTCGAGGCCAACGACCGCGACTACAGGACCAGCATCGACAAGCTCTACGCGGCCGGCGACGTGCGTCGCGGCCAGTCGCTGGTCGTCTGGGCGATCCGCGAGGGTCGCCAGGCGGCGCGCTCGATCGACGAGGCGCTGATGGGGTCAACGGTCCTGCCGCGCTGAGACCGTTTGAGATCCTGCGCTGCGGGCCGGCTGTGCCGATCCGCAGAACTACCGATTGATCGCGGTTGTCGTATCCGCGGCGGCCGCGGCTGCCGGTTTCGGCGGCCAGGAAAAATCGTCGGCGCGACCAGGCGCGGCCGCCGGCGCCTTGCCTTCGACGGTCAGCTTTTCGCCGGGCAGGTTCGGATCGGCCTTGGCGGGCGGGGCGGCGCCCAGCAGTTCCGTGCCGCCGTCGAGCGCGGGGTCGCTGAGCAGCATCGGCGGTGTGCGGTCGACGATGACAGGGGCCGCGGCAGGCTTCGACGCCTCGACCGGGGCGCCGGCCGGCGCGGAAACCGTGGTGACGCTTCCCGGCGCCGCCAGTCCCAGGATCTTCGCCAGCGGCTTTTCGGTATAGAAGGCCAGCTTGCGCTTGCCGGCCTTGGTGACGTTGATGCCGTCGTCCGAGCGCAGGCGTACCGGCTGGCCGTTGATGTCGGGACCGGAGGTGACGAAGGCGCCGTTCTCGTCGACGAAACCGTCCCAGACATCGACGAACTCGCCGCCATGCGCCTGGGCGGCCGAATGATAGATGTCGTTGAAGGCCAGCATGTCCGAGGTCATCTTCGCCACCCGGAACGCCGGCATGCCGACCCACAGGAACGGCACCTTGGTGTCTTGAATGGCCTTGCCCAGCGCGTCGGCGCGGCGCTCATATTCCTTGGTCCAGGTCTCGGAGCGCGGCTGCTCGCGCACGTCGCCGACGCGCATCTGCTGGCGGTCGTTGGAGCCGAGCATGACCACCACCACGGACGGTTTCTCCGTCTCGATCAGCGACTTGATCTCGACCGGCCAGTTGTAGAAATCGTCGCGCACGAAGCCGGACGAGCCGTTGCTGCGCACAACGATCCTGACGACCGGATTGTCGGCAAAGGCGTCGTCGAGACCCTCGGCCAGCCCGCCCGCCAGGAAATCGCCGACCACCAGCACGACACGGGCGTCCGGCGCCTTCTCGACGATCGGCGTTTCCGGTTCGGCCGGCGGGCGCGGCTTGGGTTTCTTCTTTGGTTTCGGCCTGGCCTTCTGGATTTCGACCGGCGGCTCGATGCGCTCGCTGCGGCGCGGGAACAGGAGGTCGCGCAGCGACCAGCCGCGGCTTTCCTCTTCCTGCGCGAAAGCCGGTGAATGAAAGGCGCTGGAGCCGGCGACGGCGAGCACGGCGACGGCCAGAACGAGGATCGGCAGGCGGCGAACGATCAGCCAGATACGCGCAACCGTAACCAATCACCTCTCCATCCCTTGGCGCACGACCATGCAAAAGCGCGGAAAGTCATGCGCAAGCCGAAGCGCTACAGCATCCTTTCCGGCTTTGAAAGGATACTTCGCGCCAAGGACGGCTCTATTGCTTGCGGAGCCATTTCAGCACTTCCAGGCTCGGATAGCCATCCTGGGTCAAGCCGGCCTTTGCCTGGTAGGCCATGATGGCGGCCTTCGATCCTTCGCCGATCTTGCCGTCGAACTTGCCGTCATAATAGCCGTGCTCGGAAAGCCGCTTCTGCAATTCCTGGCGTTCCTCGAAGCTGAGCTTGGTGAAGGGTCGCTGCCAGTCCTGCACAAGGCCGGTGCCGCCGGCGATCTCATCGGCAAGCAAGCCGACGGCTAAAGCGTATTTGTCGGCGTTGTTGTAGGCCTTGATGACCGAGAAGTTCCGGATCATCAGGAATGCCGGTCCGCCTCTGCCGTCCGGCACCTTCAGCGTTGCCTTGTCGGTCAGGTTCCTGAATGGCTTGCCGTTGGCCCTGGCGACGCCGAGCGCCCGCCATTGCGCCAGCGTCTTCGATCCGCCGGGCAGCTTGCCGGCCGGCAGTGTCACTTCGTAGCCCCAGGTCTTGCCGGCCTGCCAGCCGTTCTTCTTCAAAAGGTTGGCGGAGGTCGCCAGCGCATCGGGGATCGAATTCCAGATGTCGCGCCGGCCGTTGCCGTCCATGTCGACCGCATAGCGCTGGTAGCTGGTCGGGATGAATTGCGTCTGGCCCATCGCGCCGGCCCAGGAGCCCATGAGGTGGCTTTCGTCGATGTCGCCGGTCTGCAGGATCTTGAGCGCGGCGACCAGCTGGGTGCGGGCATATTTCGAGCGCTTCGGATCGCCATAGGCAAGGGTTGCCAACGAACGGATGACGTTGCGCATGATGTCGTCGCGCTTGAGGGTCTCGCCATAGTTCGATTCCATCGACCAGATGGCGAGAAGGATGTTGCGGTCGACACCGAACCGCGCCTCGATCCGGTCCAGCCACGGCTTCCATTTGCGCGCCATCGCCTGTCCGTTGGCCACCGACTGGTCATGCACGCGGTTGTCGAAATAATCCCAGGCCGGGGCGGTGAATTCCGGCTGGGTCTGGGCCTTTTCCAGCACGACCGGGTCGGGCTCGATGCCTCTCATGGCCTGGTCATAGACAGCGCCGGAAACGCCGCCCGCAACCGCGGTGGCGCGGAAGCCTGCGACCCACTGGCGGAACCCGGCATCGGCGAAAGCAGGTCCGGCGGGCATCAGCAAGGCAAGCGTCAGGCCGGCGGCCGTCGCCAGTGCCGTCAGGCGCCTTGCGGTGTTGCGAACGGACATCTTTTCCTCCTTCGTCAAATTGGGAAGGATCATTCAACGCCGAACCGGGTTAGTATTTAGTTTACCATAGGTACCGCCTGGAACGAAAAGAAGGTCCGATGCTTTTAACTTTGGATTTTTAAGTCAGCCGTTCGGTAGTCCAACTTTCCGGCGTGAAAATGATTCCGGCGTGAAAATGTCGAGGGGGATTGCGGAGCACGTCGCCGAGCGGATAATGGGCTCAAAACGGATGGGGTGGAGCATGAAGCGAGTTCGCAAGGCAGTTTTCCCGGTCGCCGGCCTCGGCACACGGTTTCTTCCAGCCACCAAGGCCATTCCGAAGGAGATGCTGACCGTCGTCGACCGGCCGGTCATCCAATATGTTGTCGATGAGGCGCGCGACGCCGGCATCGAGCATTTCATCTTCGTGACCGGACGCAACAAGGCGGTCATAGAGGATCACTTCGACGTCCAGTTCGAGCTCTACGACACGCTGGCCCAGCGCGGCAAGGACGACCAACTCGCCCGCCTGCAGCGGCTGCAGCCGGCGCCGGGGCAGACCAGCTTCACGCGCCAGCAGGTGCCGATGGGGCTTGGCCATGCCGTCTGGTGCGCGCGCGAGCTTGTCGGCGACGAACCGTTCGCGCTGCTGTTGCCAGACATGATCATGCAGTCGGAGAAAAGCTGCATGAAGGACATGGTCGAGCTCTATGCCGAGACCGGCAACAACATCATCGCCGTGCAGGAATGCGATCCGGCCGAAGCGCACAAATACGGCATCGTCGGCCGCGGCGAGGATACCCATCACGGCTTCCGCATCACCGAAATGGTGGAGAAGCCGAAGCCGGGCACGGCGCCCTCCAATCTCTTCATCAACGGGCGCTACATCCTGCAGCCGGAGATTTTCGGCATCCTCGAAAGCCAGGAGCGCGGCGCAGGCAACGAGATCCAGCTGACGGATGCGATGCTGAAGCTCGAGAAGCAGCAGTCCTTCTACGGCTATCATTACAAGGGACGCACCTTCGACTGCGGCTCGCCGGAAGGCTTCGTCGAGGCCAATGTCGCCTTCGCGCTCTGGCGCAACGACATGAATGCGAGCATGGCGGGGGTCATCCGCACGCTGCTGGATGAAGTGCGGCCGGCGGAGCGGCGCGAAGCCGCCTTATAGGATATTCCCAGCTATTCAGGTGAGGTTCGCCTGACCCGGCCACCCTCGGTCCGTTGTGCTGTCACCGCTGTACCTTCAGGCCGAGATAGACGCTGTTGGCGACATAGTTGCGGCCGGGCAGGTTGCTGGTGAGCTTCTCCGTCCTCACCCGCGTGGTGAGGCCGGCATAGCGGTTCAGCCACCAGGTCAGCCCGGCCTCGGCGCTCAAGATCAGATCGTGGCCGTCGGAGCCGGTATAGTCGCGCCAATCGAGGCCAAGCGACGAATTCGCCGTCAGATTGGCGCGGACCTGCCGCTCTCCGGTGAGCCGGCCCGAGTAGAGGACGTCGCCGCTCTCGTTGGCCGCGGTCGTGCTCTCGATCATGGTCCTTCCGGTGAGACCGATGATGGTGCCGCGCTCGGGCGACCATTTGAGATCGGCGTTGACGTATGGGCCAGCATTGGCCGGCAGGCGGTCGTCGTCGATGGCTTCGCGCAGCCAGCCGACGGAGAACTCGCCGGAGAGTTTGTCGTCCATGTCGAGCTCGAGGCCGGCTCGCGCGCCGAGCCGCGTCGAGGAGCGCTCGAAACCGTTGCTGTCGAGGCGCAGATCGTAAACCCGCCGGCCGGCTTCCACCTCGGCGAAGGGGGTGATGGCCGGTGACACCTGGTAGCCGGTGCGCAAGGTGGCCGAGTAGAGCGTGGAATCGCGTGCCTTCTGCGACAAGACGGTGCCATCCGAGAGCTTGGCATCGCCGAAAAAGTCGTGCGTCACCGCGCCGGTCAGCGTGTAGCGCATCTTGCCGACATCCTTCTCGATGCCGAGACTGCCGTCCACGGTCTGGCGCAGCGGCTGCGAGGTGACGCCGGCAATCGCATCGGGCGAGGACGCCGATTCCGGCACCGCTTCGTAGCCGAGCTTGGCGATGGCGCGCAGCTCATGGTCGAGGTCGACATTCAACTGACCCTCGATACGGCCCTGCGCATCGTTGATCTTCTGGCCCGAAAGTGTGTTGCGGAATATCCCGTAGCCGTTGATCAGCGCCGAATTCTCACGCCAGTCAGAGGTGGCGGAAAAACGCAGCGCCGTCTCGGACAACACCGCCGACGAGCCGCCGCTGCTGGCATCGGCATTGGACGTTGCGGTGAAGCCCTGCTCCAGTGTCGGCCGGAAGACGAAGGTGCCGACCTTGATGCCGGTGGCGGCGAAGGGATCGTCCTCGGCTTTGACTTTCTGGCCTTCGATCGAGTCGGTACGCTCTGCACCGGGATCGAGCTTCTGCCTGTCGACGCTGTCGATGGTAAGGGCGCGGGGGTTGGGACCGTCCTCATCGGTGGCCGCGGGATCGGCCTTGTCGCTGGTTATAGAGGCGGTGCTGGCCGTGCTGTCGGTCGCCTGGCCGGGCTTCTTCTTGTTCTTGGCCTTTTTCTTGCCGGCCGCTTTGGCATCGCTTTTCGTATTGGCATCGGTTGTGCGTTGCCTGGCCGTCGAAGGCCGGCGGGGCTGGGCCGCGGTCTGATCGTCGGCGAACGGGTCGTCGGTCGCTTGCGGCTGGTCGAAGATGCTCCCAGCCGCGCCTGCTGCCTGGTCGTCGTCGGGCACCGCGCCCGGGCTCGCCGGCTCATAGGGGTTGGCCAGTGTCTGGTCCTCGGCCGCCTGGGCCGCCGGAGCCGCCTGATCCAGCGATCCCTGCGCGCGCAATTGCCTCGCCTTGCGCTGCTGGTCGGCCAGAATCGCCGATTCGGAGACCTCGCCGCGCAGCTCGGTTTCCTGCGCGAAGGCCGGCGCCGGGCGCAGCAAGGCAAGAACGCTCGCAGCCACCAGCAGCGTGCTGACGGCTATGCCCTTTCTCCCTCTTTTCGTTTCAGGCTGGGCCCCGGACATCGTCACCACTGCTTGCGCGGCGCGGTTGCGCCATACTTACCGAACCGTAAAGGCGGATGGTTAACGGAGGGTTGAGGCGGGCCGATTCCGCAGCCCCCGACGCACGCGAAACGGGAATTCCGTTGGACAGGCGGGCGACATGGCGCTAATGGCATCTGCCATGCATGCGGGGTCCCCAGGAAGAAAGCCGCCGGACAGGCAGGCCGCGATCGAATCGGCGCTGAGAACGGTGGCGACGGAGCAGGCCGGTATCGCTGCGCTTGCCGCAGCGCTAGACAACGGTCTGGCCGAGCCGTTCGCGGCCGCCATCGATCTCATCTCGCGGATCGAGGGCCGTGTCATCGTCACCGGCGTCGGCAAGAGCGGCCATATCGGCTCCAAGATCGCGGCCACGCTCGCCTCGACCGGCACGCCTGCCTTCTTCGTCCATCCTGCCGAGGCCAATCATGGCGATCTCGGCATGATCGCCAGGGACGACGCCATCATCGCCATGTCGTGGTCGGGCGAGAGCAAGGAACTGATGGGCATCGTCGCCTATTCCAGGCGCTTCTCGATCCCGTTGATCGCCATCACTTCCGGCGAGAGCTCTGCGCTGGCGCGCGCCGCCGACGTGGTGCTGCTCCTGCCGCCGGCGCCGGAGGCCTGTCCGCACGGGCTGGCGCCGACGACATCGGCGCTGCTGCAACTGGTCATGGGCGATGCGCTGGCGATCGCGCTGCTCGAGGCGCGCGGCTTCACGCCGGACCATTTCCGCACCTTCCATCCTGGCGGCCAGCTCGGCGCCAACCTGACGCAGCTGCGCGAGATCATGCATGTCGGCGAGCGGCTGCCGCTGGTGCCGTCGGGCACCGGGATGCGTGAAGCGATCGACGAACTGTCGCGCAAGGGCTTCGGCTGCGTGGCGATCACCGGCGCCGCCGGCGCGCTGATCGGCATCATCACCGACGGCGACATCCGCCGCCATATCGGCAGCGATCTTCTGTCGATGAACGTCGATCAGGTGATGACGAAGAAGCCGAAGACGGCCGCTCCAGACACGCTTGTGGCGACGGCGTTGCAGACGATCAACACGTCCGCCATCACCAGTCTGATGGTGGTCGAGGGCGGTCGGCCCGTTGGATTGGTGCACCTGCACGATCTGCTGCGTATCGGCGCCGCCTAGGGCGGTTCATCGTTTCACGGAAACGCCGAACCGCTCTATCTCTTTGTTTTGACGCAATTCCGAACGGAAGGCTACGGCGACGGCGCCGAGCCCAACCGTTTCACACTTTTCCTGGAATTGCTCTAGGACGCATCGATACTCGACGCATCCCTGGGTTCTCTCTCGGTTCAGATCGCTTCGACCGTCAGCTCAAGGTCAGTATCAGCAGCCCCCGTAACACGCACCTGCGTGCCCGCGGGCAGGTCCGGGCCGGAGACACGCCACAGCGTGTCGCCCAGCCGGATACGGCCGCGGCCGTTCTTGATCGGCTCAGCCAGCGTTGCCGTGCGGCCGACCATCTGCGCGCCGCGGCGGTTGAGCAGCGGCTGATCGACCTCTCCGGCGCGCGCTGCCGTTAGCCTCTTGCCGACGAAGGCCGAGATCACGGAGAGGACGAGAAAGGCCAGAACCTGAACCTGCCACGTCCAAATGGCGGCATCCAGCTGGGCCTGCCAGGGCAAGATGGCAGCATAGCTGATGAACAGCGAGATAGCGCCGATGATCAGCGCCGCGATGCCAATCCACAGCATGAACACGCCTGGCGCCACGATTTCCATCACCAGGAGCACGAAGCCGAGAACCATCCAGTTCCATGGACCGAGTTCCGAAACGATGCGGTCGATCATTGACGTTCTCCCCACCCAGACGAGCTTGGATCAGTTGTCCGTCGGCCGCACGAGCGGCGGACGGGTGCTCTGCCGTTGCCCGCCCGCGGGGCCGTCGCCCTTGAAGACTTCGCGGGCGATCTCGCCGATGCCGCCCAGCGAACCGATCAGCGAAGAGGCTTCGAACGGCATCAGCACGATCTTGTTGTTGCTGGACGAGCCGATCTTGGCCAACGCCTCGGTGTATTTTTGCGCGACGAAATAGTTGATCGCCTGCACGTCGCCCTTGGCAATGGCTTCCGACACCACCTGCGTCGCCTTGGCCTCGGCTTCCGCCGAGCGCTCGCGCGCCTCGGCGTCGCGGAAGGCAGCTTCCCTGCGGCCCTCGGCCTCGAGGATCTGCGACTGCTTCAGGCCCTCGGCGGCGAGGATCTGGGCGCGCTTGTCGCGCTCGGCCATCATCTGGCGGCCCATCGATTCCACCAGATTGGCCGGCGGGTTGATGTCCTTGATCTCGACGCGGGTGATCTTGATGCCCCACGGATGCGCGGCCTCGTCGACGACGCGCAGCAGGCGCTCGTTGATCGCGTCGCGGTTCGACAGCAGTTCGTCGAGGTCCATCGAACCCATGACGGTGCGGATGTTGGTCATGGTGAGGTTGAGGATGGCGTTCTGCAGACCGGAGACCTGGTAAGCGGCCTGCGCCGCATTGAGAATCTGGAAGAAGGCGATCCCGTCGACGCCGACTATGGCGTTGTCGCGGGTGATGATTTCCTGGCTCGGAACATCCAGCACCTGCTCCATCATGTTCATCTTGGCGCCGATACGCTCAAAGATCGGGTTGATGATGTTGAGGCCAGGGGTCAGCGTCTTGGTGTAGCGTCCGAAACGTTCCACCGTGTAATTGTAGCCTTGCGGCACCGTCTTGATGCCTTTGAAAAGAAGGATGATGACCAGGAAGACAAGAACAATGATGGCAATATCGAAACCGCTGAAGCCCATTTCGTTTCTCCCTCAAAAGGCGGCGACCTCACGAAATCACTTAAGTGTGTTTCCGCAACGTTACAATCAGGTGATCACGAATATTGGTTAGCGGAGGCTTTTGCGCACCGGTATCAAGACTGTCGGTGAAGTTTGTCACACCCAGCCGGCCAGCTCGCGCCGGACCAGCGCCTCGATCACCGCCATGCCCTCGGCACTGTCGTTGAGGCAGGGAATATGGGCGAAGTTCCTGCCGCCGGCATGGTGGAAGGTCTCGGCCGCTTCGCGGCCGATCTCGTCCAGCGTCTCGATGCAGTCGACCGAAAAACCCGGATTGACGATGGCGATCGACTTGACGCCGTCCTTCGCCAGCTTCTCGACGGTGACGTCGGTGTAGGGCTGCAGCCATTCCTGCGCGCCGAAGCGCGACTGGAAAGTGGTAATCAGCTTCTTCTCGTCCCAGCCGAGCCTTGCCCGCAGCAGCCGTGTCGTTTCCAGGCAATGCGCCCGATAGGGGTCACCCTTGTCGGAATAGGGTTTCGGGATGCCGTGGTAGGACGTGATCACCACCTCCGGTTCGAAGTCGAGCGTCGCCAAGTGCTTCTCGATCGAACGCGCAAGCGCCTCGATATAGACCGGCTCGTCGTAATAGGGCGGCACGCTGCGGATCGCCGGCGCATGCCTGATCTTCATCAGCGCGCGGAACAGCTGGTCGTTGGCGGTCGCCGTCGTCGTCGCCGAATATTGCGGATAGAGCGGAAAGCTGAGGATGCGCTCGCAACCCTGCTCGACCAGCCGTTGTGTGACGCTTGCCGTCGAGGGATTGCCATAGCGCATCGCCCAGTCGACCACGACGTTCGGCAGGTCAGCGAGCGCACCGGCCAGCTTATCGGCCTGCGCGCGGGTGAAGGTGCGCAGCGGCGACTCGTTCCTTTCCCGGTTCCAGATTCTGGCGTAGTTGGCGCCGGACTTTTTCGGCCGCGTGGTGAGAACCAGCCCGTAGAGGATCGGATACCAGATCGCCTTGTTGAGCTCGATGACGCGCGGATCGGAGAGAAATTCCCTCAGATAGCGCCACATCGGCTTGAAATCAGTGCCGTCAGGCGTGCCGAGATTGATCAGCATGACGCCGATCTGGCCTGCCTTTACCGGCGCGCCGCCCGCCGGCGCCGGACCTGCGGTCTCGGCGGCTTTCGCAACGGCGGGATTGGCAAGCGTCATCGACTGTCTCCGGGCACCACTGGAGCGGGTCGGCTTCCTCGGCCGCTGACCGCTCCAGTGGTGCTCTTTTTGCGCAATTCCAGACGGAAAACCGCTGGGTATTTTTCCTGGAATTGCTCCGGGCCGCGAAACTAGCGATGCCGTGCCGGTTTTCAATGCTGCGTCTGGCCGCACCTCGATCGTCGAGCTGGAATGCGGGGCTCGCCCGGTTGCCCGGGCGAGCCCGTTGGTTGCCACCAGTTACTTCGCAACCGGTGGAATGGTCAGCGTTGCGCCGAGCGGCAGGCGGCGCGGCCTGTAGTCTTTGTTGGCCTCGGAGATCAGCTTCCATTTGGCGCCGTCGCCATAGTTTTTCTTGGCCAGGTCCCAGTAGGTGTCGCCGGCGGCGATCACATGGCTGGTTTCTGGGCTGGTTTCTGGGCCGGTCCCGGCCGGCTTGGCCGGTTCGGCGGCGGGGGCAGGGGTCGCCGGAGCAGTCTCGGCAGGTTTTGCCGCTTCCGAGGCTGCCGGTGCCGTCTCGGCCGGAACGGTCGGCGGCGTGCCGGCGATGTCGCCGGAATTGGACGGCAAAGCCGGCATTGCGGTCTCGCCGTTGGCGGGCGCAGTCTCGGCCGGTTTGGCAGGTTCGGCCGCCGGCGCGGTTGCTGCAGGCGCGGTCTCGGCAGGCTTTGCCGGTTCCGCTGCCGCCACCGCCGCGCCGATCTCGGTGATGCGGCCGTCGAGCTTCGGCGTGTAGGGTCGGTGCGCGCCGAGATAGTCGGCCACCACCTGCTCCAAACCAGGACCATAGTCATAGGCGTCCGTCGCCTTCTCGGCGAAGACCTTGTAGCCGTCGCCGCCCTGGCGGACATAGTTGTTGGTGGCGACGAGGTATTGCTTGTCCGGATTGATCGGCGCCCAGGCGCCGTTCTCCATCACCTCGACCGATTTGACGCGGCCGGCATTGGGCGCCACCGACTTGTCGAAAGAGTATTTCAGGCCGGCCACCTGCGGAAAACGGCCGGCGCCGTCCTCGATCTGGCTGAGGCCGTTTTCGAGACCGGCGACCAGATCCTTGCCGGAGATCTTGAACGTCGCCAGCGTGTTCTGGAACGGCAGGACGGTCAGCACCTCGCCCATGGTCACGGTGCCCTGGTCGATCGAGGCGCGCAGGCCGCCGCCGTTCGAAATGACGATCTCGACGCCTTGGCCCTTGACGCGGTCGAGGATGGCGTCGGAGACGAGATTGCCCATCTCGCATTCCCGCGCCCGGCAATTCTCGCGGCTGCCGTCGATGGCCTTGGTGGTCTCGGCGACCTCCTTGTTCTTCAGCGCCTCGATCGGCGCGCCAAGCTCCTTGATACGAGCGAGCACGGCAGGATCGGGCGTGATCGACTTGTCGAGATAGATCGGGTCGCCGCTCGCTTCCTTGACCACGCCGTTGTCGTCGAACACGACCTTGAACTCGCCGAGATATTTCGAATAGTACGCCGCCTGCACGACCGGCACCTTGTAGCCGTCGGGGTTGTCGACCATCGTCGGATAGGGCCCCGCCGCCTTCGGGTCGGTGTTCGACAGGAGCGTGTGGCTGTGGCCACCGACCACCACGTCGACCCCAGGGATTTTCGCGATGACATCGCGCTCGCGGTTGTAGCCGATATGGGTGACGGCGATGATCTTGTTGATGCCCTGCGCCTTCAGTTTCTCGACCTCAGCGGTGATCGACTTGACGTCGTCCTCAATGGCGATGTTCGGACCAGGCGAGGCGAGCTCGGGCGTGTCGTTGGTGACGGCGCCGACGATGCCGATCTTCTGCCCGCCGACCTCGACCACGAGCGATGGCTTGATCTTGCCCTTGGCGCCGGACTTGTCGTTGGGCACGACATTGGCGCTGACGACCGGGAATTGCGCCTTGTCGAGGTAAGGCACCAGCGCGCTCTCGCCGTCGTCGAATTCGTGATTGCCGAGCGTCACCGCGTCGGGCTTCATCTGATTGAGGAATTCCTCTTCCGCCGCACCCTTGTAGGTGATGTAGAACAGCGACCCCTGAAAACTGTCGCCGGCATTGAGCAGCAGCACGCTCTGGCCTTCGAGCTTCTTGCGCTCCTGCGCGATCGCGGTGATCAGCCGGCCCGCGCCGCCGATGCATTCGCCCTTGGTCTCCTCCTCGGCGGAACAGGTCGATTCGTATTTGTTGTTGCCTTCGATGCGACTGTGCCAATCGTTGAAATGCAGGATGTTCAGCGTGTAGTCGGCAAAGGAGCTTCCGGCCGACAGGCCAAGTGCTGATGCTGAAAGGGCGGCAATGGCGGCAAATTTCTTCATCTTCGTCTCCCGGATAAGCTGACCTGATGTGCTTAATGCCCTCGCTTGACTGGAAAATAACAGTCAGCTTCGGGTCATGTTCACATCGCGTTTTGGCCGATGCAAGCGGAAATCGGGGAGAGGTTTGCCGGCACAAAAAAGGACGGCGGCTCGCGCCGCCGTCCTTCGCGAAGTCGATGTTTTTCGGTTCAGGCCCGACGCGTCAGCACGAAGTTCTGGCCGCTGGCGCTGGTGCAGTTCAGCTGGCTGGTCGAGACCATCAGGCAGTTGAAGCTGACAGGCGTCTGGCGGATCAGCGAGGTGCCGTGAATCTCGACCGAGGTCGCGCCGGTCATGGTATAGCTGCCCTCGGACAGCTTCTGGCCGGTGTCGGTCGCGACGGTCGTGAAGCTGCCGGCGGCGAAGGTCGACAGGCCGGTGCCCTTGGCGTCGATCCAGTTGCCCTCGACGCCCTTGGGCGCCGACATCGGCGGTTCTGAAGGCCCGGTGGTGGTGCAGGCGGCCGCAGCCAAAAGGCTTGCCGCGGCGCCTGCCGAAAGCAATTTGCGCGCAATGGTCATTTGAAAACCCTCTCCTCTCGCATCGGCCCGAAAATCGATCCGATTTTCGGAAGCACGATGCGTCCATTCAAAGTGCTAGAGCGTAGTTTGTGCGTCCAACCGGACGCATGTCGCTCTAGGCCGCACCTTCTCAATCGCCCGATTTTCGGGCGATTGCAAGGTGGAGACGGCGGTAGACGCGGCTGCTATCGCACCAGGATGTTGCGGAACTGCCACGGGTCGTCCCTGTCCATATCCTCGGGGAAAAGGCCGGGGCGGTTATCGAGCGGCGTCCAGTCGGTGTAATGGCCCCTGACCGGCCCGAGATAGGGCAATTGCACTTCCAGGCAGCGCTTGTAGTCCATCTCGTCGGATTCGACGATGCCGGCGGTCGGATTTTCCAGCGCCCAGACCATGCCGGCGAGCACCGCCGAAGTGACCTGCAGGCCGGTGGCGTTTTGGTAGGGCGCCAGCTTGCGCGCCTCGGCCAGCGACAGCTGCGAGCCGTACCAGTAGGCGTTCTTGTCGTGGCCGTAGAGCAGCACGCCGAGCTCGTCGACGCCGTCGACCAGCTCGTTCTCGTCGAGCACATGATGGACGGGCTGCGCCTTGCCGGCGGCGCCGAACATCTCGTGCAGCGACAGCACCGCGTCGTTGCAGGGATGGTAGGCATAGTGGCATGTCGGGCGATACTGCACCTTGCCCTTCTTGCCGCGCACGGTAAAGAAATCGGCGATCGAGATCGCCTCGTTATGCGTCACCAGGAAGCCGTATTGCTCGCCGGGCGTCGGGCACCAGCTGCGCACGCGCGTGTTGGCGCCGGGCTGCTCCAGATAGATCGCCGCCTGCGAGCCGTTCTTGTGCGTCTTGCCGTTCTTCGGCATCCAGGTCTCATGCGTGCCCCAGCCGAGCTCGGCCGGCTGCAGGCCCTCCGAGATGAAACCCTCGACCGACCAGGTGTTCCAGAACACGTCCATCGGCTTCGGCTTCTTGGTGCGCTGGGTATCGCGCTCGGCGATGTGGATGCCCTTGACGCCAGCCTTCTTCATCAGCTTCGCCCAACCCTCGCGGTCGTGCTCCGCCGGCACGGCAAACTCGAGCCCGAGGTCGGTGGCGAGGTTGACCAGCGCCTGCTTGACGAACCAGGAGACCATGCCGGGATTGGCGCCGCAGCAGGAGATCGCGGTGGGGCCGCCCGGGTTCTTCTCCTTCTCCTGGCGCACGCTCTCGCGCAGAGCATAGTTGGTGCGCGAGGCATTGTCGGCCTTTTCGTCGAAATAGAAGCCGAGCCACGGCTCGACGACGGTGTCGATATAAAGCACGCCGAGCTTGCGGCAGAGCTTCATCAATTCGAGCGAGGAGGTGTCGACCGACAGGTTGACGCAAACGGCCTGGCCGGCGCCATTGGTCAGCAGCGGGGTCAGAAGTTTCTTGTAGTTCTTCTTGGTCACCGCGTCCTGCATGAAGGTGATGCCGCGCTCGTCGAGCAGCTTGCGATCGGTGTCGCGCGGGTCGATGACCGTCATGCGCGACTTGTCGAACTTGAAATGGCGTTCGATCAGCGGCAGCGTTCCCCGTCCGATCGAGCCAAAGCCGATCATCACGACAGGACCGGTGATTTCACCGTAAACGGGCCAGTTTTCATTCGCCATTTTTTCGGACACTCCTAAAAACACAGGGAAAGCCCGGCGTTTCCGCCGGGCAGCCAAGCGCTACACCACAGATCATTGTCATAAACCAGCGAAAAGCGCCAACCGCCGGCTAAGCCGGGATGGCCACGTGGTTAAGCCGCCCTGGCCATGCCGTTAAGGAAGGCAACCAGCCGGTCGCGGTCGGCGGTGAGGCCCTTGTAGTCGAGCTGCGCCTGGTCGAGGGCGTTGAGCTGCTCGGCGAAAGAAGTCGCGAGCGCCGCCTTGTCGGGGTGACGCGCGAGCACGGCCAGCGGGTCGAGATGGATGCGGATGGTGAACAGGATGTCGCGCGAGACCGGCAGCTTGCGCAGCGTCTGGCGCTCGACGCGGATGAAAGCGTGCGCGTTGATGTCGCCGTCCGGAAAGCGCGTCGGGCGGTTGGTGGCGCGGTCGATGCGCTGGATGTTGGAAAGCGGGTGATAGAGCGCGTCGCCCGCCTGGATCGACCAGTTGAAGCGTTCGACCGCCTGGCCCTGCAGGCCGTCGAACATGCGGTTTATGACCTCGGCCGGCCGCGTGCCAGGGCCAAAGCCGGGTACCGGCGCATGGATTTGCTGCAGCGGCTTGCCGAATTTTTCCTGAAGCGACCAGGATGACGGAAAGCAGAGCGATCCGGCGGCGAGCCGCCAGCCGCTGTCGTCCCAGCGCATCAGGATCAAATCCTCCTGAACCAGCAGCGATGCCCGGACAAGCGGTGCTTCGCGCAATTCGGGAGAGAGTTCGCCGGCCGCTCCCTTGAGGCCGACCACCTCGACAGCCGAGCCGGCGCCGCGATGGCTCTCAGGATGTCTTGCCGGGAGATAGGCGGCGAGGAGGTCGAGCACTTCGCGCTGCGCGTCGCGCGTATCGTCTTCCTCGACAAAGACCTTTTGCGGGATCTCCGCGTAAAGCCGCTGCTTCTCGGCGAGATGCGGCAGGAGGAATTCGTCGACCTCGATCCAGCGGTCGAGCTCGAGCGGCTTCAGACCAATGGTGAAGAGCTTCGAGGATCCGTCATAAGGCGTGTGGGTCGGCTGGCGAATGGTCATGCTCTCATCAAACAGAAAATGCCCGGCGGCTCTCGTGTCAGCCCAATTGCGCCGGGATAAGCCCGCGCAGCGAATTGCCGACGAAGATCGCCTTCGCGGACTTCAGATCGTCGAAGGTGTAGATCGCTTCCATGGCGCGGCCTTCGTCCAGAAGCTCGGCACGCAATACTCCAGGCAAAAGGCCGCAATCAAGTCTTGGCGTGGCGAGCACGCCGTCGCCGAAGTCGGCGAAAAGATTGGTGATGGTGCCTTCGCAGAGTTCGCCGCGCTCATTGGAGAGCAGCACCTCGTCGGCGCGGGTGGCGAGATATTCGGCGCGCGCCCGCCGGTAGGTTTCGCGGCGGCTGGTCTTGTGGCGCAGCAGCATGTCGCCGGAATCGAGCCGGACCCGCGCCAATTGCAGCCGCCACGCCTTGCCGGCGGGAAGCGGTTCGTAAGGCTGCGCGGACGCTGCAGCTTCGCCGTTGCGCTGCAGGGCGAGGCGGGTGCGCAGTGCGATCCGCTGTCCGCCGACCGCGCCCGTCAGCGCCTCGCCGACCCGTTGCGGGTCGCAGGCAAAGCCGAGCTCCGCCGCCGAAGCGTAAAGCCGCGCAAGATGGCGGTCGAAGCGCAGGAAGCCCGTGCCAGGCTCCCAGCGCATGGTCTCGATCAGCTCGAAATCGGCACGGTTCCCGTCGCGAAGCGCGCTTTCAGAAGACACTCCCGATACTCCTCATCGGCCGTCGAATCGAAGACGACGCCGCCGCCGACATTGTAGACGGCCTCGCCATCGGCAAAGAGCGAGATGGTGCGGATCGCCACCGAAAAGCGCATTCTGCCGCCGGGCGCGACCCAGCCGATGGCGCCGCAATAGACGTCGCGCGGCACGTCTTCCAGATCGTGCAGGATCTCCATGGCGCGGATCTTCGGCGCGCCGGTGATCGAGCCGCAAGGAAAGAGCGCGGCGAAGACCTGGCGGATGCCGACATCCGGCAAGAGCTTCGCCCGAACCCGGCTCACCATCTGGTGCACGGTCGGGTATGTCTCGATGCGGAACAGTTCCGGCACCTCCAGCGTGCCGACCTCGCTGATCAGCGAGATGTCGTTGCGCAAGAGGTCGACGATCATACGGTTCTCGGCCTGGTTCTTCTCGTCGTTACGCAGGAATGTCTTCAGCCGCGCGTCCTCGGCCTTGGTCGCGCCGCGCGGCGCGGTGCCCTTCATCGGATGGGTCTCGATCGTGCCTTCGGCGTCGATCTCGAAGAACAGTTCCGGCGAGCGCGACAGCACGATCGGATCGCCAAGCGAGATCAGCGCGCCGTATTTCACCGGCTGGCGTTCGGTCAGCGCGTCGAAGGCGGCGAGCGGATCGCCCGACCATTGCGCCTGCACCGGAAAGGTCAGGTTGCCCTGATAGCAGTCGCCCTTGCGGATGTGGTCGTGCAGGCGCGCGAAGCGGACGGCATAGTCCTCGGCGGACCAGGTTGCCCTGGCGTCGAAGATCGGTCCGTTGCTCACGGGGCCCGAGTTCTGCGGCACCGCCTGTTCGAGCGGCGCGTCGAAGACGCCGAGACAGACCAGCGGCGCGCGGCGGCCCTCTGGCAGCAATGGCACCAGCTTCGGCTCAAGCAGATAGCCGGCCTCGTAGGAGAAATAGCCGGCCAGCCATTTGCCGGCGTCGGAGGCCGCCTGTGCCGCCTCGAGCGCCGGCAGGAACTCGTCCACGCTCGGCGCGACTATGATTTCGCGCGGATGGTCGAAGACCAATTGGCGAGCCGTCTCGTCGTTGCGGAAGATTGCGGAGGGCAGGGGCATGGCTCGGAGTTGCAATCGATGGCGCCAGAGATCGCTCTATATGGGGGGGTGGCGACGCGCAATCGAGGGAGCGGCGTCCAAGGACGCAAAGGCGGCTGGAACAAAAGGAAAGCGGCGGTGCCCATGACGAGCGCCGCCGCCTGTCATATGCCCGAAGTCTGGAATGGGATCAGGTGTTGCTTGAGGTTCCAGCCGTCGGGAATTGGCGGGCAAATTCGGCCTCGTTGCCCGAGGCCAGCAATTTCGCCTGCTCGATCCATTTCTCGCGCGCGATGCGACCATCGAAATTGAGCACCTCCTCGATGCGCTTCACGTCGGCATCGGTCCACGCGGCGATCTGGGCATAGGTCGTAACGCCCTGGCCCTTGAGCAGCTTTTCGTTGACCGGGCCGATGCCGATCAGACGGCGCAGATTGTCGGCCTTGCCGGCGGCCGCCTTGGGGGCAGCGGCTTTCTTCGGAGCCGGGGCGACCTTCTTTGGCGCAGCCGATTTGGCCGCCGGTTTCGGTGCGGCGGTCGTCTTGGCTGCCGCCGGCTTGGCAGCAGAGGGTTTTGCCGCAGGCGACTTGGCCGCGGCCGGCGTCGACATCAGCGTCGCCGGCGCTGCGCGCAGCCGGTTCTCGAGGTCGGCGCGGGCACGGCCACATGCATCGAGCTCACCGCTCAGGCGATTGGTATCGGCGCGCAACCTGTCGCGTTCGCTCTTCGTGCGGTCGAGATCGCCACGCAAGCTGTCGAGCTCGCCGCGCAGGCGGCCCCAGATGAACCAGCCAACCAAGATACCCACAACGAACGCCAGGAGCATGTAGAAGAAAGTGCTCATTTCCCTCTCCAGTCGGATCGAGCTGCCGCGGCCCGGAATGACGGGCTTGCCGCAGGGATCGTCAATCGTTCCGCGGTCGGCGGAACAGCCGCTTCAATCGAGCTGTCGGCGCTTGGCTCTCCTCCGGCTGTGGCCGACGGCCGTCATCGCATCCGCCGAAGCGCCGCCAAGGCTGTCTCTGGTCTTGGCTATGCGTCCGGCTGAGCTTGGGGCGGGACGCTATCATATGGCCTGCGGAAAGCTAATTGAAAAATGCGGCGGAGAGTTATTGAAGAACAGGTATTTAGGGCAAGAATAGAGCCGCCGCGAATATGCGTTTCGGCTAAATTGTTCTGACCTATGCCGCCGGGCGAAACGCCCGTCATTTGTCGAGCGCTTCCAGCTCGTCGATCAGGGCGCCGATCACGCCAAGGCCGATCTGCCAGAAGGCGGGGTCGGTTGCGTCGAGGCCGAAGGGCGCCAGAAGCTCCGAGTGATGCTTGGTGCCGCCGGCGCGCAGCATCTCGAAATACTTCTCCTGAAAGCCGCGCGCGGCGTTCTGATAGACGGCATAGAGCGAGTTCACCAGGCAGTCGCCGAAGGCATAGGCGTAGACGTAGAAGGGTGAGTGGATGAAATGCGGGATGTAGGTCCAGAAGACCTCGTAGCCATCGCGCAGCTTGATCGCCGGTCCCAGGCTCTCCGCCTGCACCTCCAGCCAGAACTCGCCGAGCCTGTCGGAGGTGAGCTCGCCGTTGCGGCGCTCGGCATGCACCTTGCGCTCGAACTCGTAGAAGGCGATCTGGCGAACGACGGTGTTGATCATGTCCTCGACCTTCTGGGCGAGCATCGCCTTGCGCTCGCGCTTGTCGGCGGTCTGGTCGAGCAGCGAGCGGAAAGTCAGCATCTCGCCGAAGACGGAGGCCGTCTCGGCCAGCGTCAACGGCGTGGCGGCCATCAGCGCGCCCTGGCCGGCGGCCAGCACCTGGTGCACGCCGTGACCGAGCTCATGCGCCAGCGTCATCACATCGCGCGGCTTGCCCATATAGTTGAGCAGCACGTAAGGGTGCGCCGACGGCACGGTCGGATGGGCGAAGGCGCCGGGCGACTTGCCGGGCCGCACAGGCGCATCGATCCAGTTGCGGTCGAAGAAGGTGCGCGCGATTTCCGCCATATCGGGCGAAAAGCGCTGGTAGGCCGACAACACCGTGTCCCTGGCGTCGTCCCAGCGGATCACCGTCTGCGGGGTCTCGGGCAGCGGCGCGTTGCGGTCCCAGTGGTTCATCACCTCCATGCCGAGCCAGCGCGCCTTCATCGCATAGTAGCGATGCGACAGGCGCGGATAGGCCTCGCGCACGGCGGCCGCCAGCGCGTCGACCACGCCGCGTTCGACGCGGTTGGCGAGATGGCGTGAATCGGCGATGTCCTCGAAGCCGCGCCAGCGGTCGGAAATCTCCTTGTCCTTGGCGAGCGTGTTGGTGATGAGAGTGAAGGTCCTGAGGTTCTTGCGGAAGGTCGCGGCGAGCGCCTCGGAGGCGCGGCGGCGCACTTCGCCATCCGAGTCCTGCAGCCGGTTCAGCGCCGGCTCCAGTGTCAGCTCCTCGCCGTCGACATCGAAGCGCAGGTCGGTCATCGTCTCGTCGAACAGGCGGTTCCAGGCGCCGCGTCCGGTGACCGACTTTTCATGGAACAGCTGCTCGACCCGATCCTCGAGCTGGTAGGGCTTGTCCTTCCTGAGGTCGAGCACCCACGGGCGGTAGTGGGCGAAGGCAGCGTCGGCCGCGAGCGCGGCTTCGATCACCGTGTCGTCGATCAGGTTCAGCTCGAGCGCGAAGAACAAAAGATGCGCGCTGGCGTCGGTCATCTTCTCCTGGACGTCGCCATAGAGCTTGGCGCGCTGCGGATCGGCGGTGTTGCCGGCATAGACCAGCCCGGCATAGGAGACGATGCGGCCGATCAGTTCCTCCAGCGCCTCGTAGGCCGTCAGCGCTTCGCCGAGCCGACCGGCGGCGCCGCGTCCGGCCTCTGCGGCCAACGTGCCCTTCCAGCGGGCCTCGAAGGCAATGGCGTCGCTTGCCGCCTGGGCGATGTCGCGCTTCAGCTCCGGCGCCTCCATGCCGGAATAGAGATCTGCGAGATTCCATTCCGGCAGATCGCCAAGCTCCGCCGCGCCCTGACCAGACGCTGGCGCCGCAGGCCGCCGACCAAACATCATGCGCATCAAAATACCTTCCAGGACCAAGGGGAAAGGAGAAGCCGGTCAAATCCTAAGGAATTCGTTCACCGGGTTTTTTGAAACCTTGTTTAGAACCCTGTGCCAAGATGATCCATCGGGATTTCTTAGGGCCGGGCAGCCAAGACAGTCATGACAGGTTCCATACTCATAGTCGATGACGATCCCGTGCAGCGCAGGCTGCTCGAGGCGGCGGTGGCGAAATTCGGCCACAGCGCCATCGTCACGGATGGCGGCGAGGCAGGCCTCGATGTGCTCGACGGACCGAACGCCCGCGATGTGTCGGTCGTCATCCTCGACCTGGTCATGCCCGGTCTCGACGGCATCGGCGTGCTGAAAGCGATGCGCGAGCGCGCCATAAACCTGCCGGTCATCGTGCAGACCGCCCAGGGCGGCATCGAGACCGTCGTGTCGGCGATGCGTCACGGCGCATTCGATTTCGTCGTCAAGCCGGCCTCGCCCGACCGGCTGCAGGCGTCGATTTCCAATGCTCTGAAGGTCGAGGCGGTCGAGGACGAGATGAAGCGCACGTCGCGGCGGCGCGGCGGCCATCTGACCTTCAAGGATTTGATCACCCGCAGCCCGGCGATGGACCGGGTGATCCGCCTCGGACAAAAGGCGGCGGCCTCCAACATCCCGATCCTGATCGAAGGCGAGTCGGGCGTCGGCAAGGAGCTGGTGGCGCGCGCCATCCAGGGCAGCGGCGACCGCCGCTCGAAACCGTTCGTCACCGTCAATTGCGGCGCCATCCCCGACAATCTCGTCGAATCGATCCTGTTCGGCCACGAGAAGGGCTCGTTTACCGGCGCCACCGACAAGCACACCGGCAAATTCGTCGAGGCGCATTCGGGCACGCTGTTCCTGGACGAGATCGGCGATCTGCCGCTCGACGTCCAGGTCAAGTTGCTGCGCGCCGTGCAGGAGGGCGAGGTCGACCCGGTCGGCGGCCGTTCGACCGTCAAGGTCGACATCCGGCTGATCTCGGCGACGCACCGCAACCTGTTGCAGCAGGTCAAGGACGGCAAATTCCGCGAGGACCTGTTCTACCGGCTCAACGTCTATCCGATCTTCGTGCCGCCGTTGCGCGACCGGCGCGACGATATCCCCTATCTGGTCAGGCACTTCATGGAAAAGGTCGCGCCGGCCGATCCGCGCCACCGTCTCACCGGCATATCGGCCACGGCGCTGGCGATGCTGCAGGCCTATGACTGGCCGGGCAACATCCGCCAGCTCGAAAATGCCGTGTTCAGGGCGTCTGTGCTCGCCGAAGGCGAATTGCTGACCGAAGAGGAATTTCCGCAAATCCGAGCGCAGGTCGAAGGCACGGTGAAGCTGGATGCCGAGCCGGCACTGGCCGCTGCGGCGGTCGCGGCCGAGCCGCGGCCGGCCGGCCACGCCGTTGCCAACGGGGCAGTGGCTGTTTTGCCCGAGAGCGAGGCCCCGTCGCGGCTGCAGCCCCGCTTCGGCACGCTGAGAGCCTTGGACGAGCGTGGCAATGTGCGGGCGCTGGCCGATGTCGAGCTCGAGATGATCAAGCTCGCGATCGACCACTATAACGGCCAGATGAGCGAAGTGGCGCGCCGCCTCGGCATCGGCCGCTCCACGCTCTACCGAAAGTTGAAGGAATATGGCATTGATCCCGAGGCGGGCCGTCTCGATCGGCTCGCTTCCTGAGACGCAGGCTCCAGCCCAGCCCGCGGTTTAAAATCTGAGTCAAATTGTCGCTTTTGGCGCGAAAACACCGGGTTTTCAGCAGTTTGAATTGCTGTTGATCACACATTAAGGCTAATGGTAACAGATCGTGTTCGGCGTCGAGCCGAATTCTTGATCTAAACCAGTGATTTACCAAGAAACGCAGTGCATCATTTTGGACGGGATATCGCCACGGTGTTACCGCATTTCGGCTTCAATAAGCGATGATTAACCATTAGGATCGATATTCGGATGTGAGAACCACGCATCCGTTTGGGCAAATCCGGGGACAAACGGCAGCCTGCAAGGCCTTTTGATTTGAACCAAGTCGAACGACATACAAACGGGCGGCATTTTCATATGAGCGTCTGGCCGAGGTGGCTGACGTTTGTGATTTTGGCCGTCGGGTTCCTCTCTGCAGCCGTCTCCGGCGCGAAGGCCGAAATCCGTTCGCTGAAGCTCTACCATCTCCACACGCACGAAAAGGCCGAGATCGTCTACAAGCGCAATGGCCGCTACGATCCGGAAGGCCTGCGCAAGATCAACATCATTCTGCGCGACTGGCGCCGCAACGAGCCGACCAAGATGGATCCGCGGCTGCTCGATCTGGTGTGGGAGGCCTATCGGCAAAGCGGAGCGACCGACTATATCCAGGTGGTCTGCGGCTATCGCTCGCCGTCGACCAACGCGATGCTGCGCAGCCGCAGCCGCGGCGTCGCCGAGAAAAGCCAGCACATGCTCGGCAAGGCGATGGACTTCTACATTCCCGGCGTGCCGTTGAAGAAGCTGCGCAATATCGGACTCAAGATGCAGGGCGGCGGCGTCGGCTACTATCCGAGCTCGGGTTCTCCGTTCGTCCATATGGATGTGGGCAATGTGCGCCACTGGCCGGGCATCAGCCGCCAGGAACTGGTCAACCTTTTCCCGAACGGCAAGACGCTGCATGTGCCGAGCGACGGCCGGCCGCTCCCGGGCTATGAACAGGCCGTGGCCGCCTACAAGGCGCGTAAGGGCGCAGGCACCCCCAATATCGAGCTGGCCAGCGCCGGCGGTTCGACCAAGCGGTCCGGCGGGCTGCTTGCGGCCTGGTTTGGCGGCGGCGACGACGAGGCCGACGACAGCGCCGATGTCGCGAGCGCCGAGCCCGCGCCGCAGCCAAAGGCTGTGAAGCAGGTGGCGGCGGCCAAGAGCATCAACCGGCCGGGCATCGCGATCGTCGCGCCGCAGGACGCCAAGCGCGCCAACATCCCGCAGATCGCGGACGACAGCACCGACGATTCGCAGCCGCAGCAGGATACGCCTGAGACCATTATCGCGGCGCTGCCGCCGAAGGAGATTCCGCTGCCTGCCTTCGCGCCGAGGCCGAAGGCCGACGTCGGCCAGCAGACGCCTGAGAATGTGCCGTTCGCCGTTGCGGACGCCTCGGCCACCACCGAGCAGGCGGTGGCGACGGCGCATGCGCCGGTCAATGTGCCGTTCGGCATGGCTGATGCCGCCGGCGCGGCGCAGGCCGCGGCCGATCCTGCCCAGGTAGCGGTCAACAACATCCCGCTGCCGACCTGGCGCCCCGATCGCTCGACGCCGGCCGAACTCGCCTCCAAGGACAAGAGCGTGCTTCTGGCGCTGGCGGAAACGGCAGCGCAGGACAAGAGCGCGACCGATGCCTTCTCGGTGCTGCCGACGGCGCGGCCCGACACGGGCAAGCAGGATGAGATCAAGGCGGTGCTTGAACAGGCCAGCGCAACCACCGCTGCCGGCGCGAGCGGGGCCGAATATGAGGTCGCTTCGCTGACAGAGCCGCAGCCGCGCTCGGCGTTCAACGATCCGTCGGGCCTCGATGCGGCTTCGCCGCGCGAGGCCATCGCCGCCCGTCCGTCCGGCACCGATCCGGCGCAGGCGATCGGCGCCGGTGTGAAGACGACGCGCAAGGAGGCCAGGGCTGCCGCCAGCGACCTGCGGCCCGGGCCGAAGGCGATGGTGGTGGCGACGCCGCCGCAGGCAGCGCGCTGGGCGCTGGGCAGCGGCGAGAACATCGCCACGGTTTCCGACCCGACGACGGCGCCGCGCTACGCCTACAACATCGTGCACACGCCGCCGAGCGAGGTCTACACCGCCGGCTTCCAGACGGATCCCCAGACGCCGGACGCCAGCCGGTTCACCGGCAACGCCGTGAAGTTCCTTTCGGTCGCCCGCTTCCAGACGAAATAACGAGCCCGCCAGTAGAGTAAAAGCCGCGTTGGACAACAGCGCGGCTTTTGCTTTTTCGTCCATGGCGGCATATTTGATCCCCGGCCATCCCGCTTCGTCTAATGGTAGGACAGCGCCCTTTGAAGGCGTGAATCGTGGTTCGAATCCATGAGCGGGAACCAGTTCACGACCGTGATTTCCCACCGCCGCCGGCACGCGATCACGCAAGCCTAGCGGTCGGCTTTTTTCATGCCGCTTGAGGCGGTTCAGTCAATTTCCAGCGCGGGCGCTTCGCCCCTCGCCAACAGCCGCGCCGCGTCGCGCGCGGGGGGCAAGCCGAACTGGCGCGCATATTCCCGGCTGAATTGAGATGCGCTTTCGTAGCCGACGGTGAAGGCGACACGGGCGGCGTTGCCCGGCTGCGCGATCAGCAGATGTCGGGCTTCCAGCAGACGGACCTGTTTCTGATACTGGATCGGGCTCATGGCTGTCGCTGCCTTGAAGTGGCGATGAAACGCGGCGTTGCTCATATGGGCGAGCGCGGCCAACTCCGTCACATCGATCGGCTCGTTGTAGTGCGCGCGTATCCATTGGGTGGCGCGGCGGATCTGCGACAGCCGTCCGTCGGCGCGCGCGAGCTGCCGCAGCTTTGCGCCTTGCGGACCTTGCAGCAGACGAAAGGCTATCTCGCGCTCGAGCATCGGAGCGAGCACAGGAATCTCGGCCGGCCTGTCGAGCAGCCGCAGCATGCGGCGCCATGCGTCGAGCAGCTCGTCATCGGCGGGGTAGGTCGCGAAGCTGTCGCCGCCGGCCGCCGGCTTGTGGTCGATGAGCAAAGTGGCGACCACCTCGATATCGAGGCTGAAGGCGATGGCCATGTAAGGATGGGCGGCGCTCGCCTCGATCAGCTGGCTGGTCGCGGGTGTCTCGACCGCATAGACGAAGCAACTGCCGGCGCTGTAGCGAAGCGTGCGGTCGCCGATCAGCACCGATTTCGTGCCCTGCAGCACGAACAAGGCCGTCGGCTGACAAAGCTCGGGCAGCGGCAGCGTCGGAACCTCGCTGCGGCCGATCGTAACGCGCGGGACGGCCGTCCTTGTCCGCCGTCCACGCGCATGGCGGCCGGCGATCGCGATCAATTCCTGCAGCGCTTCGCTCATCGGCTCAGCATTGCCGATCCGCGCGGGCCGCGCAACGAGGCGACACGAGGGCGCGCGCCGAGTGACGCGCAAGCGCGCACCTAAGTGACGCGCAAGCGCGCAGCTGAGAGGATTAGGCAAGAGCATGAGAGCTTTCGACGCGCGAAGCCGATCGGCTCACGTCATTTCTAGGCCACCGAAAAGGAGACATGGAAATGACGACACAGAAGAACGCGCTGGTGACCGGCGCCAACAAGGGCATCGGCCTCGAGACCGCACGGCGGCTGGCGGCGCTGGGGTTCAAGGTCTGGCTCGGCGCCAGGGATGCCAAGCGCGGCCAAGCCGCGGCGGAAGCGTTGTGCGGCGAAGGCCTTGACGTCGAGTGGCTCGAGCTCGACGTCACCAGCGACGGGAGCGTGGCAGCCGCGGCCAAGACCGTCGCGGCGCAGACAGCCGGCCTCGACGTGCTGGTCAACAATGCCGGCGTCGCCCCCGGCTATGTCGATGCGCTCGGCCCCGACGGCCGCTACGAGCGGCCGCCGAGCCGGGAGATTGTCGCGGACATCAAGGCCACCTATGAGGTCAATGTCTTCGGCCCGGTTCGCGTCACCCAGGCGTTCCTGCCGCAGCTCTTGGCATCAGGCGCCGCCCGCATCGTCATGCTGAGCAGCTATCTCGGGTCGATCGCGCGCGCGGCCGGCGCAAGCCAGTCGCCCAATGTCATGGGCTACGGCAGCTCGAAGACGGCGCTCAACGCCATCACCGTGGCTTTCGCCAGGGAGTTTGCGCCACAAGGCATCATGGTCAACGCCGCTGCTCCCGGCTACACCGCGACGGATCTCAACGGGCACAAGGGCCACCGTACGGTGCAGCAGGCGGCCGAGATCGTCGTGCGCCTGGCGACGCTCGATGCGGGCGGGCCGACCGGCGGCTATTTCGACGAGAACGGTCCGCTGCCCTGGTGATCAGAGGATCAATTACTTCCTGAGCTTGCTCGCCTCCCGCGCGAGCGCTTCGATCTCATCCCACTTGCCGGCCTTGATGAGATCGTCGGGCGCGACCCACGAGCCGCCGACGCAGATGACGTTGGGCAGGCTGAGATAGTCGGCGGCATTCTTGACCGTGATGCCGCCGGTCGGGCAGAACTTCACGTCGGCGAGCGGCGATGCGAAGGCTTTCAACGAAGCGATGCCGCCGGACTGCTCGGCCGGGAAGAATTTCAGGAAACGCAAGCCGGCTTCGCGCGCAGCCATGATCTCGCCCGGCGTGATGGCGCCGGGCAGCAGCGGCACGGGGCTGTCCTTCGCCGCGTCCAGAAGCTGGCTCGTGATGCCGGGGCTGACGATGAATTTCGAGCCGGCCCGTGCTGCCTCGTCGAATTGCTTGGCATCGAGAATGGTGCCGGCGCCGACGATTGCGTCCTCGACCTCGGCCGCGACGCGGCGGATCGCTTCCAGCGCATCGGCGGTGCGCAGCGTGATCTCGATTGCCGGCAGGCCGCCGCGCGAAAGCGCGCGGGCGAGCGGCACGGCGTCGGCCACATTGGCGATCTTGAGCACCGGAATGACTGGCTGGCCGTTGAGGAGCGACAGGAGCTTTTCGGTCTTGCTGGTCATTGGCTTGTCTCTCCGTTCCGATCGATTTCAACCGATTAGCAGAAGGGGTATCCCAAGTCCACGAAGGCAGGCGTGTCGCGATGTCACGCAGAGGATCGTCGTGCCGGCCCCGGATTTGCTTTGCCTTGAAACCGCTTTCAGCACGGTCTAGTGGCATGACCATGACAACAGCCAAGGAAAATCAGCCAATCCGCGTCGCCGCGCTTTACAAATTCGCGCGGCTCGACGGGTTCGAGGCCTTGCGCGCGCCGCTCGCCGCCTTCTGCTGCGGACGCGGCATCAAGGGCACGCTGCTTCTGGCGCATGAAGGCATCAACGGCACCGTCGCCGGCAGCGAGGAGGCGATTGCCGCGCTGATCGATCACCTTCAGACGATCGAATGGCTTGCCGGCATCGAGGTCAAATACAGCGGTGCCGCCGAGATGCCGTTCCACCGCATGAAGGTGCGGCTGAAGCGCGAGATCGTCACCATGGGCGTCGACAATCTCGACCCGGCGACCAGCGCCGGCACCTACGTCGCGCCGATCGACTGGAATGCGCTGATCGCTGACGCCGACACGTTGGTCATAGACACGCGCAACGCCTACGAGGTGTCGATCGGCAGCTTCAAGGGCGCGGTCGATCCGAAAACCGCCAGCTTCCGCGAGTTTCCGGCCTGGATCGAGCAGCACCGCGAGGAGCTCGAAGGCCGCAAGGTAGCGATGTTCTGCACCGGCGGCATACGCTGCGAGAAGGCGACGGCCTACGTGAAGTCGCTGGGCTTCAAGGACGTGTTCCATCTCGAGGGCGGCATCCTGAAATATCTCGAGGAGGTGCCGGCCGAAGAGAGCCTGTGGCAGGGCGAGTGCTTCGTCTTCGACGAGCGGGTATCCGTGTCGCACGGCCTTGCCGAAGGCGAAGCCGAACTCTGCCGCGCCTGCCGGCATCCGCTGACCGTCGAGGACCGGCTGTCGCCGAAATATACGGTCGGTGTCTCATGCCCGCATTGCTTCGAAGCGCGCTCGGACGAGGACCGCGCCCGCTATGCCGAGCGCCATTGCCAGGTGGAACTGGCGCAGACGCGGGGCAGCAAACGCCATATCGGCAGCTAAAACGCGACGGAGTAACGGTCGATTACCCAGAGCCACGTCCCGTCGCGCTGCCGGCGGGCGACCTCACTGGTTATGCTGCCGTCGGGCAGTTTCGTCGAGGTGAGTGCCAGATCGCCGTTGACGAGGGCAGGGCGCTGCTCGCCGCGCTGGAATTTGCGACCCGCGGCGGAGCTTCGCTCGAAAAGCGCGCGGATCGCCTCGCGGGCGCGGATCAATTCGCCGGCACCGCTGTCGACGACCGCGTCCGGTTCGAAAAGCGCCAGCATCCCTTCGATATCGCCGGCCCATTGCCGTTCGATCAGCATGCGCTCGAGATCCTGGGGATCGCGCGCCGGCTCGCGGCTGGCTGCATTCGACATTCAAACTGCTCCTTCGGAAACTGCCCGCGATCTTAGCCGAAATGCCGGTTGCTTTCGACACATCGGCTTCCGTTCCAAGGCCGGCATCGCACCAAAACAATTCGCCCGTCATTGTAATGTCAGCGCGCGGGGCCTACGTCATGCCGGTCCGAAACCCCGCCCGGGCGCATTCGGCCGGGCCAATTCTGGAGGCATTGATGCTCGACCCCAAGAAGCTGCTCGACGACCTGCTCGGCTCGCAAATTCCTGGCACGGGATCGACCGTCCGCGACAAGGCGGGGCAAGCGGTGCAGATGGCGAAGGACAATCCGCTCGCCGCCGGCGCGCTCGCCGCCGTGCTGCTCGGCACCGGCACCGGACGGCAGGTGACGGGGGCGGCCATCAAGCTCGGCGGTTTGGCGGCGATCGGCGGCCTCGCCTACAAGGCCTATCAGAACTACAAGGCCGGCAATACACCGGCGCAAGAACCCGTGGCCGGCGAGCCGGAATTGCTGCCGCCGCCCAAGGATACCGCCTTCCATCCCTCGCAGGCGCCGCAGGGCGAGGCCGAATTCACGCTGACGCTGGTGCGGGCGATGATCTCGGCGGCCAAAGCGGACGGCCATGTCGACGACGAGGAGCGGCAGAAGATCGCCGACAAGCTCAAGCTTGCCGGCGTTGGCGCGGACGCTGAAAAATTCCTGATGGAAGAGCTTGAACGGCCGCTCGACCTCGACACGCTGGTCGCGAGCGCCAAGACCGACGCGCAGAAGCTCGAGCTCTACACCGCGTCGCGCCTCACCATCGATCCCGACACCCGCACCGAGCGTGGCTATCTCGACCTGCTCGCCGGCCGTCTCGGCCTGCCGGACGCGCTGGTCGACCATGTCGAGGCGACGGTCTCAGCGGCAAAAGTGCCGGCTGGAACTGCGTCCAATCCGCAGTAGCGAATCGGGTTGGTAAACGCGCTTGTGGCATCTTGCTGACTGTTAATCTTTCGTTAACCCAGCAAGCGCATCATTCTAAGCAGTCGGACCGGCTTATCCTCCTCCCAAGCGCGGTTCAGATCAGGGGCGGTCGCCAATGACCGCCCTTTTTGTCGGCCTGCTCTTTTTGTCGGCAAGAGCCGCTTGCCACGACCCCCAGCATTTGCGATGCCACGTCTTCTTCCAGCTATGACCGGGGAGGACGACGATGACCGCCATGACACAGAAGACCGCCATCGTTACCGGCGCCGGCACCGGCATCGGCAAGAGCGTCGCCACGGCGCTGCTCAAAGCCGGTTGGAACACCGTGTTCTGCGGACGCCGCAAAAAGGTGCTCGAAGAAGCGATTGCCGAGGCAGCCAAGACGGAAGCCAAGGCGCTCGCGGTTGCCTGCGACATCAGCAAAGCCGGCGAGGTCGAGGATATGTTCGAGACCGTGGTGGAGGCGTTCGGGCGCGTCGACCTGCTCTTCAACAATGCCGGCATGGGCTATAAGTCGACGCTGATCGACGAGATACCGGTCGAGGTCTGGAACGATGTCGTCGGCGTCAATCTCACCGGCTCGTTCCTGTGCGCCCGCGCCGCCTTCGGCGTCATGCGCCGGCAAAAGCCGATGGGCGGCCGCATCATCAACAACGGCTCGGTGTCGGCCTATGCGCCGCGCCCGGGCTCCGTGCCCTATACGGCGACCAAGCACGCCATCACCGGCCTGACCAAGACGCTGGCGCTCGACGGCCGGCCTTACGACATCGCCTGCGGCCAGATCGACATCGGCAACGCGCTGACCGAGATGGCGCAGCCGATGACGGTCGGCGTGCCGCAGGCCAACGGCTCCATCGCCGCCGAAGCGGTGATGGACGTGCAGCGCGTCGCCGACGCGGTGCTCCACATGGCGAGCCTGCCGCTCGACGCCAACGTGCTGTTCATGACCGTGATGGCGACGAAGATGCCGTATGTCGGGCGCGGGTGAGTTCTATTTCGCCAGGAAGGCTTCGATCCGCTCCAGCGCGCGTAAAATGTTCTCCTCGGAATTGGCGTAGGAGAGCCTGACATAACCTTCGCCGAGCACGCCGAAGTCGGGACCGCCGATCAGCGCGACGCCGGCATCCTCAAGCAGCGCCGAGGCAAGCTTCTTGGCCTTCCAGCCGGTCTTCGACACGTTGGGGAAGGCATAGAATGCACCCTTCGGCGTGATGCAGGAAATGCCGGGCAGAGCGTTCAGGCCCTCGACGACGATCTTCCTGCGGTTGTCGAAAGCCCGCATCATCTTTTCGACATCGTCCTGCGGGCCGTCTATCGCCGCGATGCCGGCATATTGGCTCGGCGCGTTGACGCAGGACCAGCAGTTGACCGCGAGCTTGCGCACCTTGTCGTAGAGGTGCGCGCCCTTTTCGCCGTTCGGCCAGATCGACCAGCCCATGCGCCAGCCGGTCATCGCCCAGGTCTTCGACCAGCCGTTGAGCACGATCAGCCGGTCGCGGATTTCCGGAAAATTGAGCAGCGAGCAATGCGTCTCGCCGTCATAGGTCATGACGTCGTAGATCTCGTCGGACAGGATCGCGACCTCGGGGTGCTTCTCCAGGCCCTTGACCAGCTTCTCGATTTCCGCGCGGGGCGTCACGCCGCCGGTCGGATTGGCGGGCGAGTTGAGGATCAAGAGCCTGGTCTTCGGCGTGATCAGCGCCAGCGTCTCTTCCGCCGAGAAGGCAAAGCCGTTCTCCTCGCGGATCGGCACGGGAATGGGCGCGGCGCCGGTGAACTCGATCATCGAGCGATAGATCGGAAAGCCCGGATCGGGGTACAGGATCTCCGCTCCCGGCTCGCCGAACATCAGGATCGCGGCGAACATGGTCGGCTTGCCGCCGGGCAGGATCATCACGCTCTCGGGCGACACCTCGACGCCGGTGGTGGTCAGCGTGCGGCGCACCACCGCCTCGCGCGTGGCTAAAAGGCCATTGGCCGGCGTGTAGCCATGGTGGCCGTCACGCAGCGCCTTGATCGCCGCCTCGACGATGTGTTGCGGCGTCTTGAAGTCGGGCTGGCCGATGCCGAGATTGATGATGTCGCGGCCCTGATGGGCAAGCGCGGTGGCTCGCGCCAGCACCGCGAACGCGTTTTCCTCGCCGAGACGATCGAAGGCCGCGATCGTGTGGAGCATTTTTCCCGTCCCTGTGGTTCTTTCTGTTGGCGAGCGTTTTTGTGAGCGTCCGCTGATAAATGTCAAACGGATTGGAGTTCCCCGTGCCAGAAAATGTTGGGGTGTCGGAAAATCTGAAAGATTGGCAGCCGCGCCCGCGTCCGGAACGCAAGGTGCTCGAGGGCCGCACTGTCAGGCTCGAGCCGTTGAGCGCGGCAAGGCATGGCGACGGGCTCTACGAGGCGTCGTCTGTGCCGGATGTCGGCGGCCGCTTCGCCTGGCTGCCCGACTATCCGCCGGAAACCCGCGCCGCCTTCCAGCCGTGGCTGGACAAGGTCGAGGCGAGCGAGGATCCGCTGTTCTTCGCCGTCATCGACAAGGCGAGCGGCAAGGTCGCGGGGCGCCAGACGTTGATGCGCATCGATGCCAATAACGGCGTCATCGAGATCGGCAACATCTATTGGGGGCCGCTGATCTCGCGCAAGCCGGAGGCGACCGAGGCGCAGTTCCTGTTCACGCAATATGCCTTCGACGAGCTCGGCTATCGCCGCTACGAATGGAAATGCAACAACCGCAACGAGCCGTCGAAGCGCGCGGCGGAACGTTTCGGCTTCAGGTTCGAAGGCATTTTCCGCCAGCATCTTGTGGTAAAGGGCGAAAACCGCGATACGGCGTGGTATTCGATCATCGACAAGGAGTGGCCGGCGCTGCGCAAGGCCTATGAGGCCTGGCTCGATCCGGCGAATTTCGATGGCGAGGGCCGCCAGAAGCGGCGGCTCGAGGATTTCCGCGCCGAGTTCGGCGCCTAGACCATGATTCCGAAGAGTGGGAAACCGGCTTCGGACAGGATCCTGGTCAGTAAACAGGAGTTGCGCGATGGCGCATGATCACGCTTCGCAAGGGCACAGCCACGGGCCCGGTCATGTGCACGGATCGACCGACAAGAAGCGGGTGCTGATCGCGGCCTGCCTGACCGGCGGCTTCATGGTCGCCGAAGCGCTCGGCGGCCTGCTCACCGGGTCGCTGGCGCTGCTTGCGGACGCCGGCCACATGCTGGCGGATTCGATCGCGCTCGGCCTCGCCTGGTATGCCTTCCATCTCGCTGGACGGCCGGCCACGGGTCGTCTCACCTACGGCTTCGGCCGCGTGAAGACGCTGGTCGCCTATACCAACGGCATCGCCATTTTCGTCATCGCGCTGTGGATCGTTTACGAGGCCTGGGGGCGATTGATGCACCCGGCGCAGGTGCTGGGCGGGCCGATGCTGGTGGTGGCGGTCTCCGGCCTCATGGTCAACATCGCCTCCTTCTTCGTGCTTAATGGCGGCGATCGCGAGGGCCTGAACATGCGCGGCGCCATACTGCATGTGCTGGGCGACCTGCTCGGCTCGGCCGCCGCAATCGCGGCGGCGCTCATCATCCTCGCAACCGGCTGGACGCCGATCGATCCGATCCTCTCCGTGCTGGTGGCGCTGCTGATCCTGTCCACCGCTTGGTCGCTGATGCGCGAGGCCGCCCATGTGCTGCTCGAAGGCGTTCCCGCGAGCCTCGATCGCGACCTGATCGCCAGGGATATCGAAGGCTCGGTCAAGGGCGTGCGCGAGGTGCATCACATGCATGTCTGGTCGCTCGACGGCACCAGCAACATGGCGACGCTGCACGCCTGCCTGAATGACGGCGTCGATCCGCATATGGCGGTGAGCGCCATCAAGAAGCGGCTTGCCGCCGAGCACGGCATCGATCACGCGACGGTGGAACCCGAGTTCGGGCTCTGCGCCGACAGCCATGAAGAACACGGCCACCATCATGATCACGATCATGCGCATGACGCGCCTCGTGACCGCCGTCATTATCACTGAGCCGGGCGATGACTTTTGAGCTGCCCCGGATCGAAGGGTGACTGATGGATCGCGAGACGCGCAATTCGGCTATCGCCGCGGCCTGTGTGCTGCTCCTGTTCGGCCTCGCCGCCTATTTCCTGCCAACCATAATGCTGGCTGTCGGCAAGGTTTCGACAGTGCTCGCCGCCGTCGTCGCCGCAATTTTCATGGTGGCGCTGTTTGTCGTCTTCTGGCTGCGCGGACGCAGCCAGCGCAAGAAGGGTCGCTGAAATGAGAATTCTGATCACCGGCGCCGCCGGCATGGTTGGCCGCAAGCTGATCGCAAGACTGGCCAAGGACGGCACGCTCGCCGGCCGCAAGATCACGGCGTTCGATCTGCACGACATCGTGCCGGCGCAGGCACCGGTAATCGATGGCGTGGAGGTCTCCATCCATACCGGCGACTTCGCCGTGCCCGGAGCGGCGGCAAGCCTGGTTGCGTCGCGTCCGGACGTGATCTTCCATCTGGCCGGCATCGTCTCCGGCGAGGCGGAAGCCAATTTCGATCTCGGCTACCGCGTCAATCTCGACGGCACGCGCGCGCTGTTCGACGCCGTGCGCCTGGCAGGCTTTGCGCCGCGCCTCGTCTTCACCTCGTCGATCGCCGTCTTCGGCGCGCCGTTTCCGGATGTCATTCCGGACGAGTTCCATCCGACACCGCTCACCTCATACGGCACGCAGAAGCAGATGAGCGAGGCGCTGCTTGCCGACTATACGCGGCGCGGTTTCTTCGACGGGGTCGGCATCCGGCTGCCGACGATCTGCGTGCGGCCCGGAAAGCCGAACAAGGCTGCCTCAAGCTTTTTTTCGGGCATCATCCGCGAGCCGCTGAGCGGGCAAGAGGCGATCCTGCCGGTGCCGCGCTCGGTGCTGCACACGCATGCCAGCCCACGCTCCGCTGTCAACTTCCTGATCCATGCCGCGGAGATCGACGGCAACGCGGTCGGGCCGCGCCGCAACCTCACCATGCCGGGAGTCGCCGTCACCGTCGGCGAGCAGATCGAGGCGCTGGAACGCATCGCCGGTCCAGAGGTGGTGAAGCGCATCCGCGAACAGCCCGACGAGACGATCTGGGCGATCGTCAAGGGCTGGCCGACGCGGTTCGAGGCGAGACGGGCGAGGGAGCTCGGTTTCGTGGCCGAGCAGAGCTTCGATGAGATCATCCGCGCGCATATCGAGGATGAGCTCGGCGGAAAGATTTCGTGAAAGGCTCGGTCGGCTTCAGACGCCGCCGGTCAGGCTGGCCGACAAAAGCAGCAGGCCGACCAGGAAGATGAAGGCCGCGCCGCCGATCTCGACGATCGAGTGGATGCGGTTGCCGAGGCGTCCGTCGCCGGCGAAATAGACCGCCCAGTTCTTGGCCGTCACCGCGATGGTCGCCAGCGCCGAGACGGTGATCGCGGTGCCGATCGACATGGCGAGCACCGACAGCAGTCCGCCGAGCCAAAGCCCGTTGAGCAGCGCGAAGCTCAGCACGATCAGCGCGCCGGAGCAGGGACGGATGCCGACGGCGGCCACCGCCGACCAGGCGGTCTTCCAGTCGAAGCGATCGCCTGAAAGCAGCGCCGGGTCCGGCGCATGCGAATGGCCGCAGGTCTCGCAGACTTCGCCCGGGCCATGGTCGTGGTGATGATGCCCGGCGTGATCGTGATCATGCGCCGCGTGGTCGTGATGATGGTGATCGTGCGCGCCGTGATCATGGGCCTCGTGGCTGTGCGCATGCGAATGCGCCGCATGAGCATGCGTTGAATGCGAATGAGCGTGGGAATGGCTCGCGTGGGAATGCGCGTGAGCGTGCCCGGCATGGGAATGCCCGCCATGCGAATGGCCGGCATGCGCCGCCGACAGGCTGTAGGCGGGCGCCCTGCCGAGCATGCGCAGGATCGACGGGCCGAGCTTGCGCCACAAAAGCCAGGCCCCAAACAACGTGACCAGCACAAAGCTCGAGATTTCCAGGAACCATGCCGCGTCGGTCATCGACACGGCGGTGCCGCGCAGCACGAAATAGGCAAGCACCATGACGACGACAGCGGTTAGGCCCTGCAGCAGCGCCGAGACGAAGGACAGCACAATGCCGCGCTTCAGCGCCACTTCGTTGGCGACCATATAGGAGGAGATCACCGCCTTGCCGTGGCCGGGGCCGGCCGCGTGGAAGATGCCGTAAGCGAAGGAAAGCCCGACCAGCAGCCAGAGCTTGCTGCCGTCCTGGCGCATCGCCTTCATCGCGGCTGCCAGCGAATGGTAGAATTCCTGTTGCCGCAGATTGATCCACATCAGGATGTGGGCGAACGGGCCCGAGGTGCTCGGCGCCATGCCGTCATTGGTGCCGATGCCGAGCGAGCTCTGGGCATGGGCAGCGCCGGGCAGATGGGTGATCACCAGGGTGGCGGCCAACAGGCCGAGCGCCAAGCGCAGCGACGGTTTCATCACCAAAATTATCCTTCGGGCGGGCAGGTCAGTTCGAGCTTGGTGGCGAAGATCTTGCTCATGTCGGTGCCCGTCGGATCGTTGAAGAACGCGTCCGTCAGGGTCTTCTGGTTTTCCTTGATCGCTTCGTCCGGATCGGGACGGATGACCTTCTTGGTGCAGTTCGAGGGCAGACCTTCAACGGTGAGGTTGGCGTCGTCGGTGAAGTCGATCGCTGTGTAGAAGGTCGGATCGTAAACGCCGATGTCGATCTTGCCGGCGAGCTTGATCGGCGTCTTCGGCTGCGATTCGAACAGGATGATCAGCTGGTCGTTGTCGAAGTTCGCCATCAGATGCGGCGGCGGGACCATGGGCACGTCCTTGCCGTCCTGAGTGACGAGCTGGAAGTAGTTGAACTCGGCCAGCGAGGAATGGACGGTGTCGGCCACTTCCTTGAGCTCTTTGTCGTCAAGCTTCAGATCGGAGTTCTTGTCGAACTCCATCATCACTGTACTCGAAAAAAGATCGTCGAAGCGCCAAAGGTGGCGCAGCGCCGTCACACTTTGGTGATCTTCGCCGAGGATGACGTCGAGGCGAGCTTCGGCGAAGACGTGGGGGTGCACCTCGGCCGGCTCGACCGCGGCAAATGTCACTGCTGCGGCCGAAGCCAGCATGGTTGCTTGCCGTTTCAGGTGCATTCCGGACCGCGATTCCATCGACTTTGGGAGTGGACCCCGAGAGTTATCAGAAAGGGGGCGAAATTGGGACGCGCGCCATCACGCACCGTCGCGCGTCCTGAACCAGTGCACCAGGAAATCGACGAAGACGCGGACCTTGGCGGGCAGGTAGCGGCGGTGCGGATAGACGGCGAAGATGCCGCTGCCCGAGAGAATGCGGTCGTCGAGCACCGTTACCAGCCGGCCGCTAGACAGATCGGGCGCGGCAATGAAATCCGGCAGGATGGTGAAGCCCAGGCCCGAGACGGCGGCGGCTCTCGCCGCCATCGGGCTGTTCACCTCGATCGGACCCGACACGGTGACGCTGACCGAATCCTCGCCGTCGCCCTTGAAGCGCCAGTTGGCTAAAGAGCGGCCATTGGTGTCGACGATGCAGGGCATGTTGGAAAGATCCTGCGGGCGCGTCGGCATGCCATGCTTTGCGATCAGCTCGGGCGAGGCGCAAAGCTTGATCGAAAACGGCCCCAGGCGCCTGGCGATCAGCGAGGAATTCTCCAGCCGCGAAATACGCACGGCGACATCGAAGCCTTCCTCGACCAGGTCGACGAAGCGGTCGTCGAGATGGATGTCGAGCACGATGTCGGGATGCTGCTTGGCGAAGTCGATCAGCGACTGGCCGATCGGCGCGTCGGCGAAGGTGCGCGCCGCCGAGAGCTTGATCCGGCCGCGCACGTCGCCGGAGGATTCGCGCACGGCGTCGGCCAGGCTGTCGACCTCGCGCACGATTTCGGAGGCGCGCTGATAATAGGTGTGGCCGGCTTCGGTCAGCGAGAACTGCCTGGTGGTGCGGTTCAACAGCAGCGCGCCGAGCTCGTCCTCCAGCTCACGCACGTATTTCGACAGCAGCGCCTTCGAGCGGCCGATCTTGCGCGCGGCTGCCGAGAAGCCTTCGGCCTCGACCACGTCGATGAAGGCGCGCATGCGGGTCAACGTATCCATGATCAGACCTTTCGTGCCGCGTCGAGAATCCTGCGGCCGAGCCGTATCAGGGCGACGTCGCTGCCGGAAGGGCCCAGCAGCGACAGGCCGAAGGGCGCGCCGTCGACGGAACCGAGCGGCAAGGTGATTTGCGGGAAGCCCGACAGGCCGGCCAGGCACAACAGATGCAGCGCCCTTTCGCGATAGGCCTGGAACTGTTCCGGCGTGCTTGCGGCGAGCGGCGCCGCGCCTGGAACGGTCGGCAGGACGAGAAAGCCGTTGTTGCCGAGCAGGGCGCCGAGCTCGGAACGGAAGGCCAGCCGGCGTGCCGTCTCGGCGGCAACCGTGCCGGCGTCGATCGTGCGGCCGAAGCCGAAACGCTCATCGACGCCAGGGCCAAGGCCGTGGTTGCCCGCCGAGATCCAGCCGCCATGCACTTGCCAGGCCTCGTAGGCCTGCAACCGGCGAAAGCACCAATAGAGGTCGTCCGGGGACGAGGCGAAGGCGTATTCGGTCTCGGTCGGCGCGCCGACGACGGTGGCGGCCAGTGTCTTCATGCGATCATATTCGGCGGCCTCGGCCGGGCCGGCGACGAAAGCGTCCAGCCAGCGGATCGACAGCGGGCGGTCGAGCGGATGCTGGTGCGGATCGCGGCCGAGCAAAAGCTTGCCGACCGCCTCATAGGTCTCGATGTCGTCGGCGAACCAGCCGAAGGTGTCGAAGCTCGGCGCGAGCTTCATCGCGCCGTCGAGCGAGATGCGGCCGTGGCTGGTGCGCAGCCCGATCAGGCCGCAGAAGCTCGCCGGCGCGCGGATCGAGCCGCCGGTATCGGAGCCGATGGCGACATCGGCAAGGCCTCCTGCGACTGCAGATGCCGATCCCGAGGAGGAGCCACCGGTCACGCGGTCCGGGGCGGCCGTGTTCACCGGGAACGCGAAATGCGAATTCTGGCCGAACAGCGAGAAGGCAAGCTCGTCGGTCTGCGTCTTGCCGACGAAGCGCGCGCCGGCGTCGAGAATCACCTGCACGGCCTCGGCCGTCTGCGAGGCCGCATGAGCCTCCTCGAACTTGCGCGGGTTCCCGCAACCGGTGCGGTAGCCGGCGACATCGTAAATGTCCTTGACGGCCAGGCGCAGGCCGGCAAGCGGGCCCAATTGTGCATTGGCCACGGGCATTTGGCGTAGATCGAGGAAGGCGTTCAGAGGGCCTTGGGTGCCTGGCATCGTTCGATTTCCGGATACGGTCCACAAAACATTGTTCGATGCCGGAATTTTTACAACCGGCGCTTACGATTTTTATTGATTGTAAAACCCTTCGCTCTTATATCGCGCTTGCCCAAAGTCGCACGTGCCTGTGGGTGTCCGCCGATCCTCGAATGGTGAGGGCAATCGGTAAGGTAACTGGAGCTAACCCCTCCAGTCGGTCTCGTGGCCAACCGCCAGACCGAGGGCACCTTGAAGCAACGACGGTGCGGGCCTTTCTGGTGTCTGCCGGTCGTCCAAAGACCGGGGTTACTGAAGAGGCACACCTTCATTGCCGGCAGTGCGGATGGTCTCCCATCCAAGCCAAGGCAGACAAAGCGAACCGAGGCCGGGCAAGGCCAGGTTCATCGCCGCGAGACGGCGGTTCATGGTTCCGGGGTCTCCACCGGCTGGTTCCATGGATTTTCGTCCCGCCTTTGTCCACCGCGTGTTCGCGAGGCTGAGCGCCCGCGTCCCGCAGCCTTTGTGCACGCCGCAAGGCGTGATGGAGAGACCGCTATGGCCACCCAGCGCATCCTTGACTTCCTCGCCACCCGACGTCCGAACGGCCCGTGCCTGGTCGTCGACCTCGATGTCGTGCGCGACAATTTCCGCGCCTTCGAGAAGGCGCTGCCCGATTCCAAGATCTACTATGCGGTGAAAGCAAACCCGGCGCCGGAGATCCTGCGCCTGCTTGCTGCGATGGGCTCGTCCTTCGACACCGCATCGGTTGCCGAAGTTGAGATGGCGATGGACGCCGGCGCGCCGGCCGACCGCATTTCCTTCGGCAACACCATCAAGAAGGAGCGCGACATTGCGCGCGCCTACCAGCTCGGCATCCGCCTCTACGCGGTGGACTGCGTCGAGGAGGTCGAGAAGATCGCCCGCGCCGCCCCCGGCTCGCGCGTGTTCTGCCGCGTGCTCACCGACGGCGAGGGCGCCGAATGGCCGCTGTCGCGCAAGTTCGGCTGCGTGCCGGCGATGGCCGTCGATGTGCTGCGCCATGCCAAGGGCCTCGGCCTCGACGCCTATGGCGTGTCGTTCCATGTCGGCTCGCAGCAGACGGATCTCTCGGCCTGGGACCGCGCGCTGGGCGACGCCAAGAAGGTGTTCGCGACGCTCGCCGAGGAAGGCATCGTCTTGAAGATGGTCAACATGGGCGGCGGTTTCCCGACCCGTTACCTGAAGGACGTGCCGGCGGCGCAGGCGTATGGCCAGGCGATCTTCTCGGCGCTGCGCAAGCATTTCGGCAACGCGCTGCCCGAGACGATCATCGAGCCGGGCCGCGGCATGGTCGGCAATGCCGGCGTCATCAAGTCGGAAGTCGTGCTGATCTCGAAGAAGGCCGACAACGACAACGTGCGCTGGGTGTTCCTCGACATCGGCAAGTTCGGCGGCCTCGCCGAGACCATGGACGAGGCGATCCGCTATCCGATCGTCACGCCGCGTGACGGTGCGGAGACCGCGCCTTGCGTGCTCGCCGGTCCAACCTGCGATTCGGCCGACGTGCTCTACGAGAAGACGCCTTATCCACTGCCCCTGTCGCTGACCATTGGCGACGAGGTGCTGATCGAAGGCACCGGCGCCTACACGACCACCTACTCTGCGGTCGCCTTCAACGGCTTCGAGCCTCTCCGATCCTACGTGATCTGACCGGCACGCAAGGGCCGCTCAGATCATCCCAGGTGGGCGCCTGTCGCCCGGCCGGGCTCGCTTGTGGAACAGATCTCCGCTCGTGAAGGATCGCGGAAATGGATATGGCAAATCTCATCGTTGACGGCACCGCGCGACTCCTCTCCCCCCTTGAGGGGGAGATGGCCGCGCAGCGGCCAGAGGGGGTCGTCTCGCGTAGATCGCCGACGCCGTCTGTCGTCGTGGAGGGAGCCGGCGCTTCATGCGAGGCGACCCCCTCTGTCGCCTTTGGCGACATCTCCCCCTCGAGGGGGGAGATTGCCCGCGCTTATGTCATCCTCGCCGAAGGTGGCGATGACGTAGAGGCGCGCGAAGCCTTGCTCGACCGTGCCATGGGGCCGAAGCGCAGGAAGAAGTCGTCGGAAAAGCTGCGGCGCGGCCGCCGGCCATCGGAAGGCCTGGCCTTCGTCGCGCGCGATCCCTCGGGTGCGGTCGTCGGCACGGTTCGGCTGTGGGACGTGACGCTGGGCGAGAACGGTCCGGCAGCGCTCCTGCTCGGGCCGCTGGCGGTCGAGCCGTCGCTGAAGAGCGGCGGCATCGGCTCGGCGCTGATGCGGCAAGCGATCGCCGAGGCCGCGCGGCTTGGCCATGGCGCGATCCTGCTGGTCGGCGATGCGCCTTACTACGGTCGGTTCGGCTTCTCCGCCGGCCGCACCGGCACGCTCGCCATGCCCGGCCCCTATGAGCGGCATCGCCTGCTGGCGCTGGAGCTGAAGGAAGGCACGCTCGACGGCGTTAAGGGCACGATCAAGGCCGCCGGCCGCAAGGTCAAGGCGCTCGATTTCGTTTGATCACTGAAAGCTGATGCGGCGCCGTGTTGATAAACTGCGGTGCCGCATCGGTCCTACAAGTGGTGGTCTGTCAGCCGAGCAGCTGGCTGAGCGCCATGGCGACCGTCATGTCGCCTTCGACCTTCAGCTTGCCGGCCATGAAGGCCATGGTCGGGTTGAGGTCGCCGGCAATCAGCGAGTCGAGATCGTCGAGCGAAAGCTTGATCGTGCAGTCGGCCGGGGCATCGGTGGTCGAGACGGTCGCGCCGTCGATGACGATGACGCCGTCGCTGCCTGTGTCGAACTTGACCGAGTGCTCGAAGCCCGCACTTGCCACGCGCGACTTGATCCGGTCGGCAATCTCCTGAACGCCCATGGCTGTTCTCCTCAATCGTTGCGTTTGACGCGCATCGGCTCACGGCCGCTGGGCGAGGCGCCGCGTCGCGCGGGAGCGCGGCCACGGTCACCAGCGCATATAGCTTCCGGTTGACGTTTACGTCAACGTGGTCGCCATGCGGCATGGTAGCTACCACGCGGCATGGTGGTAACCATGCGGCATGCCGCACCACGTCGGGCCGAGGAACCGGCCAGAAAGCCTCGGGCAGGCCGATCAGTGCTGCTTGAAAGCCTTGGTCATTTCCTGGGCCGTCTCACCGGCATTCTTGCGGCGGCGGATGGCGTTGTCGCGGATTTCGTCCTTGGACAGGAAGTTGACCTGGTCGATCAGCACGTCATGCACCAGCTCGACGCCGACGCGGGCGTTGACGGTGTCGCGGATCGCCTTGCGGAAAGCATCGAGATCGATCGTCTCCTTCTTGGTGAAATCGATCTGCGGGTTGGCGTAGAGGTAGGAATAGACCTGGTCGGTGATCAGCGCCGGCGCCGGGATCGACAGTTTCTTTATCTGATCCGGTTCCACCGTGTAGACGAGCTTGGTGAGGAAGTAGCCGTCGATCTTGGCACCGCGGATGAGCGGCACCGAAATGATGTCGGTCTTGACGTAGTCGAGCCCGCCCAGCATCGGCTTCGGCGGCTCGCCGACGCCGCGCTCGCCCGCCGCCTGGAAGGAATAGAACACCGCGCCGAGTGTCACGGCGCAGATCCAAAGCGCTGCGGCGACAAATTTGATCACCGGACCCTTCCTTGCCCCCCTACCATCTCATTCAGGCCCGGGCGTATCCGAACTCGCCGGCCGAGTAGGTGCCGTCGGCATCGGCGCGCTGGATGGCGTTCTTCAGCAGCGTGGCGACCTCGTTGACGGCATTGAGATGGGCAAGGATTGCCGCCTCGTTCTTCGCCAGCTTCTGGCGCAGCCGCGCCAGCCCTTCGCGATGCTGCTCGAGGAACTCGATCTCATTGGCGCCCTTCAGGGCCCGGGTCAGTTCGTAGAGATAGCGGCTCTTGCGGGCATTCGAGGCCTTGAGGTCGTAGCCGGTGCCGCTGCGGATACCCGCCGTCTCCTCGTCCACCGCTTCCTCGATGCGGCCGATGATGGCGGCGAGGTTGCCGGGCCGCGCGGACGCGGTCGGCGCCTCCGGCGCGTTGGTTCGTGCTGGCAGGTTGGAAAGGTCCGTTTGGTCGGCCATGTAGGTCCCTAGATCTTGATGTCCGTTTTTATGGTTGTGTCGTCGTCGGTCATCGACCGCGCGGCTTTGCGCTCAAGCTCCTCGACCAGGGAGGTCGAAAGCCTGGTCTGCCGGTCGATCTCGGCTTTTTCCGGTCCGCCCCCAACGGGCCCGACCGGCACCTTGCGCTTGCCGTCCAGATAGTGGTCGGCAAGCATTGATTTCGCGATGCCGATGCCGCCGTGCGCGGCCATCACATCGGCCACCTTTTCGGCAAGCTGCGATTTCCACATGTCGCCGGCCAGCCCCTTGCCGTAAACGCCCTCGGTGTCCTTGGGCATCATGTTCTGGATAAAGGTCGTCAGCACCATCGCTTCGAAGCGCTGGAATTTTTTCGCCGGGTTCGCCGCCTCGGCTTTGTCGGCGGTCGCGCGCGACAGCACAGAACCGGCATCGACCGAGGCGGTCTGGTCGATCGAGAAGGGACCCGCGGCACCGCCCACCCTTCTCGCGAGTGCCGCTCGCGCCGCCTCGACATCGGTCGGCTCCGCTGCGCGGGCGACGTCCATCACGATGTCGCTGGGGGGAGAGATAGCCAAGAAAGCGCTGCCTTTTGCCGGGTTTTGTTAGTTGCACAATGACTCAACAAGCTTGTGGCAGGCTTGCGGGAAGAGGGGGCGGATTGCAGTCCGATCCCAGGCGGCGGGCGAGCGCCTCGGCATAAGCTCAAATCCTATTTTAGAGCGTATTAATATTTTAACGGCGTTGCCTCGCCCAGGCTCGAATTGTGCCCTTTAGAAACCGCTCATTAACCTGCCCCGCTCACCCTAGAAAGCCAAATGTCGGAGACCTAGATCGTGAAACGCGATGTCGCGCTGATCGCATTTCTGTTGTCGGTTGCCTGCCCATTTGCCGCCCAGGCCGGAACGACCATGGAAACCAGAGGCAAGGGGTTCGCACCGCCGGCCTTCTATTCGTTCTGCAGCCGCCAACCCGGCCTGTGCAGCACGGCCGGCGGAACAAAGGTCGTCACCTTGCGGTCTGGGCTCAGCGCGCAATTGAAGCAGGTGAACCGTTCGGTCAATTCGCGCATTACCGAGCTCAGCGATCGAGTCGTTGTCGGCAAGGATGACGACTGGCGCGTGCCAACGGTGTCCGGCGATTGCGAGGATATTGCGATCCTGAAGAAACTCGAGCTGATGAAGCGCGGCTGGCCCGCCTCGGCGCTGCTGTTGACCGTGGCAAGCTATCACGGCGAGGGGCACACCGTATTGACGGTGCGCACCAATGAGGGCGACCTGGTGCTCGACAACCTCACCAACTCGGTCCGTGACTGGTCCAGCACGCCCTACAGCTATTTCGCCCGGCAGGCGCAGGGGAATGGCAGGCGTTGGGAGCGGATCGGGGCCGCCAAGCCGGTCGGCACGACCGCGACCGGCAGCTGATACACTTTTCCTGGAATTGCTCTACTCATGTCCTCGCTTCTGGGCGATGAGGTCCAGCCGCTCGCGGTCGGAGCGCTCGCGCTCATCGCGCCGGCGCACATCCTTATAGGCGCGCTCGACCATGTTGGTGCGGGCCGTCGCGGTGGCGATCAGCGCTGCCTCCTGCCGGGCGCTCTCAAGGTTCTGCTTCTGCCGGGCGAGCGCATTGGCGATGCGGCGATGGTAGAGCTCCGGGAACAGGCCGGCCAGCGAGCTGTCGGCATCGAAATGCCCGATGAGTTCCTTCGCTTCCGCTTCCGCTGCCGAGGCCGCGGCGAGAAATCCGGCATGACGGGTTTCGTGCAGCGCCTTCAGTTGCTCCTGCGCCTTGACCAGTTTTTTCAGGCGGTCCTTGCGCGAGGTCATCGATCTATCTCGCCAGCGTCAAGTCGACAAAGCCGTCGACGAACAGCGACAGCAAGGTGCCGACGGCGAAGTAGAAGATGATCATCCCGCCGGCGATGACGAAGGGCAGCGAAATGAAATAGACCGGGATCTGCGGCGTCAGCTTGTTGACGAAGCCGATCGTCAAATTGACCAGGATGGCATAGGCGACGAAGGGGCTGCCCAGGCGAATGACCAGGAAGAAGGCGTCCGACACCGTGTCGGTGACGTCGACGAGGGCGGCCTGCGGGTTGAAGAAGACGTTGACCGGGGCGACCGTGTAGGAGGCGACCAGCGCGCGCACGATCTCGTGGTCGAAATCGAAGACGAAAAGCAGAAGCAGCGCCGAGAACGAGATGATGGCGGCGAGCGCCGCCTGCGGCTCCGGTTCCTCGATCGCCGGCCCACCGGTGCCGCCATAGCCGATCAGCATGGCGATGGCCGAACCCATGAAGCGCAGTGCTTCCATGTAGAGCCGGGTCATGGCGCCGATCAGCCCGCCGACCAGAAGCTCGGAGACGATCATCGGCGCAAGGACCTGCGGGCGCGGGTCGACATATGGGTAGATGCGGTCCCACAGGAAGGCGAGCAGGCCGCCGGTGGCGGCGACCGACACGAACAGCCTGACCTGCATCGGCACGCGGGTGCTCGACAGGCCGGGCATCAGCATGAAGCAGGCGCCGATGCGGCAGAAGGCGAGGAAGGCGGCGATGACGACGCCTTGCGAGAGCGCGTTCACGAGATCGTTCCAAGCACCTTGATCTCGACACCCTTGGCGATCTCGACATGGGAAAGAACGGGGAGCGTCGTGAACAGCCGCTCGATGATCATGCGCACATAGGGGCGCGCATCGGGCGCGGTGACGAGCACGAAGCGCTCGCCGGCTTCGAGGTGCTTGCGGATCGCCTTGGTCGCGTCCTGGCCGAATTCCTCGAGCTGGCGCGGATCGATGTCGAACTCGCGCACCTCGCCCTTGGCGTCGCGCTTCAGGCTCTGGTGGAAGGCGAGGTCCCAGCGGTTGCCGAGGCGCAGCACCTTGAGCATGCCGCCCTCGGAAAGATCGCCGCAGATCTGCTGGGCCATGCGGATGCGGACATGCTCGACGATCTGCTCGGTGCGGCGCACATGCGGAGCGATCTCGGCGATGGCCTCGATGATCAAATGCAGGTTGCGGATCGAGACGCGCTCGGCGAGCAGAAGCTTCAACACCGCCTGCAGGCCCGGATAGGAGATGTGCGAGGTGCAGATCTCGTCGGCGAGCTTGCGGTATTCGGGGTCCAGCCGCTCGAGCAGCGCCTTCATGTCCTTGTAGGACAGGAGCTGCGGCAGGTTGTTGCGGATGACCTCGGAGAGGTGGGTGAGCAGCACCGACATGTTGTCGGCGAAGGTGTAGTTCTCGCGCTTCAGATCCTCGGCGAAGGTCTCCAGCACCGAATAGGCGCGCATGCCGAAGGCCGGCTCGCGGATCTCCTCGCCGGGGATGTCGGGCACGCCGCGCGTGCCGAGCAGCACCATGACCTCGCCGACGCGCATCTGGTATTCGGCAACGACGGTGCCGTGGACCTTGATCTGGTAGCTCTTGGGCGGAATGGCGAAGTCGTCGGCGACGCGCACCTCCGGCACCACGAAGCCGTATTGCTGGGCGAATTTCTTGCGCATCTTCGACATGCGGAACACCAGTTCCTGATGCGCGACCAGCAGCCGGGTCGAAAGCTGCTTGCCGATCAGGAGCTCGATCTCGGCGGTGGCCAAAGATGCCTTGACCGAATTCTTCTCCTCTTCGGCCTTGTTCGCCTTCTCTTGGTTCTTCAACGCCTCCGCGGCAGCCAACTCGCGATTTTGGCGCAGCGGAATGACGTAACCGAGGCCGGCCATGGCGCCGGCGAGCGCGAAGAAGGGAAAGAGCGGCAGGCCGGGCATCAGGCCGAGGATCACGAGCAGCGAGCCAGCGACGTAGAGCGCGCGCGGGTGCGCGCCGAGCTGGCCGAATACCGCCTGGTTGGCCGAGCCGCGGGTGCCGCCCTTGGAGACCAGCATGCCGGCGGCGAGCGAGACGATGAGCGCCGGGATCTGGGTGACGAGGCCGTCGCCGACCGACAGCTTGATGAAGACGTCGGCCGCCTGGCCGAGGCCCATGCCATGGCGCAGATAGCCGATGGCGATGCCGCCGACGATGTTGATGGCGGTGATGATGAGGCCGGCGATCGCATCGCCGCGCACGAATTTCGAGGCGCCGTCCATCGAGCCGAAGAAGGAGGATTCCTCCTCCAGCTCACGGCGGCGGAGCTGCGCCGTCTTCTCGTCGATCATGCCGGCGGACAGGTCGGCGTCGATCGACATCTGCTTGCCGGGGATGGCGTCGAGGGTGAAGCGCGCGCCGACCTCGGCGATGCGGGTGGCGCCCTTGGTGATGACGATGAAGTTCACCACGATCAGGATCATGAAGACGATCAGGCCGATGACGAAGTCGCTCGACATCACCAGCTTGGAGAAACCCGAAATGACGTAGCCGGCCGCGTGCGTGCCCTCGTTGCCGTGCGACAGGATCATGCGCGTGGTGGCGATGTTGAGCGAGAGCCGCAGCATGGTGGCGATGAGCAGCACGGTCGGGAAGGACGAGAAATCCAACGGCCGCTGGATCCACAGCGCCACCATCAGGATCAGCACCGAAAGCGCGATCGAGAAGGCGAGGCCGATATCGATGAGGAAGGCCGGGATCGGCAGGAACAGCACCGCCAGGATGACGACGATGCCGAGCGCGAAGAAGACGTCGCGGCCGTTCTTGGCCACCACGCCGGACGGGATTGTTTCGCTGATCGCCATGTCGTCCTCGAATCCGCATTTGCCCAGCGCAAAGGCAGGCGCCCGACCGTAGCCGGCCAAGCTTGCGCGAGGGTGGGAGAGGGGCTACTGCCGAGTCCGGATGACGGCGCGACGTCGGAGGCAGCAAAGGTTGCCGGAATATCGCGAGGACAAGAGCATGCTCCTGATCATCGGCACTATTCGCGTGCCGCCTGAGAGGCTGGCCGACTCCAGGCCGGCCATGGAACGGATGATTTCGGCGAGCCGCGCCGAACCCGGCTGCCTCGAATATTCCTATGCCCAGGATGTGTTGGACGCCGGGCTGATCCATGTCTCGGAGGTTTGGCAGGATCGCGCGTCGCTCGATGCACACTTCAAGTCGGCGCATATCGCCGAATGGCGCGCGAGCTGGGCAGAGCTCGGCATCGGGGATCGCAACCTCACACTCTACGAAGCGGGCGAGGGTGCTGCGACCTAACGCGCCATGTCCGCCGTTGCCACCCCGACCAGCCAGCGGCGAACGGCGCGCTCCCCGTCGGCGGACAGTCCGGCCGTCAGCTCACGCTCAAGCTTCTGCACCCGCTCGCGGCATTTCCTCAGCAAGGCGCGCCCGCTGTCGCTGAGGTCGAGATGCTGGATGCGCCCGTGCACCGCGTGCGGCTTGCGGATCAGCGAACCGGCCTTTTCCAGATTGCCGACGATCACGCTCACCGTCTGCGGCGTGAGCATCGCAAGCCTGGCGAGGTCGGCATTGGAGATGCCGGGATCGGCCGACAGCATGGTCAGCGTCGCGAACTGCGCCTGCGTCACGCCGAATTCGTCCAGCGCGCGTTCGACCCGCAGCCTGTAGGCGCCCGCAGCCTGCCGCAGCAGATAGCCGAGATAGCCTTGCTCGCCGCGCTTGCCTTCGCCGGGCGCGGGAATTGCAGGGGACGCTTTCTGCTTGCGCATGATGTCAGAGCTCTTATATGTTGTTCGTACTCTGATATTATCCCGATGTGGAGCAGAAGACGATGGGCTATCGAATCTTTCTTGCCGGTGGGTCCGGCGCGATCGGCCGCCGCTTGATCCCGCAACTGCTGGAGGCGGGTCACCACGTGACGGCGACGACTCGCCAGGCCGCAAAGACCGAGGTGCTCGTCGCGCTCGGCGCCGATCCGGTGGTGATCGATGTATTCGATGCCAGCGGCTTGCGGGCGGCGGTCGCGGCGGCGAAGCCCGAGATCGTCATTCATCAGCTCACCGATCTGCCGGCAGGCCTCGATCCCAGCAAGATGGCCGAGGCGGCCACCAGGAACGCGCGCATTCGCGACGAAGGAACCCGCAACCTGGTCGAGGCCGCGAAGTCGGCTGGCGCTCGCCGCCTGATCGCGCAAAGCATCGCCTGGGTTTTCGCGCCCGGGCCCGAGCCGCACGCCGAAACCGATCCGCTCGACAGCGGAGCCGAAGGCGGCCGACGCATCAGCGTCGGCGGCGTGATCGCGCTCGAACGGCAAGTTCTCGAAGCCTCGCCCATGACAGGCATCGTGCTGCGCTATGGGCGCCTCTATGGACCGGGCACCGGTACGGAGACCGCCGCCGATCCGGCGCTGCATGTCGATGCCGCGGCCTACGCGGCGCTGCTCGCCGTCGAGCGAGGATCACAGGGCGCCTTCAACGTCGCGGAGCCTAACGGTCATGTCACGACCGACAAAGCCGTCAGCGAGCTCGGCTGGCGCGCCGACTTCCGCCTGACGGTGTGAAACAGACAGAGGAATTTGCTGCCATGATCGAAGTCGCTGGCGATCTTCGTCACGGAAGACGATTGCGGACCGCTGACCATCTTCGATGGATGAGCTTTTCCGGCCTTCGCGCTGGCTGATAAGCGACCTGACCGTCGCTAATCGACGCAGCGCCAAAATGGCGCCACAACCAGTCGGCATTGCGGTTGCCTCGCAATGCCGCCGGGCGTACAGGCACGGCAGCCTTCCATCCTCCGCATACCCGGCGAGCCGCTCCGTTGCCTGCCAGAAACGACCCGCAAGTTTACGCCCGCCGGCTTCGCGCCGTGCTGATCAGTTCGATCCCCGTGCTCGAGGCGCGGGGCATCGTCATCGTGCTGATGGCGGGCCTCGTCGGGATGATTGCGGGCGCGCTGGTCACCGGCATGAGCGAGCTGGTGCAAGGCATGCACTGGCTGCTCTTCGACGTGCAGCCGGGCGGGCGGCTTTCGGCGATGTTTTCGCTGGCAAATCCGGTGCAGGCGATGTTTCCGGCGATCGGCGGCCTTGTGCTCGGCCTTTCGGTGATCTGGCTGCGCAAGCGAAAATTCCGCACGCCTGTCGACCCGATCGAGGCCAACGCGCTTTATGGCGGGCGGATGTCGCTGACCGATACTTTCATCATCGTCGGCCAGACCATGATTTCCAGCGGCTTCGGCGCTTCGGTCGGTTTGGAAGCCGGCTATACGCAGATCGGCTCCGGCATCGCCTCGCGGCTGGCGCGCGCCTTCCGGCTGCGCCGCAACGACGTCCGCATCCTTGTCGGCTGCGGAGCCGCAGGCGCCATTGCAGCCGCCTTCGATGCGCCGCTGACCGGCGCCTTCTACGGTTTCGAGCTGGTCATCGGCATCTACTCGGTGGCCAATGTCGCGCCGGTCATGACGGCGGCGATTTCCGCCTCGCTGACGGCGGAGATGTTCGGCGGCGTGCCGTTTCCGCTGGAGCTTTCCGGCCTGCCGACGCTGACCGCCAGCCAGTATGTGCCGTTCCTGCTGCTGGGGCTGCTTGGCGGCGCCGCCTCGATCGCCATCATGAACCTGGTCAGTCTGATCGAGCGCGGTTTCGCGCGACTGTCGATCGATGCTTCGGTCAGGCCGTGCATCGGCGGCATCCTCGTCGGGCTGCTCGGGCTGGTCACGCCGCAGGTTCTGTCGAGCGGCCATGGCGCGCTGCATCGCGAGTTCGCGATGAATTACGGGCTCGCCGTGGTGGCGAGCGTCTTCGTGATGAAGCTGGCGGCCTCGGCGATCTCGCTCGGGTCCGGCTTCCGCGGCGGCCTGTTCTTTGCCTCGCTGTTTCTGGGAGCGCTTCTCGGCAAGGTCTTTGCCGGCGTCATGGCGATGGCCGCGCCGACGACGGGCATCGATCCGGCGGTCGCCGCCGTAGTCGGCATGACCTCGCTGGCCGTCGGCGTCGTCGGCGGTCCGCTGACCATGACTTTCCTGGCGCTGGAATCCACCCGCGATCTGACGCTGACGGGCGTGGTGCTGGCGGCTTCGATCATGTCGGCGATCCTGGTGCGCGAGACCTTCGGCTACTCCTTCTCGACCTGGCGCTTCCACCTGCGCGGCGAGACGATCCGCAGCGCCCACGATGTCGGTTGGATGCGCAGCCTCACCGTCGGCTCGATGATGCGCAAGGATGTCCGCACCATCGATGCCGCGACGACGCTGGCCGAATTCCGCAAGGAGGTCCCTCTCGGCTCGGGGCAACGCGTCATCGCCGTCGAGCAGGGGCAGCATTATGTCGGCGTGCTGCTCGTTGCCGAGCTGCACAGCGATCTCTCAGACGAGGAGACGCCGGTACGGGCGCTCGCCCAGTTCAAGGATGCGGTGCTGGTGCCGTCGATGAATGTCCAGTCCGCCGCCGAGACCTTCCAGCGCGCCGGCGCTGAAGAGCTGGCCGTCGTCGAGGATTTCGATGATCGCATCGTCCGCGGCCTGCTCACGGAAAGCCATCTGATGCGGCGCTATGCCGAGGAGCTCGACAAGGCGCGGCGGGATCTCTCCGGCGAGGGGTAGCGAGACTTCCCGCGCTACCTTGTCGATCCGCCGCCGCGCCTTTGTCCTGCAGACATACCCATCCAGCTTGCAAGCCTGGCCCAAACACTGGTGCGGCCTGGCGCCACGCGCGGGTTGCTGTTTGTACAGTGACACTGTACAAAGTGTTAAGTGGAGGAAAACGGGATGCCCAAGGCTTCCGATAGCAGTCAGGTTCCAGCGGCAAACAGTGCCAGCTCGGCTGCGGCCCATGCCCAGCAAGTGTTGGGCGCGCGGCTCAAGAGCCTTCGCCTCGCTCGCAGGCTGTCATTGCGCGATCTCGCGGAGGCGACCGGCACGAGCGCCAGCTTCATCAGCCAGCTCGAACGCGGCCTGACCGGCGCCAGCACCGCTTCGCTCAACCAGATAGCCTCGGCGCTCGGCGTCAGCGTCGCGATGCTGTTCGAGGAAAGCGCGGCCCAAAATCACCACGGCGTCCTTCGGCGCAGCGAGCGGCCAAGCCTTCCTCCCAGCGACGGCTGCCGCAAGATGCTGCTCTCGCGTCCGCCGTTAAGCGACATGGAAGTCTATGTCGGCGAGTTCGATATCGGCGGCTCGACCGGCTCCGCGCTCTACACGCATGGCGACGCGCACGAGATGCTCGTCGTCCTTCGCGGCATCGTCGAGGTCTCCCTCGGCGACGCACGCCATGTCCTCGAAGAGGGCGACAGCATCGAATACGCGACATCGACACCACATCGCAGCGAGAACATCGGCAGTGGCCGGGCCGAGGTGATGTGGATCATCGCGCCGCCGACCTCGGCGCGCGCCGAGCTCGATCAATACAAGGCCTGGAAACCGCTCGCGGCCAGGTAGTCCGATTAAACGCGGGCCTCAATGGGAGAGTTACAGTTATGTTGAAGTCGAAACTTGCAGGTCTTGGCGCCGTGCTGGCGCTCGGCGTTCTGGCCACCGCCGCCTTCGCGCAGGACAAGCCTGTCGCGGGCGAGGTGAAGGAGGGCTCGCTGAAGGGCAAGACCCTGACCTTCGTCTCTTATGGCGGCATCTATCAGGATGGTCAGGCGGCGGCGCTGAAGGAGTTCGTCGACAAGTCCGGCGTCAAGCTGCTCAATGACGGCCCGACCGAGATCGCCAAGCTGCAGGCGCAGGTCGAATCCGGCAACGTCACCTGGGACGTGGTCGATACCGGCGATCTGCCGCCTTACGTCCATTGCGGCAAGCTGTTCCAGAAGCTCGATCTTTCGAAGCTCGACGTCTCGAAGATCCCCGAGGGCCAGGTCGGCGAATGCTCGGTGCCGGCAATGAACTACGGCGTCGTGCTGATGTACAACAAGGAGAAGTACAAGGATAACCCGCCCAAGAGCTGGGCCGACTTCTTCGATACGGAAAAGTTCCCGGGCGTGCGCGGCCTCGACGGCTCGGGCGATCCGACCGGCGGCCTCCTCGAGCAGGCCCTCAAGGCGGCGGGCGGCGATCCGAAGGCGATGACGGCCGGCGATATCGACAAGGCCATCGACGTGATCCGCAAGCTCGGCCCCGACACGATCTACTGGAAGACCGGCGCTGAATCGCAGCAGCTCGCCGAGTCCGGCGAAGCCGACATGCTGATGATGTGGACTGGCCGCGCTATGACGGCGGTCAAGAACGGCGCCAAGTATGCGCCCGCCTGGCAGGACTGGCTGGTGGTGATGGATCAGATGACGATCCCCGTCGGCGTCAAGGATACCGATGCCGCCTATGCGCTGCTCAATGCCTATCTCGGCAAGCAGTCGCAGGAGATCCTGGCGCAGGAAACCTCCTACACGCCGATCAACAACGACGCGCAGCCCAAGGTCGACGAGTCCGTCGCGGCTTTCCTGACCAACACGCCGGAGCGCCAGAAGCAGGGCTACAAGCAGAACATCAAGTTCTGGGTCGAGAACTTCCCGCTGGCGCAGGAGAAGTGGTCCGCGCTGATGGCCGGCAACTGACCGGCTGACGGAGGCAAAGCCCGTGAGCGCGCACGAGCCGACGGCGCCTGCTGCCGAGAAACGGGCAGGGCGGGCATGGCGGCCGTTCGCGCTCACGCTGCCGGCGCTCGTCCTGTTGGCAGCGGTGATCGGCTATCCGCTGATCACCATCGTGCTGCGCAGCCTGTCGGAGCCGGAATGGGGCGTGCAGAACTATAGCTGGTTCTTCGGCGCGCCCGTCAACCTCGCGGTGCTCCAGCGCACCTTCTCCATCTCGGCATGGGTGACGCTGGTCTGCATCGTGTGCGCTTATCCTTACGCCTATCTGATGACCGCGGTCGGGCCGCGCGTCCGGCTCGTCCTGGTGCTCTGCGTCCTCATCCCGTTCTGGGTGAGCGGCGTGGTGCGCACCCTGTCCTGGGTGATCCTGCTGCAGGATTCCGGCGTCATCAATTCGCTGCTCAGGTCAGCCGGCCTTTCCGGCATCCGGCTGATCCGCACCCAGACGGGGGTGGTGATCGGCATGGCGCAGGTGCTTTTGCCCTTCATGATCCTGCCGCTCTATTCGGTGATGAAGGGGATCGACCTCAGGCTGGTGCAGGCGGCGCGAAGCCTCGGCGCGCGACCGTCCCGCGCTTTCTTCACGGTCTATCTGCCGCTGTCGCTGCCGGGCGTCTATGCCGGCGCGATCATCGTCTTCATCCTGGCGCTGGGCTTCTACATCACGCCGGCGCTGCTCGGCGGACCGCGTTCGACTATGCTCTCGACACTGGTGCAGACCCAGGTGCTCAGCCTCCTGCAATGGGGACGCGGCGGCGCCATGGGCGTGGTGCTGCTGGTCACGACCTTCCTGCTCTTGGCGCTCGCAGCGCCGGTGATGCGGTCGCGGCACCGGGAAGCGGGGCGGCGCTGATGGAGATGAAGCCGCTCCCCCGCGTTATCCTCGGCCTCGTCTGCCTGCTGGTGGCGATCTGGCTGGTGGCGCCGACGCTCGTCGTCGTGCCGATGTCCTTCAACGGCAACAAGTCGCTCGCCTTCCCGCCGCAGGGCTTCTCCTGGCAGTGGTACCAGAACTTCGTCACCAATCCGGAATGGTCGACCAGCTTCCTCAACTCGCTGAAGGTCGCCTCGATCGTGGCGGTGCTGGCGACGGTGCTCGGCACGCTCGCCGCCTTCGGCCTCGACCGCATGAAGGCGCGTCCGGCGAACCTTTTGCGGATGCTGATGCTGACGCCGATGGTGGTGCCGGGCGTGGTGCTGGCGATCGGCATCTACGCCGTCTATCTCGACGCCCAGCTCGTCGGCACGCTGCCGGGCTTCGTGCTCGCCCACACCATCCTGGCGCTGCCCTTCGTGCTGATCGCGGTCTCGGCCAATCTCGAAGTGTTCGACAAGCGTCTGGAGACGGCGGCGGCGAGCCTCGGCGCCGGCGCGCTCACCACCTTTCGGACCGTCACGCTGCCGCTGATCCTGCCCGGCATCCTGTCGGGCCTGCTCTTCGCCTTCGCGACGTCCTTCGACGAGATCATCGTCTCGCTCTTCATCACCAATCCTTATCTCAAGACGCTTCCGGTGCAGATCTTTTCCTCGATCACCCGCGACGCCGATCCGACGGTCGCCGCTGTCGGCACGATCCTTTTGTGCGCCACCACGATTCTGATCGGCGGCGGCATGCTTCTTCTTGGCCGCGAGCGGAAGGGACGCTTATGAACCCAAGACCGGACAATCGCGGCGCGGCGATCGACCTCGAATCCGTCACCAAGGCCTATGGCGCGTTCAAGGCGCTGGACGGCGTGTCGCTCGGGATCGAGCCCGGCGAGTTCATGACGCTGCTTGGACCAAGCGGCTCGGGCAAGACGACGACACTCAATGTGATCGCCGGCTTCACGGACGTGACCAGCGGCAAGCTCTCGGTCAAGGGAAAGAGCGTCGTCGGCGTGCCGGCGCACAAACGCAACATCGGCGTCGTCTTCCAGCACTACGCGCTGTTCCCGCACATGACGGTCGGCCGCAACGTCGCCTACCCGCTGACGCTGCGCGGTGTCGATCAGGCGAAGCGGAAGGCGCGCGTCGCCAAGGCGCTCGACATGGTCAAGATGGGCGACTTCGCGCATCGCTATCCGAGCGAATTGTCCGGCGGCCAGCAGCAGCGCGTGGCGCTCGCCCGCGCCATCGTCTTCGATCCGCCGCTGCTTCTGATGGATGAGCCGCTCGGCGCGCTCGACAAGAAGCTGCGCGAATGGCTGCAGCTCGAGATCAAGCGCATCCATCGCGAGCTCGGCACCACCTTCGTCTACGTCACGCACGACCAGGAAGAGGCGCTGGTATTGTCCGACCGCATTGCCGTGTTCAACCGCGGACGCATCGAGCAGGTCGGCACCGGACGACAGCTCTATGACGAGCCGGCGACGCTGTTCGTCGGCCGCTTCATCGGCGACTCCACCGTGCTGCGCGGCGAGGTGAGGAGCGACGGCACCGGCACCGCGCTGAGCATCGCCGGCGAGACGGTCACCGCACCGCGCCGCATCGCGGGCGATGCCAGTCCCGTTATGCTGCTGCGGCCGGAAAAACTCGCTATCCGCCGGCCCGGGCAAGCGACGGCTGCCGGCGCCAACCGGTTGTCGGGAACGATCGCTGAGGCGATCTATCTGGGCTCAGGCTCGAAATACGAAGTGAAGCTCGCCGATGGCTCGGTGGCGATCGTGCGCTCGCCGCTGACCGGCGAGAGTTTCGGCCTCGGAGAAAAGGTGGAGCTCTGCTTCGACGGCGCCGACGCCAAGCTTCTGGCCGACGACAGCACCGCCGACACGACGCTCACCTGAACATCAATCCTGCCCCTCCTGGAAATCATCCCATGCAAGTCAAGCGCAACGGCGATATCTCCTTCTGGTATGCGGATCTGGGCGCGGTTCCCGCGCCGCGTCCGCCTTTGCCCGGCGATATCGAGGCCGACGTCGCGATCGTCGGCGCCGGCTATACCGGGCTCTGGACCGCCTATTATCTGAAGAAGGCAAAACCCTCGCTTCGGATTGTGCTTCTCGAACGCGAATTCGCCGGCTTCGGCGCCTCGGGGCGCAATGGCGGCTGGCTGTCGGGCGGCTTCGGCTGGTCGCGCGAAAAATATCTCAAGACCTCGACCCGGCAGGGCGTGACCGCCATGCAGAAGGCGATGGCCGGCTGCGTCGACGAGGTGATCCGGGTCGCGACCGAAGAAAGCATCGATGCCGACATCCGCCGCGCCGACAATCTGACGGTCGCCACCAATCCGGCGCAGCTGGAGCGCGTGCGCGAGGAATGCGAGACCATCCGCTCCTGGGACGCCGATCCCGAACGCATCGAACTGCTCGACGCCGCCGCGACGCGCGCCCGCATCAACATCAAAAATGTCATGGGCGGCTTCGTCATTCACGGCCAGGCGCGGGTGCAGCCGGCCAAGCTGGTGCGCGGGCTGTCGGAAGCGGTCGAGCGGCTCGGCGTGCCGATCTACGAAAAGACCACCGTGACTTCCATCGCCAAGGGCAGCGTGACCACCGACCGCGGCACGGTGCGGGCCGAAACCATCATCCGCGCGACGGAAGGGTTCACCGCCGGCATTCCGGGCGAAGCGCGGACATGGCTGGCGCTCAACAGCGCGCAGATCGTCACCGAGCCGCTGTCGCCCGAGCTCTGGCGCGAGATCGGCTGGGAAGGGCATGAATTGCTCGGCAATGCGGCGCATGCCTATTGCTATGCCCAGCGCACGCGCGAGGGGCGCATCACCATGGGCGGGCGCGGCGTGCCTTATCGTTACGGCTCGCGCACCGACGTCAACGGGCGGACGCAGCAGGCGACGATCGACCAGCTGCACACGATCCTTACGACGCTGTTGCCGCAGACGGCCGGATGCCGCATCGACCATGCCTGGTGCGGCGTGCTCGGCGTGCCGCGCGACTGGTGCACGACGGTCGGCCTCGACTCCAGGACGCGCATCGGCTGGGCCGGCGGCTATGTCGGGCTCGGCGTCTCGAGTTCCAACCTTTCGGGTCGCACGCTTGCCGATCTGATCCTCGGCAACGAGACGGAGCTTACGCGCCTGCCCTGGGTCAATCGCAAGGTGCGGCCCTGGGAGCCCGAGCCCTTCCGCTGGCTTGGCGTCCACTCGATGTACCAACTCTACCGCATCGCCGACCAGCGCGAGGCGGCAGGGCTTCAGCACACCTCGAAGCTTGCGGCTCTCGCCGACAGCATCACTGGCCATTAGAGCGGTCCGGCGTTCGCCGAACCGCTCTAACTATTTGTTTTCACGCAATTCCGGACGGAAAACCGCTCCACACTTTTCCGGGAATTGCTCTGATCATGGAGACCACCAGCTTGATCGATCTTTCGACTTTCCACGACCTCGCCAAGGCCGATATCGGGACTTTCTCGCCCAAGCCGACATCCATCGAAGGCAATCAGGTCGAGGCCGCGCGTTCGTTCTTCCAGTCGCCCGACGGAACCGTCGACATCGGCATCTGGGAATGTACGCCCGGCCGCTTCACCGCCGACCGCTCAGGCTCTTCGGAAATCTGCCACATCATCTCCGGCCGCGCGGAAGTCAGCCGCGCCGACGGCGAGATGCGCGAGCTCGGCCCGGGCGACCTTCTCGTCCTGCCGCAAGGATGGAAAGGCGAATGGCAGATCCATGAGACGACGCGCAAGCTCTACATGATCCAGAGCGCCGGCTGATCTTCGTTTCTTTGTTCTTGGTGCATGTCGTTCTCCCAAACCCGCCTACACTTTTGGGCGACATGCATCAGTGATCGATCGGCCCCCTGGGTGAGACAAGCGTCGTGCCGGCGGTCGTCGGGCGCTCGATCAGGCGGCGCACGCGCGGCGGGTTCTCGCCGCTGTGGAGAGCGCGGATGCGCTCGCCGACCACGGCATCGGCATGGGTGGCGCGCCGGTTGTGGCGGATGTACTCGACCCAGGTCGGCGTGTGGTAGTGCTCGATCCAGATGCCGGGATTTTCGAGATCGCGCGCGAGCGTCCAGTTGCGGGCGCCGTCACGGCGGCGAATGCGGCCGCGCTCGGCCATGGTGGCGAGGAATTCCGGCACATCCTCCTCGCGGATGATGTATTCGATCATGATGGCGATCGGGCCGCTGCGCGGCTTCAAGTCGAGTCCCAGCATCGGCTCCTTGAACCGGTTGAGCGGATCGAGGTTGAGCGTCGTCTGCTGCGGCAACGACAGGAACAAGCCGATGGCGCCGCCCGCCAGCATGGCGACTGCGGCCGCCATCAACGCCGTCTCCGCGCCATGGGCGTCGGCGACGACGCCCCAGATCCAGCTGCCCAGAGCGATGCCGCCGAAGGTCGCCGTCTGGTAGATCGACAGCACGCGGCCGACCACCCAGCGCGGCGTCGACATCTGCACCGTGACGTTGAAATGCGAGAGCGCGATCACCCAGCAGGCGCCGCCGATGAGCAGACCGGCCGATGTCTGCCAGGCATTGTGGCTGACGGCGGCATTGAAGGCACAGAGCGCGAAGCCGGCGAAGGCGGCGCGCACCATCGTCTCGCTGGAGAGCAATTGCCTCAGCCGCACGCTGATCAGCGCGCCGCCGACCGCGCCGATGCCGAAGGCGCCGAGCATGATGCCGTAGGTCAGTGCGTCGCCCCTGACGACGTCGCGCGCCACCAGCGGCAACAGCGCCAGCACCGCGCCGGCGCTGAAGCCGAAGGCAAAACCCCGGACCAGCACCTTGGCGATGTTGGGCGACATGGCGACATAGCGAAGGCCGGCGCCCATCGCAGCACCCAGCGCCTCGCGCGGCAACGTCTGTGCGGGCATTTCGGGCTGCCAGCGGAACAAAACGACGATCAGTCCGATATAGCTGATGGCGTTGGCGGCGAAGGCCGCGGCCGCACCAGCGGCGGCGACGATGACGCCGCCGATCGCCGGGCCGACGCTGCGGGTGATGTTGAAGCCCATCGAGTTGAGCGCGATCGCCGCCGGCACCTTGGCGCGCGGCACCATGTCGCCGACCGAGGCCTGCCATGACGGGCTGTTCAGCGCCGTGCCGCTGTCGATCAGGAAGGTGAAGGCAAGCAGCGTCCACGGCGTCATCCAGCCGAACCAGGTGAACATGGTGAGCAGCGCCGAGACGACCAGCATGAAGGTCTGCGCCACCAGCATGACCTTGCGGCGGTTGAAGCTGTCGGCGATAGCGCCGGCAATGAGCGCGAACAGCATGATCGGCAAGGTGGTCGAGGCCTGGACCAGCGCCACCTGGTAGGAAGAGGTGGCGATCGTGGTCATCATCCAGGCGGCGCCCACGCCCTGGATCAGGCCGCCGAAATTCGACACCAGGCTCGCCGACCAGACGGCGCGGAAGATGCCGTGCCGGAACGGCGCCAGCGCCGAGACGCGTTCGCTTTCCGGCTCGTCGTCGATCATGGTCGCTGTCTCGCCTTTACCTGCTACTTCCACTTACCCAGCCGTTCGTCGCGCTCCGGCTATGCTGGCGACTCGTCAAGGATCGCGGCCCAACAACAGGAAGGCAAAGGCGAAAATGCGTCGGCGAAGGTTTAAGCCAAGCATCTTGCCGGTCTGGACCAAATTTTTGATCATTTCGCGGCCCTGAACTCGGCATGCAATGCCTCGGTCAAATTGCCCATCGTCTCGTTGCCGACATACAGTCTCAGCAACATTTCCATGCCGACAAGTCGCAGCCTGGATGGCTCCTGGCTTTTCGCCAAATCGATGAGGTCGTCCAGTTCGGACGCAGACCATTTCATGGCGTCGCGCAGGAAGCCGCCGCGCAACAGCCCCTGCGCGCCTGCCGAAAAGGCGCCGGACATCTCGAAGCCGTTCTTTGCCGCAGAAATGTTTTCGCGCGGCAGATGGCGTTCGGCGACTTGCTTGAGCAGCCATTTGCTCGTCCGATGACGGTATTTGTGCTGCCTCGGCAGATGCATGGCGAAATCGATCAGCCGGTTCTCAAGGAAGGGTACTCGCAGCTCGACCGAAGCTGCCATGCTGAGGCGATCATGCCGGTGCAGCAGGTCCTGCAGATGCGAATAGAGATCGTAGAAGCAGCTTGCCAGGAAGGCGCGGTCGCTGTCCGGGCTGACGCCGTCGAGCCGGTCGAACAGCTTGGTCTGCAGGAAGTTCAGTTCGGGCGACAAGGCCCTTAGCACGATGTTGCGGTCCCAGGGCGAGCCGCGGCCGATCGAATTGCGGAACGGCGCCCGGCGAAGCTGGGCTAATTTCCGTTCGCGCGCCGCCTTGGAGCGGAACAGGTGCCGAAGCCATGACGGGCGCCACAACCTCATGGTCGACGCCTGCCATTTGTAGCCACCGAACAGCTCGTCGGAACCCTCGCCGGTGAGCAGCACCTTGACGCCGTCGGCACGGCATTGATCCGCGAGCGCCAGCAGGCCGGCAATACTGGCATGCCAGCCATCGCTCTCGAGATGCCAGACCGCGCGGGGCCAGAGCTCGAAGAACCGGTTCCGGTCGACAGGCACGCGGCGCAGGTCGACGCCGACATGGCGGCCGGTTCGCTCGGCGCTTTCCGCCTCGCTGCGGCCGAGCTTTGGATCGACCACATAGCCATGCATCTCCGGCCTGTAGCGCCTGGCGAGCGCGGTGATCAGACCGGAATCGACACCGCCGCTGCAAGCGGTGGCCAGGCTGGCATCGGCGATGCAGTGCAGCTCGACGCTTTCTTCGAGCAGCGCCTGGAGGGCGGCCAAGTGCCCGGCGTCGGACGTCCTGTCGTTGACGATGCGCGATGTCTCCAGGACGTCGAGCACATGCCAGAAACGCCGCTTCTCGATGCCGCCATCGCTGATCTTCCAGAGGCCGGCGGGAGGCAGGCGCTCGACGCCTTCGAAGATGCTGTAGCTGGAATCGCGGCTCTGCCAGGCAAGCCGCAAGGTGATCTCGCGCGCGTCGACCCGGCGCGCAAAATCCTGGCAGGTGAGGATCGCCTTGTCCTCGGAGGCGAACAGCAGCCGCTCGCCTGTGTCGGCCACCGACATCGGCTTGATGCCAAGCCTGTCGCGGGCAAGCCACAATGTGCCGTTGCGTTGATCGAAATAAGCGAAGGCGAACATGCCGTCGAACAGCGGCACAGCCTTTTCCGCGCCCCAATGATGCAGGGCCTGGAGCACCACCTCGGTGTCGGAGACCGTGCGGAACTCAAGGCCTTCGGCTTCCAGCGACTTGCGCAGCGAGCGGTAGTTGTAGACCTCGCCATTGTAGCAAAGGACGCCCTGGCCATCGGTTGTCAGCATCGGTTCTCGCGCGGCGGGCGACGGGTCGATGATGGCGAGCCGGCGGTGACCGAGCGCCAGCCTGGCGCTGTTCCAGCTGTCGTGATCGTCCGGGCCGCGATGCGCCAGCGCCTGCATCATGCGGGCGATGTCGGAAAGATCGCCGGCGCCGATCGGATCGCGCTTTCGCCAGACGCCGGCTATCCCGCACATGGCCCGCCGGCCGCTTCTGCCTGATCCATTGCTTTCCGAAATCCAAGATGCCGGCAGGTGCCGGCGCGGCCAACAATCTAGCCGCAACAGGGCCGGCCGCAAGCGATGTTCCGGCTTGTGCCCAAGGGCCTCAAGACTTGCGGCAGCCGCTCGTCAGAAGCCGTGCTCGATGCGTTCGAAGATGACGTTGGTGAAGGCCGAGATCTGGCTGCCGATGAACGGTCCGGTCAGCGCCACCACCAGCATGATGGCGACGATCTTGGGCACGAAGGTGAGCGTGATTTCCTGGATCTGGGTCAGCGCCTGGATGAGCGCGATGCCGATGCCGACCGCCATGGCCACAAGCACGACCGGCGCGGAGGCTGTAAGCACCGTCCACACCGCGTACTGGACGATATCGAGGGCGTCGGCCTCGTTCATGGGCAGACCCCTTACGAAACCGGCTAGGCGGCCGGCTTGATCGAGACGCCCGCGCCGACGGGGACTTCAGTGCCGTCCTGAAGCACCGCTATCAGGCCGCTGCTGGCGAGCTTCACCGAAGCCACGGTCCCCGTGGTCTTGCCGTCGGCGGAGGTGATCGAGCGGCCGATCAGCGCGTCCGCCTGCGATAGCGCCGAGGACTGCATGATCTGGTCGAGCTTGCTGTTGGTCTGGACCGACTGCTCGACCTGCGAGAAGGTCGCGAGCTGCGCGACATACTGCGTCGAATCCATCGGCTTGGTCGGATCCTGGTTCTTCATCTCGGCGATCAAAAGCTTCAGGAACGACTGGTAGTCGACGGCGGTTTTCGAGGTCTGCTGGCTTGCCTGGTTGGCGCCAACCGGGATCGTCGTTGTCATGTCCACGGCCATCTTTATGCTCCCACAGCCAGCGCGCGCGGCGCTTCGGAAATGTCTTCATTGCCGGTGAGTGCCTGGCGCTCGAGCGGATACAGCGCGCGGATCGCCTTCAGCGCCTCGTAGATGTGATCCTCGCCGACCATGCGGTCGATCTGCTTCAACGCGTTGCAGATGTCCGGATTGTCGAAGCTGGCGATCAGCATCGGCAGCGAGCGGCGGAACATGTCGCGGGCCTCGGAGGCGCCCGACGGGTTCATCAGCATGATCTGCACGATGAAGTAGAGTTGTCTCAGCGGCGTGGAGGCCTGGTCGGCCTGGATGACATGGCTTTCGAGCAGGAACTGGACGTCGTTCATCAGCTCGATCGAGACCTTGCGGTCGACGCGGATGACGGCGCCGTTGATGTAGATCTTCTCGTTCGGCTTCAGCGAGATCTTCAGCGTGTTGCTCATTGAATGCCATCCCGGATGATCTGGGAGACCTCGATCAATCCTTCGAAATTGTTGGTGCGGCCCTGCCGGATGTCTTCCGTCTCACGCAGCAGCCACAGGCCGATCGAGATCAGGTTGGCGCGCAGCTCCTTGGGCAGCGCATTGTCGCTGGAGCCGAGATCCTCGACGAAGGTGGTCCAGATGCGGTTGGTGAAGTGCAGCGCCTCGATCGCTTCCATCGACTCCGGCCCGACGGCGGCTGCTGCCGCCAGCATGTCGATCGAGCGGGTGAGCAACTGTCGCTCCCGGTCCTTGGCGTCGGCGACGGAGTCGGTCTGGATGTCGGCGTAGGAGAATTGATACATCGTCGGAGCTCTGGCGTTCCGGTTTATCTGTTCAGGTGAGATAGTTCAGCAGGCTGAGCTGCTGCAGGCGCGCGGTCAAGGCGAAGGACGTTTCGATATGCTGCGTCAGGTCGGCCACGCGGGTGGCAGCCTCCGTCGGGTCGACGCCCTCGAGGTCGATGATGTGCTTCTCGAACAGATCGACCTGGGTCTTCATGCGGTCGCTGGCATCGGACACCCGCTTCTGGGCGAGGCCGGCTTCGGATCGCACCTGGACGATGCCGCCGATGGCTTCGCCGACCAGCTTCTGCGCGCGGCTGACGATCGTATTCTGCCCCTGCTCGCTGATGTTGCCGGTGAAAAGGGTGCTGACCATGGCGGCTGCCATGGCGAGCTTGCGGATGCCCTGCTCGTTGGCGCTGACCGATGTCTGCGTCGTCTCGCCCAATGAAATGCGGCTGGTGATCTGCTCGTCGGTGGCGCTCGACCAGTTGGTCTGCCAGCCGGAGCCCAGGAACTGCGGCTCGACAGCGGTGGTGATGAAGCCGTCCATCTGCGCGGCGGTGATGTTGGCGGCTGCCGGATCATTCTGGGTGAAGCCGAAGTAGCTGGTGAAGGCGGCGTCGAACGCTGCCTTGGCGGGCGAGCCGGCAGCGCTGAAATCATCGATCGGCTTGACGTCGGTGTTGGTGCCGGCAAACAGATATTCGCCGTTGACGCTGGTGTTCAGGATACCCGCCATCTGCTGCAGCGCGCTGGCGCCGGCGGTCTGGGTGATGCCGGTCGAGGAGTCGCCCGACACGGCGCTGGTCAGCGCCGTCAGAAGGTTCTGCGCGACATCCGAGAGCTGGCCGAGCGAATCCTGCGTCGATGTCAGGCGCGCCGCGACCAGCGAATTGGAATCGATGATGCCGTTCAGCCGGTCGAGATCGCGCTGGAAGGTGACGGCCTGCGTCGTGCGCCCGCCAAGCGCCAGGCCGACATCCGCGACCTTTCCGGTCTGGGATTCCGTCGTCGCCTTGACGAGCTCGGCCTGCATGCGCATCTGCTGATAGCGCAGGGCGTTGGAGATGGCGGCCGAGGAGACGGCTGTCGCTTTCATGGCTTATCCCACCGCGCTCAATAGGGCGTCCAGCATGTCGTCGACGGTCTTCATCATGCGCGCTGATGCCTGATAGGTGTGCTCGAGGTCGAGAAGCAGGGACATTTCCTGGTCGACATTGACGCCGGTGTCGTTCGACAGCGCTTCGGCGGTGCGCGCGGCCAGCGCCTCCTTGGCGTCGGCGTTGGTCGACGCCTGCTGACGCACGCCTTCGAACCAGCCGATGGCATTGGCCGCGTAGTCCGAGACGCCGGAGCTCACCGTGATGCCGGCGGACGTGTCGAAGGCCATCGGCTGATCCAGCCTGTTGCCATAGGCGATCAGCAGGTCCGAGTAGGAAGCCCCGCCGCCGGTGTTGGAAATATAGGCCGCGCCGTTGGCGCCGCCGTCGCGCAGGAGCGACGGGCTGCCGCCGGCGCTCGGGTCAAAGGCGGCGTTGACGCTGATCGAGCCGGCGAGGCCGTTGACCAGGGTGCCAGCAGCCGGAATGGCCGGCGCGCCGGACCAGGTGAAAAGGCCCGCTGCGTTGGGCTGAGACGGCGCGGTCTCGGCAAATGCCGTGATCAGGCCGCGCGCGATCTCGTCGAGCTGGCTCTGCATGGTCGCGGCGACGCCGTCGCGCAGCTTCAGCATGCCGGCGAGCTTGCCGTCGGCGCTGGCGTTGTCGCCTGTGCCTGCCGAAAGCGGCACGTTGTCGATATAGATGGTGCTGCCAGGAGCGCCGGCGGTGTAGCCGGCCGAAGGCGTGAAGGTTACCGAGCGCGGCACCGTCTCGAACAGCGTCGTGCCGTCCTTGGTGGTGATGACCATGTCGTTGTCGCCGCGCGTGAAGGTCGACACCGGGACATATTCCGCGATCTTCTTCAGAAGCGCGTCGCGCTGGTCGAGCGCGTCGGACACATCCGTGCCGGAGCGCGTGCCGGCGATGACGGCCTTGTTGGCGTCCTGGAACTGGCTGAGCAGCGAGTTGAGGTCGTCGACCGCGGTGGCGATCTGGCCATCGGTCTGGGTGCGGAAATCCTGGATCGCCTTGGTGCCGTCGTTCAGCGAGCTCACCACCTGCTTGGCCGCGTCGATGACGCTGGCGCCGAGATTCTGGTTCGACGGCGTGGTGGCGTAGAGCTGCAGCGCCTGCTGCAGATTGGCGATCGCGGTCGACGGAGACGATGCGTTGTCGACCCCGTTGACCGAGAGGTCGAGCTGATCCATGCCGCTGTAAAGCGCGCTCTGGCCGCTCCATGCCGACAGCGCGGAAAGGTTCTGCCGGAACAGAAGGTCATTGGCGGCGCGCTGGATCTCCACCGATCTTGCGCCGGGCGCCGTGCTGGTGACGACGGCGACGCGGCGGGCATAGTCCGGGTTGGAAGCGTCGGCCACATTGCGCGACACGACGCTGGTTTGCTTGGATGTGGCCAGGAGCGCCGACTGGGCGATGCTTAGTGCGGTGGAAAGCGACATGCGGGTCTTTCACGGGCTGGCGCCCGATGGGGTTATCTCTTCAGGTTGACAAGGACGTCCATGAGGTCGGAACCGGTCTGGAAGACCTTGGAATTGGCGGTGTAGCTGCGCTGCGCCGCGATCATGTTGGTCAGTTCCTCGGCGATGTCGACGTTGGAATTCTCGAGCGCGCCCGAGACGATCGCGCCAAGCTTTCCTTCGTTGGCAAAGCCGATGCGAACGGCGCCGGAATCGGCGCTCTGCACATAGACGTTGCCCGGCATCGCCGTGAGGTTGTCGGGGCTCTGAACGTCGGCCAGCGGAATCTTGTAGAGCGGTTTTGTCGAGCCGTCCTGGTACTGCGCGTAGATCACGCCGTCCTGCCCGATCTGGATCTTCTCGATGGTGCTAGGGGCGTTGCCGTTCACATCGGCGTCGGCAACGGTGTAGCCGGTGCCTAGCTGGGTCAGCTTGGAGAGATCGAGGTTGAGGGTCGAGCCGTTCGGCACCGTGAAGGAGACGCCCGTGGTCGCGCCGGTAAGCTTGCCGGTGGTGGTGTCGAAGGTCAGGTTGGCCGAACCCAATGCGCCGCCGGTGTAGGGGAAGGACGTGCCAGGGGTTGCCTTCGACTGGTCGAAGACCGACACCTGCCAGGTTCCGGCGCCGGTGTTGGTGAAATAGACGTCGAGCAGCACCTTGTTGCCGAGATTGTCATAGGCGACCAGCGAGGACTTCGAGGTGTATTGGGCCGCGGCGGTGTTGGTGGTGGGCAGGCTGCCGGCTGCGACCGGAGTGGCGCCCGACGGCAGATTGCCGGAGAAGGTGCCCTCGGTGCTGGGCGTCGCTGTCATCTCCTGGTCGGATATCTGCACCGGCACCAGGCCCTCAAAGCCGTTGGCGGTGGCCGCGGGCACGCCATTGGCATAGCTGTAGGCCATCAGCTGGTAGCCGGCGGCGTTGACCAGCCTGCCCTCGGCGTCCGGAACGAAGGCGCCGGCGCGGGTGAGGTAGGGCGTGCCGCTCGGATCCTGCACGACGAAGAAGCCGTCGCCGTTGACGGCGAGGTCGGACACCGACGTGGTGTATTGCATGACGCCTTGCGAGCTGATGGCGGAGCGGATCGTCGTCGTCACGCCGCCCGAATTATAGGCGCCGCCGGTCGTCGGCATGATCAGCGTCGAGAATTCGGCGGACGAGCGCTTGTAGCCGGTGGTATCCGAATTGGCGATATTGTCGGCCACCGTGGACAGGCGATTGGCTTGAGCGTTCATACCGGAAACGCCGGTCCGCATCATTCCGTAGAGGCTCATCGATACATCTCCGCAGTGCCTGGGTAGGAGGCCATAAAGCTATGCCTCGTGTCTTGCGCGAGGCTGGCGCGGCCTGCGTCGGCGGCGGCCATCAAAACACCAGCCGGTAGCCGAGGAACCTCTTGGAATCGATCGGGTCGTGGCCGAGCTTCTCGCGCAGTTTCTTGCGCAGCTTGGAGATGTGGCTCTCCACCACGTTCTCCTCGACCTCTTCGTCGAAGATGCCGTAGATGGCGTTGAACACCTGGGTCTTGGTCACGCGCCGGCCGCGATTGCTGGCCAGATATTCCAGGATACGCCGCTCGCGGCGCGGCAGCGGCAGCGGCTCGCCGTCGATCTCCGGATCGCGGCCGTCCATGAAGATGCGCATCGAGCCGACTTCGGTGTAGGCGGCCTCTTCATGGGCGCGGCGGCGGATGGCGGTGATGCGGGCGAGAATCTCGCGGATGTGCACGGGCTTGCGGACGACGTCGTCGACGCCGCTCTCGAAAAGTCGCAGCGTGTGTTCCAGTGAATGCTGCTCGCTGAGCGCGATCACCGGCGCGCCGGTGCGGTCGCGGATCTGGCGCGGCGAGATGGCGCCGTCGCGGCAGTCACCGATGAGGAAGGCCCTGACCGATCTCAGATCGGTATCGGCGGCGGAGCTCACCCACTCGCCGAACTCGCCCGGCGCGAAGCCTGCGGTGGCGACGCCTTCGCGATCGAAAAGCGAGCTATAGCCTTCAGTTACGAGCTCCCGCTCATCAACGATCACGATCATCGGACCACCCCTCCGAATCAGCTCATTTGCCCCGTGCGGAAAGGGGTACCCGGCTCGGCGAATCCTGAAAAACCGTCATTTCTTGTAGCTATTTTCTTGGGAGTTTTTTTGGGAGCCGTAATAAAGGCGGTTGTACGAGGTGTATTGGCGGCACCGGATCGGGGACGATACTGGAGTCGCCGGGAACCTCGACGGCGCCCGGTTCAAAGTCGTCGCAGCAACAACTAATGATTGCAGAAGGCGGCGGCGTTCGGCGTCCATTTGCCGAAGCCGGTGGCGACCATGTTGGCGATAACGCGGCAGACATAGATCTTCTGCGCCGGGTCGTTGTTCGGGCCCGCATGATAGCGGGCGACAGCCATCGACCAGGTCATATGGCGGGCATGGAGGCTCACCAGGAAGCGCGCCGCGTAGTCGACATTCTGGTGCGGATCGAGCATGTCGTCGACGCTGCGGAAATGATCGCCGTGATAGCGATGGTTGATCTGCATGCAGCCGAGGTCGATCAGCGTCTTGCCCTCGTGACGGGCATTCTCGAATGTCGCCAACGCTTCGCCGCGGCTGCGCGGGAAGACAGCTTTTCCTTCTATATTCAAAGCGTTGGGCTGAAGGCTGCCCTTCTTTCCAGTCTCTGTCAGGCCGACCGCGTAGAGGATACCCGCCGGCACGCCGTAGCGATCGGCGGCGCGCAGGATTTCCGGCTCGCAGGGATTGCCGGCGGCTTTGGCGGCGCCGACAGCCAGGCTAGATATAGATATCGTCGCCAGCGCGCTCGCGAAGAGGCGAAGCAGCGCGGCCGAATTCCTGTGCGCCATTGCCGTCGTTCCTTCCCGGTTGCCGATCGCCGCCGGCGCCGTTGCCGCCCGAATTCCCCGGTTGGAATGAAGGCTGGTCGCGGCCCGTCGACATCGGCAGCGCGCTGTTGGCATCGGCGCGGCTTGCCGAATGTACTGCTATCGAGGGTTGCAGGATAGTGACCTTGTCCACGTCGAATCCGAGGCTCCGCATAGACTTGACGATGGCGTCGCTGTCGGCGGAGAGACGGCGATATGCCTCATGCGTTTCCGGCTTCATCTCAATCGAAAGTTGCTCTCCCGAGAGCCTTAGGCTGGCGGTCACCATGCCGAGCTCCGAAGGGTGGAGCTCGATCTTCAGGACATGTGTCGGAACGGCAACAGAATTGGCCGTCTGAGCGGCAACCGAGGCGCTCGAGAAGCTCTGCTGGACGCCATTGTCCGAAGCGATCGCCTCAACCAGCGCCGATGCCGTCTGGCTGATGGGATTCTGCGCCGGCGCGGGGAAGCTCTGCTCGCTGACGACATCCATGCGCCCGGCAGCCGGGGATGGCCTGGTCTGATTGATCGACGCGATGGATTGCGCCGTTTGGGTGGCCTTCTGGGCGACTGCCGGCCGCCAGCCGTGCGGCGTCGCGGCGTCGGTTTCGGTGCCTTGCGTTCCCGGCGGGATGTCGTCCTTGCGGACCAGTGCGTCCCCGGCCGGACCGGCGCTCACCGGTTTCTGTCCGAAATCGGGTCCGGACTTCTCCGTCGCTGGTCCCGCGCTACCGGATCGCGGCAACGGCTCGGAGCTTTCGGAGGCGTCGGCCAATGCACGTTTGCCCTGACGGATCGCCAGGTGCGAAGCGGCGGACCGGCCAATGGGGGGCTGGATCCCTGCCTCTCCCTCGGCCGTGGATCCGTCGCGACCGGCATTTGTCGATGTTGCGAAATGGCGGATGTCGCCCAACGCCATCAGCAAGGGCAAGCCGTCCTGGAACTGAGCGGCACCGGACGATTGCCCGGCCGAGCTGGCATTGTCCGCTGCCTTCGCATGACCGGTGTCGGCATTGTTCTTGGTGGCTTTTCCGGCTGCCGGCTTTTGTGCGGCGGTCTTGTTCTGCCCATCCTGGTCAGGCTGTACCTTGGACGAACCGGCGAGGGCGCGCCGCGCCGAGTGCGCATCGGAAGAAAGAGACTCGGCCGGCTGCTTGCCCTGCCGGACCGATTTTTCGGCGCCATGCACCATCTCGCCGAAATTCGAGCCTTTCTCCTTCCCGTCGGCAGCCTGCTGGCGTGACTGGGTGTGGGTGGGGCCTGGTCCCGACAGGGCCTGACTCACGCTGGTCATTTGGGCGCTGGTCATTTGGGAGCGGCTCCGAGCAATTGGTCAATCTGGTCGAGCTGCCGGCGTGTATTGAGCATCGCGGCGTCGGTGGGATCGTGCGGATCAAGACCCGAAGCCGCCGGCGCGGACGCAGGCAGCACCGGCGGTGTTTCGGGTGGGGCGGAGGCCGGAGCTTGGGCCGTGGACTGAGCCGTCGCTGGTGGGGTAGGCGGCACGGGAGCTGCGGCCGGCGCGTCCGCCGCCGGCTTGGCCAGGGCGGCGACAGCCGGCTGCTCGGAGATCGCGCCTTCCACCGGCGGCAAGGCATCGGCGTCGACCTGGCCCGCGGGGTCGGTTTCGGCGGCGGGTTTCGCCGCATCGCTCTTTGCCGGATCTGCAGCCTCGGTCTTGTTCTTGGCGGCCGCCGGCACAGGAGCGACAACCTCGCCGGCGACGGCTTGCGCCGCATCGAGCAAGGCGCGGTCGCCTTCCGAAAGCTTGCCGCGATCGATCTTGCCGAGCCTGGCGCGCACGTCGTCGATCGTGGCCGACGTCACCGTGGAGAGGCTCGAGTAGAGCACGGCCCGCGGATCGTCCTGATTGCCGTTGCCGTTGCGGCCCCGCTCGGCCCGCGCCGAGGCAAAGGCCGAGAGGTCGGTCAGCCCGTCGATCGCGGCGCGGCGCGCGATGCGCAGGTAGATCACCTTCTCGCGCTCGGCATCCATCATCGACGTGATGTCGGCCAGCTTGTCCTGGCCGATCGACATATGGAGCGCAATGACACCGGAGACGAAGGAGTCTGCGAACTGACTGGCATAGGGCGAATAGAGATAGCCGGCGACATACTGCGTCGAGGCGAGCGCGAAGCGAGCGGCGTTGCCTTGCGCCGCGGCGATGCCGACGGAGCGGCGAAGGGCTGCTTCCTCGACCAGCGTACCGGGGCTGAGCAGGCGCGCCTCGTCCAGCAGGGTGAGCGCGCTTAAGGGTTCATCGGTCGCAAGCAGCGAACCCTTGACCAGCGCCAGGAAGGCGCCGAGGTCGGGGGGCACGCTCATCGGATCGATCGGCTTCAGGATTTCGATCGCGGCGGCCGGCCGGCCGTTCAGATAGGCGACGATCCCCTTGGCGATGGCCAGGCTCTGCGGGTCGGTCGTCGCGCGCGAAGCCGCTGCCTCGACGGTGACCGGGTTGCCGCCGCTCATGCCGTAGACGAGCAGTGCGCGGAAATTCTTCGGGTTCTTGAAATCCCCGGCATCGGCCGCGCGAAGCCTGGCATCGGCCATTTCCAGAAGCTTGGCCTGCATCGGCAGCGCCGCATGGTCGCCGCCGGCGATACGGTCCTGGATCAGCTGCAGCGAACGCACCAGCTGATAGGGCTGCAAGCCATCGTCCTGCGCGAAAGCCACCCCGGGCGATCCAGCGGTAAGCAGGAGCAGCCCGACGGCGCGGCCGATGACGGTCCTGCCCCTCATCCGCCGGTCGCCATCAGGATCTCGATGCGGCGGTTTGCGGCCGCCAGCGGATCGGACGGGATCTTGGGCTGACGGTCGGCGAAGCCGGCGACCTCGGTGATGCGGCTTTCGTCGACGCCGCCGCGCACCAGCATGTAGTAGGCGGAGTGGGCGCGGGCGGTGGACAGTCGCCAATTGTCGTAGGTGTCGCTGCGGAACGGCCGCGCATCGGTATGGCCGCCGATGGTGATCGTGCCTTTCTTCTCGTTGATGATGTGGCCGATCTTCTCCATCGCCAGCACCAGCTCGCGGCGCGGCAGGGCTGAGCCGATCTCGAACATGCCGAAGTCGAGCTGGTCGGTGATCGAGATGACGACGCCCTTGTCGGTGGCCTCGACGGAGACGCCCGCCGCCAGTTTTTCACCTGGCGCGAAGGCCTTGGCCAGTTCCTGCTTGATCTCGGCCGCGGCCTTGAGGGCGGCGCTGCTCGGGGCCTTTTCCTCCTTGTCGGAAGCTTGTTCCGTCTCCGCCTTAGCCGCTTCGGCCTTCGCGATATCGGATTTGGCGGCGCCTCCGGCTTTTTCGACGTCTGCCTTCTCACCTTCGGCTTTTTCGCCCTTGATCTCCTTGCCGTCGGCTTTCCCGACTTTCGTGCCGTCCGATGCGGCAGTCACCTTGGCACTGGGTTTTTCCGGTGTCGCCAACGGCTCGAGCGGCGCATCCAATTGCGGCGGCGTGGGCGGAACGGCCTTGACCTTCGGCACTTGGGTTTCGGCGACCTTCTCGCCGGGCTTGGCTGGGTCGCCTTCGATCTTCTTGCGTTCGGCGCTGGCTTCGGCGCCAGGCGTCGCCACCTGCTGCGACCAGAAATCCGGCGCGAAAGGATCGCGATAGGATTCGCCGCCGGAAGCACCGGTCGCCGGTCCGGCGTTCTGGGCGCCGCCTTCGCCCTTGGCGCTGACATTCTGCATCACGCCGGTGTCGGTGGCGATCTCTGACAGCACAGCGTAGGGATCGGCAAACAGATGCTCGTCGGAAAGATCGGACTTTTGCGAGGCCTCCTTCGTCTGCCTGCGGTCGGACGAGCCGGCGCCGCCCTTGCCGTTCTCGCCGGCCTTGCTCGCGCCATCCTGCGGGTTGTCGGCGGTGAGACCAACCTTGCTCGGCCCGTCGCCGAGATCCTCCAGGCCCTTGCGGCTGGAGTTGCGGTCGATCAGCTCCACCGGGTTGAAGTAGCTGGCGACCGCCGCCTTGGTCTGCTCGTTGGCGGCGTTGATCAGCCACATGACGAGAAAGAAGCACATCATGGCGGTCATGAAGTCGGCAAAGGCGATCTTCCAGACGCCGCCATGATGGCCGTCGTCGTGACCGTCGTGATTGCGCTTGACGATGATGATCTCGTGCCGGGGCTCACCCTCGATGGCGCTCATGACAGAACCTCCGAGAAGGAAGCCGACCATTCGGCCATGCGCGTCTCGAACACCGTTTCATCGATGGTCACGGTCAGGTCGAACCCCGGAGCTTCGGTGAAATCGAGATTGGCCGCGCGGTCTCCAAGTGCTGCCTTCAGCGGCTCGAACAGCGACAGCGGCCCGCGCACGCCGATGCGCACGGCCTCGCCGTCGGCGATCGCGGCGCTGATGGTACGGGCAAGGGCGTCGAGCGAGCGCTTTTGCAGATCGTCGCTGACGATACCGCCGACGATGCGGGCAACCGTCGCGGCGGTGAGATCGGCAACGCGCGCTTCCATCGCATCGATGCGCATCGCGACCGCCGCGCCGAGATCGCCGCCGAAGCTTTCCAGGAATGCTTGCGCCGCATCGTCATTGGCCCGGCGCTCGGCTTCGAGCGCCGCTTGATGGGCGGCCGTGAGGCGGGCCTCGAGCGCCGCTTCCGCATCGGCCACCGCCTCGGCGATCAAAGAGCCGATGTCGGCCTGCGGCGGCGATACCTCCGGCTTGCGCTCGATGTCGACGGCCGCCGGCGCTTGGCCGGCGCGCGGGGTGCGCGAACCGAAATCAGGCAAGAGATCGAAAAGAGCTCCCGAAGCCATGACTTATGCCGCCGCTTCAGGGGCGGCGGCCCATTTGCGCAGGATCTGGGCCGTACGCTCCTCATTGAGGTCGACCATGCGCGCCAGCCGTTCCTGCGGCGCTGGCCTGATCTTCTGACGCAGGTCGTCGAGCGGGGTGGTGCCGGGGCGGGCGCCCGGCAAGGCGCCTACCGGTGTGTCGGAGGCAATCGCGGCCACCGGCGCGTCAGGCGTCGGCAGCGAGCGCTGGACATCGTCGAAGCTCGGACCGGCGACGGCAGCAGGCTTCGCCGCTGCCGTCAGCGCGGTCGCCATCGGCTTGAGTCCAAAGAAGGCGACCAGGAACACGACGACGATGAACGCGCCGGCATTGATCATCGTGCCGGTATATGTGCCGATCGAGGCTAGGATACCGGGCTGATCGATTGGCTCGCCATCCAGTCCGTCGATGAACTCGACCGCCGAAACGTCGATGATGTCGCCGCGTTTATCGTCGAAGCCGGTCGCCGAGGCCACCATCTTCTGGATGTCGGCGACGCGCTTGGCGATCTGCTCCGGTGTCGCGTCCTTGCCGAGAATGGTTTTGAGCCGATCCTGGTTGACGACGACGGCGATCGACATCTTGGTCACCGAATAGCCGTTGGAGACGGTGGCGATCTTCTTGGAGTTGATCTCGTAGTTGGTGATCTCTTCCTTGCGGTCGTTCTGCGAGGAGGACTGCGGCCCCTCGGTGCTGGACGTCTGCGTCTCGGGCAGGTTCTGCTCGACGCTGGTCGGGGTCGAGGCCTGTTTCTGGTTGCTGGCCTCGTTGGTGCGCACCGACTGCACCGACCGCTCGACACGGGATTCGGGATCGAAGATCGTCTCTTCGGTCTGGCGGGTGTCGGTGTTGACGTCGGCCTTGACGCTGGCGCGGAAATTGTCGGGGCCGAGATAGGGGGTGAGCGCGCGGCGGATGTTGTCGCCGATCTGCGCCTCGACCGTCTGCTCGACGCCAAGCGTGCGGGCAGCGCTGGTGTTGGAGGTGTCGTCGCCGGCGGCGAGCAGGTTGCCGTTGGAATCGAGCACGGTGACCTTGTCGGCCGACAGGCCCGGAACCGCCGCGGCGACCAGGTGGCGGATCGACTGCGCGCTCTTCTCGGCATCAACGCCGGCATAGCGGATGACCACTGAAGCGGAAGGCTGCTGCTCGTCGCGGCGGAAATTGGCGCGCTCGGACATGACGATGTGGACGCGCGCCGCCTTGACGCCGGCAATCGACTGGATGGTGCGCGCGATCTCGCCTTCCAGCGCGCGTACGCGGGTGATCTGCTGCATGAAGGAGGTGAGGCCAAGCGAGCCGACATTGTCGAACAGCTCGTAGCCGGCGTTGGCGCTGGTCGGCAGTCCCTTCTCGGCAAGCAGCATGCGCGCCTGCGCGGTGGTACCGGCCGGCACCAGCACCGACGTTCCGTCGGCGCCGACATCGAAGCCGATGCCGGCCTCGCCCAGCACCAGGCCAATCTGGTTCACGTCGTTGCGATCGAGCCCGACATAAAGTGTCTCGTAGGCCGGACGGTTGAGGTAGACCGAGGCGACGCCGATGACGGCCATGACCAATGCGGCGATGCCGCCCATGAGAGCGAGACGCCTGATGCCGAATCCGCGGAGGTTCGCGATGAGGCTCTGGATCTGTTCCGGCACGATTCAACCGCTCCCAGCATGACTGTCCGCCGGAAGACTAGACCGCGAAGCTTGTGCGAGGATGATAGGGCGTGCCGCCAAGGGCCGCGCGAGACACGGAAGCAGCGATCCGGCGCAAGCGAAAGGGCCGCGTCAAGACGCGGCCTTCTGACGGAAGGGTTGCTTCAGCCGGAATATCAGCTCTTGAACAGGGCCAGGATCGACTGCGAGTTGCCGTTGGCGATCGACAGCGCCTGGATGCCGAGCTGCTGCTGGACCTGGAGGGCCTGCAGGCGGGTCGATTCCTTGTTCATGTCGGCGTCCACCAGGGCGCCGACGCCCTTGTCGATCGAGTCGCTCAAATTGGAAAGGAAGCTCTTCTGGGTGTCGATGCGCGACTTGGCGGCGCCGAGATAAGCAGCGCCGGTGGCGAGCTTGGCAAGCGCGGTTTCAACGCTGTCGAGCGCCGTGTCGATGTTGGCGTCGGAAACGGCGGCCGCGCTCGGGTCGAAGAAGGCTGTGGCGAGCAGGCCGCCGACGATGCCGCCGGTGCCAGCCGTGTCGAGAACCTGCGTGTCAGCCGACTTGACCGTGATGGTGTCGATGGCGACCGTCGTGCCGGTGCGGTTGTATGAAGCGACGATCTGCAGGTCGGAGGCGGCGGTGCCGTCGTTCTGCAGCAGGTTCGAGCCGGCATAGCTGGCATTGGTGACGGAGGACTTGATCTGGTCCTGGATGGCCTTGATTTCGGTAGCGATCTTCTGCTGGTTGTCCTGGCTGGCGCCGCGGGCGGTGACCAGCTTGGCCTTGATGGCGTCAACCTGATCCTTGATGTTGGTGATGGCGGTGTAAGCGGTGTCGACCTTGCCGGCGCCGAGGCCGAGCGCGTCCTGGACGGCGGACAGCGCCTGGTTGTCGGACCGCATCGAGGTTGCGATCGACCAGTAGGCGGCGTTGTCGCTGGCGGTGGCGACACGATAGCCGGTCGAGATGCGGCCCTGTGTCGTTTCAAGCGCCTTGTTGGTGTTGTTCAGGCTCTGCAGCGCGGTCAGCGCGGCGGCGTTGGTCATGATACTAGCCAAGATACACCCCTTCTCAAAGCAGGCATGCCTCGCGCATGCCGGTCAACTTCCTGGCGGGGGCGTCATGCCTGTCGACCACCGGTCGGCCCGTCATAGCGATTGGTTAACCATAACTAGCGCGTCACAGTTAATGGCGCGTTAAAAGCCTGCCTTGAAACCGCGATGCGGTAGTATTTCTTAATGGAAGAGGCGCGCGTCGGAGGACAGTGGCGTCACAATGAAAATCGGGCCGCGCTGATGGCGCGGCCCGATGCAGATACCAGAAATTCGCTGGGCGATCAGCCGCGGAAGAGCGACAGGATCTGCTGCGAGTTGCCGTTGGCGATCGACAGCGCCTGGATGCCGAGCTGCTGCTGGACCTGGAGGGCCTGCAGACGGGTCGATTCCTTGTTCATGTCGGCGTCGACCAGCGAGCCGACGCCCTTGTCGATCGAGTCGGAGAGGTTCGACAGGAAGCTCTTCTGGGTGTCGATGCGCGACTTGGCGGCGCCGAGCGAGGCTGCGCCGGTCGCCAGGCCGCCCAGAGCCGTTTCAACGGTGCCGAGCGCGGTGTCGATGGCGGCGTCGGTGACGGCGGTGGCGCCCGGGGCGAAGAAGGTCGAGGCGACGACGTCCTTCAGCAGACCCGCGGTAAAGTCCGTCGCGCCAGCGCCGGTCTTGCCGAAAACCTGCGTGCTGGCGGCCGTGACGTCGACGGTGTCGATCGAGACGGCTGTGCCGGTGCGGTTGTACGAAGCGACGACATGCAGGTCGGAGGTTGCAGCGGCGTCGTTGATCAGCAGGTTCGAACCGGCGAAGTTGGCGTTGGTGGCGGACGACTTGATCTGGGCCTGGATGGCCGTGATTTCGGTCGCGATCTTCTTCTGGTCATCCACGCTGGCACCGCGCGCGGTGACCAGCTTGGACTTGATCAGGTCGACCTGGTCCTTGATGTCATTGATGGCGGTGTAGGCGGTGTCGACCTTGCCGGCGCCGAGGCCGAGCGAGTCCTGCACGGCCGACAATGCCTTGTTGTCGGACTTCATCGACGTGGCGATCGACCAGTAAGCGGCGTTGTCGCTGGCGGTGGCGACACGGTAGCCGGTCGAAATGCGCGACTGGGTGATCTCGAGCTGCTTGTTGGTGTTGCTGAGGCTCTGCAGCGCGGTCAGCGCAGCGGAATTGGTCATGATACTGGACATGGCTACTCGTACCTTGTTTTTACACGGATTTTTTTGACATACCGGCTTGTCCGGTATGACGGTGCGGCATCATGCCAATGATCGCTGAGACCCGATCACCCGCCATCTGGGGCGGACTATGCGGGCAACTTCCTACCAAACGGCTAAACTGGACGGTTAATCGAAAATATATTGCGCAACGTTCGAGCGATGCACCGTCGCACCGCCGGCGAGAGGGTCAGGTAAAGGACCGCACCAGGCTGCCGACCAGAAGATTCCAGCCGTCGATCAACACGAAAAACATGATCTTGAACGGCAGGGAGACCACCGTCGGCGGCAGCATCATCATGCCCATGGCCATGGTGACGGTGGCGACGATGAGATCGATGACGAGGAACGGCAGCACGATCAGGAAGCCGATCTCGAAGCCGCGCCTGATCTCCGAGATCATGAAGGCGGGCACCAGGATGCGCAGATCGACCGTCTCGCGCGACACGGTCTGGCCGCGCTCGCGGGCGAGATCGGCAAAGAGGTCGAAATCCTTGTCGCGCACATTGTGCAGCATGAAGCTGCGGAACGGATCGGAGATCTTCTCGAAGGCCTCCGCCTGGGTGATCTGGTTGTCCATCAGCGGCTTGACGCCGGTGTTCCAGGCCTGGTCGAAGGTCGGCGCCATGACATAGAAGGTCATGAACAGCGACAACGAGATCAGGATCAGGTTGGCGGGTGTCGACTGCAGGCCGATGCCGGCGCGCAGGATCGAGAAGGCGATGACGAAGCGGGTGAAGCTCGTCACCATGATCAGCAGGCCCGGCGCCACCGAAAGCACGGTGAGCAGGCCGAACATCTGGATGAGGTAGCCGACCGTGGTGCCGTCGGCCTTGCCGATGCCGCCGAGATCGAGCTGCTGGGCCGCGGCGACAGATGTGGTGACGACGATAAGCGCCGTGGCGATGAGGAATTTTCTCATTCGAGCAGCATCGTCCTGATGAGAACCTGTTTGACGTGGCCGCCGCTGCGCAGCGCAGCGCGCTCGTCGAGATCGGCCTTGAGGTGCTGGTAGCCGCTGGCGCCTTCGATCTGATGCATTTTCAGCGTGCGCACGTATGCGAGAAGGTCCTGATGGATCTGCTCGGTCATTTCCGGCGGCTGCGGCGCGTCGTAGAGCAGCGATGCCTCCAGCCTTATCCAGATTTCGCTCGGCGAAGCGAGATTGGTGGTGATCGGCGCGAGCTGGACCACCGTCGGTCCGGCAACGGGTTTGTCTGCGTCGGCGGGTTTCTCCGGGCTGCCGGCATTCTCCGGCGCGGCAGGCACCGGCGCCGGCGCTTCGCCCTGCTTGAGGTAGCCGCCGGAAACCCAGCCCAAGCCGATGGCAGCACCCGTCATGGCGAGAAGCATGGCGAGCTGAACCACCAGGGAAGGTCCCTTCTTGGGCTGTGTCTGCTCGACATTTGCCACGGACAGCGATCTCCCGGCCTAGAAAGGAAGAACCTGGTCGAGGATCTGCTGGCCGTAAGCCGGCTGCTGGACCTCCATCACACGACCGCGGCCGCCATAGGAGATGCGCGCCTCGGCGATACGCTCGTAGGGGATCGTGTTCTCGGCGCCGATGTCGGAGGGACGCACCATGCCGGCGATGGTCAGCACTCGAAGCTCATAGTTGACGCGCACTTCCTGAGAGCCGCTGATCATCAGATTGCCGTTGGGCAGCACCTCGGTGACGACGGCAGCGACATTGAGCTCAAGGTTTTCCGAGCGCTTGATCTCACCGTCGGCATTGGTCTCGGTGCTGGAGCTCAAGCCCGCATCGCCCTTGCCGCTGGTGCTCTTGCCGTCCCATCCGAGCGTGACGTCGTAGCCGAGCTTGCGCGCGGCGGTGCGGCTGCGGTCGTTCTGGTTCTTGAAATTGGCCTTGTCGTTGAGCTTGATGTTGACGGTCAGGATGTCGCCTTCCTGCAGCGCCCGCGGATCGGTGAAGAGCCGGCTCTGGCGGTCATCCCACAGCGAGAATTTCTTCACGGGCGCCGCCGGCGGCTCCGGATAGCTGTAGGGAGCCCCGCCGCCATTGCCGATGCCGGAGCCGACCGGCGACAGCGCAGGCTCCCGGCCGACCTCCTTGAGATCGGTGCCGCAGCCGGACAGACCGACAGCCGCGACAAGGACGAGCAGTTTCAACTTCATGACGGATCAACCCTTCGCGCCGCGCTGGCCATGATGCCGGTGAGCGCCGCCGCCGCCTTCTGGTCCATTTCGTTGAGAATGACGCCGGCTTTGCGTGAATCGAGCTTCATCAGGATGGCCGCCGCGAGCTCAGCATTGACCATCGCCAGCCGCTCGGCCGCGGCGTCGGGCTTCATGCCGGCATAGATCTTGACCACGCTGTCCTCGGCGCGCGCCAGGAACACTTCGCGGCGCTTCAGCCATTCTTCGTATTCGGTCCGCTTTGCCTCCAGAGCTTTCATGCGCTCGTCGATGCCGGCCTGGAGCTGCTTCAACTCCTCGGCCTGCAGGGCATAACGGCGGTCGCGCGCGGCGTCGGCGATGTTGGAGCAGAAACGCTGGATCTCGCTTTCGTCCGGCGCCTTCTCGCGTGTGAGCTGGGCCGGCTGAGCCGGCGCCTGTCCGCCGGGCAGCACCTGGCGCACTTCTTCCGCGCGGGCGGCGCTGCTCACCAGCGCAACGATCGCGGCAGCGGCGACGAGGCTCAGGTGATGATGCGGTTTTGAGGAGAAAAGCTCGATCATCGGCATGCCTATTGGAGAACTAGGTCGGCCTGCAAGGCGCCGGCCGACTTGATGCCTTGCAGGATGGCGATGATGCCGTCGGGCTTCACGCCGAGACGGTTGAGGCCGGAGACGAGCGTTTCGAGATCGGGACCGTCGAGCAAGGCGACGCGGGCGTCGGGCCGCGTGGCCTCGATGGCGGTGAAGGGCTCGACCGCGGTCTCGCCCCTGGAGAAGGGCTCCGGCTGAACCACTTTCGGCGCTTCGGTGATGCGCACGGTGAGCGTGCCGTGGCTGATCGCGACGCGCGAGATCTTGACGTTGTTGCCGATGACGATGGTGCCGGTGCGCTCGTCGATGACGACGCGAGCCGGCGTATCCGACTCGACGACCAGGTTTTCGATCTCGGCGTAGAAGCGCGCGGCGGAGACGTTCTTCGGCCGCCTGATCTGCACGGTGCGGGCGTCGCGCTCGGCCGCGACGCGCACACCGAAGCGCTGCGAGGTGTAATCGTTGACGGCGTCGGCGATGCGGATGGCGGTGGAGAAATCGGGATTGCGCAATTGCAGCGTCAGCACGCCCTGGTCGTCGAACTCGGCGGGCACCGGGCGTTCGACGATGGCGCCGTTCGGCACGCGGCCGGCGGTGGGCACGCCTTGCGTCAACTGCTCTGCCTGGCCCTTGGCGACGAAGCCGCCCACGATGACCGAACCTTGTCCGACGGCATAGATCTCGCCGTCGGCGGCCTTCAGTGGCGTCATCACCAACGTGCCGCCGGCGAGCGAGGTGGCGTCGCCCATCGAAGAGACGTCGATGTCGATGCGCGCGCCCGACTGGACGAAAGGCGGCATGTTGGCGGTGACGATGACGGCGGCGACGTTCTTGGCACGCGCGCTGCCGCCTTCGGTGGCGATGCCGAGATTCTCCAGCATGGCGCGGATCGACTGCTCGGTGAAGGGCGAGTTGCGCAGGCTGTCGCCGGTTCCGGCCAGGCCGATGACCAGGCCGTAGCCGACAAGCTGGTTGTCGCGCGCGCTCTGCAGCTGGGCAATGTCCTTGATGCGCGCCGCGACCTGGCCCGGCGGCAGCGTGCTCGGTCCCGTCGAAACACGGAACATGCGCGTGGTGGTGGCGGGATCGTATTCAGGGTCGTCGTAGACGCCGCCATTTTTCTGCGCAAGTTCGCGCTTGGCCTTGGGCGTGAGCCCATCGGCCAATGCCGGCTGGAGGCTGATGGCGGCGCTCAGCAGAAGTGCGAAGGCGCGCATCACGAGGCGCCGACCTTGATGGTGCCGTCGGCCATCACCGTGCCGGAGATGATCTTGCCGCTGTCGATGTTGCGGATCTTGATCTGGTCGCCGGCGGCGCCCGGCTGCAAGGTGACGCCGGCGGCCGAGATGGTGAGCGCGCCGGCAGTGAAATAGACCTGAACGGAAGCTCCTTGTTCGACCAGCCAGGCCTCGCGGATGGCGGCTACCGGGATGTAGCGGCCGGGCAGCAGCGTGCGCTTGGCGACTTTGCCCTGCAGCTCCTCCGAGCGCGTCGCCATGCCGTCCGGCTTGTGCTTGCCCGGCACAAGGGTCACCTGCTTCAGCGCCGCAAGCTCGATGGTCTCGCCGGGATAGATGACACGGCTGGGGATCAGCACGGCCTCGCCGACCGCCTGACTGGCGGCGATTTGATTGGCCGATTCCTGCGCAAGCGCCGGCATGTCGACGGCCACCAGCGCAAGGGCCAGCACGGCGCGTCGGAAAGCAGGGCAGGAGGCCGGCATCGCCATTATCCGTTACCTGATGTTCTTGGAGACCACCGAGGCCATGTCGTCGGCGGCCTGGATGACCTTGGAGTTCATTTCATAGGCGCGCTGCGCCGAGATCAGCTCGGTGATTTCCTTGACCGGATCGACGTTGGAGGATTCCAGATAGCCCTGCTCGATCGTGGCGAAGCCGGGATCGCCGGGAACGCCGACATTGGCCGGACCGGAAGCCGCCGTCTCCTGGAACAGATTGTCCCCGAGCGGCGCAAGGCCCGCTTCATTGGCGAAGTTGGCGATCTGGAGCTGGCCGAGAAGCTGGAGGTCGGTCTGGCCGTCGATGCGGGCAAAGACCTGGCCGGTCTTGTTGACGATGACCTCGACGGCATCGGTCGGCACGGTGATCGCCGGAATGACGTTGGCGCCGTCGACGGTGACCAGCTGTCCGGTGGCATTGGTGTTGAAGGCGCCGGCGCGGGAATAGAGCGTGCTGCCGTCGGCACCCTCGATCTGGAACCAGCCCCTGCCGGTCAGCGCCAGGTCGAAGCTGTTGCCGGTGCTGGTCAGCTCGCCCTGCGTGTGGACGTTGCGCACGGCCGTCGTCTTGACGCCGAGGCCGATCGAGACGCCCTCGGGCACCAGCGAGGTGTTCGAGCGGTTGGGCACCCCTTGCGTGCGATCGACCTGGTAGAGCAGGTCCGAGAATTCGGCCCGCGCGCGCTTGTAGCCGGTGGTGTTGATGTTGGCGATGTTGTTGGCGATGACTTCCAGATTGGTCTGCTGGGCGTTCATGCCGGTCGCGGCGATGGCAAGGGCTTTCATGACGCGGTCCTAGATACTCATGCGACTGATTTCGAGGTAGGCCGAGACGACCTTGTCGCGGATGGCGATGGTCGTCTGCAGAGCCTGCTGGGCGCTCAGCACCGCATCGACAACCTGGCGGGTGTCGGCATCGCCCTTGAGCGCCTGGATCGACATCTGCTCGGCGCCCTGCAGCGTGTTGACGGTCTTGGTCGCCGCCTGGCTGAGGGCCTCCGCGAAGCTGCCGCCGACGCTTTCGCTTGCCTGCGTCCCGACACCACCCTGAAGCAGGCCTGGCGAGGCGGCTTCCGCGCCGTCGATTGCCGGTTTGAACTGTAGTGCCCCGATACCGCCGATCATTACTGGTTCCTCATCAGGTCGATGGTCATGGAAATCAGATCGCGAGCCTGCTTGATGACCTGCAGGTTCGCCTCGTAGGAGCGGTTCGCCTCGCTCATGTCCGCCATTTCGACCAGCACATTGACGTTGGGCATCTTCACGTAGCCTTTTTCGTCGGCGGCCTCGTTGCCGGGCTGGAACTCGATCGGGAAGTCGGACGGGTCGCGCGCGATCGAGCTCACCTCGACCAGCGAGCCGCCGCTCGCGCGGTCGAGCTCGGATTGAAAGGTGATCGTCTTGCGCCGATAGGGATCGGCACCGGGCGTGTTGCCCGTCGATTGCGCGTTGGCGAGGTTCTCCGACACCACGCGCAGGCGCTCCGACTGGGCGCCAAGGCCGGATGACGCGACTTTGAGGGCTGCGGTCAGCGCGTCCATGGTCAGCTCTTCACCACCATCGTCATCATCGAATGGAAGGCCTTCACGATCGCCGTGTTGAGCTCGAAGGAGCGGCGCACTTCGCCGGCCTTCATCAACTCATCTTCGAGAACGACCGTGTTCTTCGACGGCATGATCGAGCCGGTGGGCTCCTCCGGCTTGACGTTGAAGCCGGCATTGGTTGCCTCCGCGCCGAGATGGCCGGCCTCGGTGGCTTTCAACGTCACCGCTGTGCGATCGAGAACCTTTTCGAAGGGCTCGACATCGTTTGCCGTGTAGCCCGGCGTGTTGGCATTGGCGATGTTGGAAGCGATCGCCGACTGGCGCACGGCCAGCCATTGCGACTGCCGGGTGGCGAGGTCAAAGAGGTTGACGGGTTCCATGGGACTCTCCGGGCGAGTACGCACAAGACTAGGCTGCCAGTCTTGCGCGGACCTTGCGCGGGACGAGCCCGCGGCCGCGACCGCGTCACTACTTGGAAAGCTCGATCACCTTGTCGGTGCTGGTGACGATCACCCATTTGCCGCCGCGCTGCTCGATCGAGGCGACGCGGCTGGAATCGGGCAGGACCGAGCCGCGCTGGACGATCCACAAGCCTGTATCGTCCTCGATCATGGCGCGGCCGTTGGCGACATGCACCATCTTGAATCCCGATGCGACGGGGAAGGGCTGCTCGTCGGGCGCCGGCGCGGGGGCCGGGTCGTCCTGCACCGTTCCGGTGGCAAGCAGGTCGATATCGGCATTGGGAACGTCCTTCGCCGTCAGCGGTCCACTGCGTTCGGCTGCAACCCCGCCGCCAGCGCGACCGGAATTGCTGCCGCTGCCGCCGAACTTGATGGCTTGCACGCCGAACTGCTCCTGGTTGAAGAAGATGTACCAGGGAAACAGCGCGCAGATCAGGCCGAGCGTGATGCCGAGCGCGGCGATGACGAAATCGCTGCGCCGGTCCGCTTTCCTGTTGGCCAGGCGCGGGAATTCGGCTCGCGGCGGCTGCGGCCACTCCACCTTTTTCGGGAACAGGCCATTGATAGCCAAGTCGCGGCTGGCGTGGACCTCCTCGGCGGCTTTGGCCTCGGCGATCATCTCGCGCAGCATGCGCTCGGTGTGCTGAAGATCAGTCTCCTTGGTCGCCATTCTGCTTCCCCTTGAGATGGCGGGCGAGATCGGCGAACGGATCGGCCGACGCGCGATCCCTCGGCGATTGCGTGAGCGCCTCGTAGATCAGCGGCACCTGGCGCACGGCGATGTCGAGCTCGGCATCGGCGCCGCCCTGATAGGCGCCGAGCAGGCGGATGTCGCGCGTGTCCTCGAAGCGCGCGATCATCGACTTCAGCCTGGTCACCAGCATGCGCTGCTCGGCGCTCCAGGCCTTGTCGGCGAGACGCGAGATCGACGACAGCGGATTGACCGGCGGATAGCGACCCTGCTCGGCGATCGCGCGGTCGAGCACGACATGGCCGTCGAGGATGCCGCGCACCGAATCGGCGACCGGATCGTTGTGGTCGTCGCCGTCGACGAGAACCGAGATGATGGCGGTGATCGACCCCTTGCCTTTAACCCCGGGGCCTTCGACGCCCGGCCCTGCTCGCTCCAGCAGCTTCGGCAGATCGGTGAAGACCGATGCCGGGTAGCCGCGCGCGACCGGCGGCTCGCCGGTTCCGGTCGCCACCTCGCGCAGCGCATGGGCGAAGCGGGTGATCGAATCCAGCACCAGAAGCACGCGATGGCCCTGGTCGCGGAAATGCTCGGCCACGCACATGGCGGTGTCGGGAGCGCGCCGGCGCATCATGGCGCTCTCGTCGCTGGTGGCGACGACGGCAACGGTCTTTGCCATGCTGTCGGCGCCGATGGTGTCCTCGAGGAATTCGCGCACCTCGCGGCCGCGTTCGCCGATCAGCGCGACGACGACGGTGTCGAAGGCCTCGGCGCCGGCGAGCATGGCAAGCAGCGTCGACTTGCCGACGCCGGAGCCGGCGAAGATGCCGAGCCGCTGGCCGAAGCAGAGCGGCGTGAAGATGTCGATCACCCGCACGCCGGTCAGGAAGCTCGTGCCGACCCGCTGGCGCGACATGGCGCCCGGCGTCAGTGCGTGCGCGGCATCGGCGGCGTTAGGCCTGGCCAGCGGCGGGCCGCCGTCGATGACGCGGGTCAAGGCGTCTATCGCGCGTCCGCGCCAGGAAGCGTGCGGCGCGACCGCGAGCGGACCGCGCCGGAACACGGCGTCGCCGAGGCCGGCATCGGCGCTGCGGTCGAACGGCGCTACCACCACCTCGTCGCGGCCTATCCTGACGATCTCGCCGCGGCGCGTGCCGGCCTTGCCACGCTGCTCGACGATGTCGCCGAGCCTGGCGATGTCGGAGAGGCCGCCCACCTTGTAGTGGGTGGGCGAGACCTCGACGACGTGGCCGCCGCGGCTGAGCAAATTTTCCGGATTGCCGAACCGCCGCCAGACGCCTTCGAGCGTGGCCAGCCGATCCGTCGGGCTGGCTTCGATAAGCCTCTCTGGCGCGCGCAGCAGGGACGAGCCGGTAGCCATGCCGCTACTTCGAACCGAGCGTCTTGATGGCGTCGTCGGTGGAGGAAGCGCTCTGCCGGATCAGCGCCGCCGTGTTCTCGAAGGCGCGCTGCACCTGGATCAGCCGGGTCATCTCCAGCACCGGATTGACGTTGGACTCTTCCAGGAACCCTTGCGCGACGCCGACGTCGGAGCGGTCGGTGACCGGTTCCGGCGCGCGTGCGGGCACGATGCCCGAATTGCCGTAGCGGACAAAATTGTCGCCCGGATCGAAATCGTAAAGGCCGATGGCGCCGACAAGCTGGTCGTTCTGGCGGAGCGAGCCGTCGGCGCCGGCCTTGGGCGGGCCGTTGCGCGGATCGAGCTGGATCGGCGCGCCGCCGCCGTCCAGCACCGGATAGCCTTCGATCGACATCAGCTCGCCGTTCTCGTTCATGGAGAAACGGCCGTCGCGGGTCATCACCGTGCCGGCCGGCGTCTCGATGGCGAACCAGGCGTCGCCTTGTATGGCGAAGTCGAAAGGATTACCGGTTTCGGTCATCGAGCCGTGCGCGGTGGAAAGATAGGTCTTGCCGGAGGATGCGAAGGAGACCGACTTCGGCCCGGTGCCGGAGACCACGTCCTCGAATTTCACGCCGGTGGCGCGAAAGCCAATGGTCGAGGCATTGGCGACATTGTCGGCGATGGTGTCGAGGCGACGCTCGAGCGCAATCTGTGAGGAGAGGGCGACATAGAGACTGTCCTGCATGGTGTTCTCAGAATTTCAGCTTCTGCATGGCCATCATCAGATCGGTCGAGATGCCGACCGTGGTCGGTTGCGCGAAGAGCACGCTGACCGAGGTCACGGCACTGGAGGTTGGGTTGTTGATCTCCCACAGGCTGGTGAAGCGGGTCAGGAACTTGTTCAACTTGTCGGGGTCCTTGAAGTCGGCGATATCGAGCTTCTGCTCGAACACCTGCGCCTGCTTGTCGATATCGGCGGAGGCGAAGGAGTCGGGCAGGCCGAGTGCGGTGCGGACCACGCTCGAAAGCGCGGTGTCGGCGAGCACGTCATACCAGTTGGTGATGTCGGGCGCTTTGCGCTGGAAATAGAGCGCCAGACGCACGCCCTGATTGGTCTCGCCGGCATTCTCCTCCAGCGTCTGGCGCATGTATTTGTCGATGGCGCCTTGCTGGGCGGAGGGAAACAGCGTGGCGGTCGAGCCGTAGGCCGCGAAGTTGAACGCCTTGACGAAATCGGCGTAGCGCTTGTCGCTCAGCTTGTTGGCGAAGCTGTCCGGGTCGGAGACACCTTCCTTCAACGCCTTGACCATGAAGGCCTTGGCGTAGGCCATGTCGCTCAGGCCGTAAGCCTTCATGGCATAGTTGAACAACCTGGTGTTCTTGACGAAATCGTCGATGGTTTTGACGTTGCCGATATTGGCCAGATAGTAGTCGGTCTCGCGCTTCACGACGGGCTGCGACTCGATCTGGTCGATCGCCTTGGGGATGTCCTTGGCGATGAGCTGGTAGCTCGTATAGGTGTTCAACATATGCGCCTCCGGCCGAAGCTATCCAGGAATGATAGCGAAGCTTCCTTGTGCGAAGCTGAATCGAGTTCCCGCCTCGTGATTCAAGCCTCACACAAGGCACGAGGACTATCCCTGATCCACGACGTGACATGCGGAAGGACCTGTTGTGGGTATTCTGATCGGACTTGTGGTGACGCTTGGCTGCGTTCTCGGCGGCTTCATGGCCATGGGCGGCCATCTGCATGTGCTGATGCAGCCATGGGAAGCGGTGGTCATCTGCGGCGCGGCGCTCGGCACCTTCCTCGTCGCCAATCCGATGAAGACGGTCAAGGACACCGGCAAGGGCATTCTCGAGGCCTTCAAGCAGGCGGTGCCGAAGGAGCGCGACTATCTCGAGACGCTGGGCGTGCTGCATAGCCTGATGCGCGAATTGCGCTCGAAGTCGCGCAGCGAGGTCGAGGCGCATATCGACAATCCGGAAGAGTCGGCGATCTTCCAGGCCTTCCCGACCGTCTTGAAGAACCACGATCTGACGCATTTCATCTGCGACTATTGCCGCATCATCATCATCGGCAATGCCCGCTCGCACGAGATCGAGGCGCTGATGGACGAGGAGATCCAGACCATCCGCACCGACAAGCTGAAGGCCTATCACGCGATGGTCGCGGTCGGCGACGGCCTGCCGGCGCTCGGCATCGTCGCCGCCGTGCTCGGCGTGGTGAAGGCGATGGGCGCGCTCGACCAGTCGCCGGAAATCCTCGGCGGCCTGATCGGCGCCGCACTCGTCGGAACCTTCCTCGGCATTTTCCTGTCCTATGCCGTGGTCGGTCCGGTCGCCACCAAGATCAAGACGGTGCGCGAGAAGAAGAACCGCCTCTACATCATCGTCAAGCAGACGCTGCTCGCCTACATGAACGGCGCCTTGCCGCAGGTCGCGATCGAGTTCGGCCGCAAGACCATTTCTTCCTATGAGCGCCCGACGATCGATGCCGTCGAGCAGAGCACGATGAATGCAGGCGCCGCCGAGAAGAAGGCGGCCTGAGCATGCAGAATTTCAGTCAGGGCCGCTTGCCGTCATGACCAGTCCGGGCAGTCCGTCGCAAACCCGGGCTCTCATCATCGAGCGCCTCGTCGGCGACAGCGGCGAGGCCGCGCAGGTGATCGGCGTCGGCCGCGGCATGGCCGAACGCTCGCTGCCGCTGCTGCAGAAGGCGCTTGCGGGTGAGCTCGGCGCGCCGGTCACGGTCGACCTACAGGCCGTCGAAGTGGGCCGCGTCCCCGATGCGCGCATGCGCGCCGGCGAAACCTTCGCCATGACGATCGTTTCTTCTCCAGCCTCGGCGGACGCCATGACGCTGGTCATGGATGCGCCGGCGATCGCGGTCATGGTCTCGGCGCTGTTCGGCGGCGACCCGGACCAGCCGGTGGCGCCGATCGAGCGCGACCTGTCGCAGATCGAGATCGATGTCGCGACCATGCTCTTCCAGGAGGTCGCGGTGGCGCTGAACGGATCAGGCAGGCGTTCTCTCGACCTGCGCCTGCCGGTTGCCAAAGCGATGTCCGGCAACGAGGCAAAACGGCGCGTGCTGCGCGACGGAGCGGCGATTCGCATCGTCTACGGCATCTCGACGCCGACCGACGCCGGCACGGTGACGGTGATGATCCCGCAGCGCATCCTTCTGGCGACGCGCGGCGCCACCGCCCATCAAGGCGACGACCAGGCGACGGAGTTCGACTGGCGGGCCCGCTTCTCGGAGGAGGTGATGCGCTCGGCCGTGCGGCTCGAGGCTACCATGCCGCTCGCCCGTCTGACGCTTGGCGATCTCGCCGCCTTCCAGCCAGGCCAGGTGATCGAGTTCGAGGAGAACGCGCAGCTGCAGGCCAGGCTCAGCGCGCGCGACAAGACGCTTTTTGTCTGCGAGTTCGGTAAGCTCGGACAGAATTACACGGTCCGCATCCGGCATCCCCACGACGCCGGGCAGGATTTTATCGACGGATTGATGCCGGGCTGAGGCCGGGCTTGGGAATATTGGAGACGAGGCATGGCAAAGACCAAGGTGGAAGCCGAACCCGAAGCCGACCAGCCGGACGAGCAGCTCGACCGAGCCATCGAGGAACTGCGCGGCGTGCTCAGGGAAGAGGAACAACGACCGGACGCTGCCCTCCAGGCAGGAGCCAATTCCTCGATCATCATGACGATCCCGGTCGATGTGCAGATCATCCTCGGCAGCACCGAAATGCCGGTTTCGGAGTTGATGGCGTTGCAGAAGGGCTCGACCGTGGCGCTTAACCGCCGCATTGGCGAGCCGGTCGACGTGGTGGTCAACGGCCGCAGGATCGCACGCGGCGAGATCACGGTGCTGGAGCACGATCCGTCGCGCTTCGGCATCAGGCTTACCGAGATCATCGCCGCGACGAAGAGCGCCTGAGCATGGACGGCGAGAGCACTGACCGGCAGCGGAGCAAAGCATGATGACGTCATTGACGCTGACGCGCCCGCAAAAGGCCGCCGCGATCCTGGTGGCGATGGGCAAGCCCTCGGCCAGTCGGCTGCTCAAATTCTTCAAGCAGGAAGAGCTGAAGGCGCTGATCGAGGGCGCCCGCCTGCTGCGCACCATCCCGCAAGCCGATCTGGAGCGCATCGTCGCGGAATTCGAGGCCGAGTTCACGGAAGGCGCCGGCCTGCTCGATTCGGCCGATCGGATGGACACGATCCTCAACGAATCGCTGTCGCCCGAGGAAATGAGCGCCATCATGGGCGACAGGAAATTCGAGCCGGCGCCGGAAGGGCCGCCGCCGATCTGGCCGGATCTCGAAAAGCTCGAGCCCGCGCGTCTTGGGACCTTCCTCGCCGGCGAACACCCGCAGACGTCCGCAATGGTGTTGTCGAAGCTTGCGCCGCAGACTGCCGCCAATGTGCTCTTGACGATGGAAAAGCCGATACGCAGCCAGATCATCAAGCGCATGGTGACGATGGCCAATATTCCGGACGCGGCGACCAGGATCGTCGAGAACCAGCTGCGCGCCAGCGTGCTTTCGCAAAAGGCGACCAGGGACACTTCAGCCGGCCAGGAGCGCGTCGCCAGCGTGCTCAACGAAATGGCCAAGCCCGAGCTCGACGAGCTCATGCAGGATCTGGAGGAGGCCGGCACGCCCGACCTCGCCGGCGTCAAGTCGCGCCTCTTTGCCTTCGACGATCTGCCGCTGCTCACCCAGAAGGCGCGCGTGCTTCTGTTCGACGGACTGTCGACCGAGCTCGTCACGCTGGCTCTGCGCGGCGCGCCGGCGCCGCTCACCGAAGCGGTGCTGTCGGCGATCGGTGCACGCTCACGTCGCATGATCGAATCCGAGCTCGGACAGGGATCGGAAGGCATTGCGCTCACCGACATCATGGCGGCGCGCAAGACGGTCGCGGTAGCGACCATCCGTCTGTCGCGGCAAGGAGCATTCGAGCTCCCTGCGACGCAGACCGCCGCCGAAGCGGCCTGACGGGTAGCGATCCGGTCAGGGCACCATGGCTGAGGCGGTCGACAAGGATTCCAAAACCGAGGAAGCCACAGAAAAGAAGATCCGCGACACGATCGAACAGGGCAAGCTGCCCCATTCGCGCGAAACCGCCATCTTCGCCTCCTTCCTTGCCATACTGGTGTTCACCGTCTTCTACGCCAAGGACGCCATCGTCAATCTCGGCATGTTCCTCGCCATGTTCCTGGAAAAGCCGGAAGCCTGGCCGATGGACACCGAGACCGACGTCATCACGCTCTACCAGCAGGTCTTGATCGAGGTCGGCCGCGCCGTCGTCAGCCTGCTGGTGCTCCTGGTGGTCGCCGGCGTCGGCGCTTCGGTGTTTCAGAACATACCGCAAATTGTCGGCGAACGGATCAGGCCGCAACTGTCACGCATTTCGATCGCCAAGGGCTGGAGCCGCATGTTCGGCGTGCAGGGCTTCGTCGAATTCGGCAAGTCGCTGGCCAAGCTTGCGTTTGCGATCGCCGTCCTCACCTTCACGCTGTCGGAGGATCATCGCAGGCTGCTCGCCGGCATGATCACCAACTCTGTCGCCTTCGGTCTGGAGATCCGCGGCATCGCCGTCGACATATTGACGGCGATCGTCTTCGTCATGGGACTGATCGCGGTCGCCGACATCGTCTGGTCGCGCTTCCACTGGCGGCGCGACCTGCGCATGACCAAGCAGGAAGTGAAGGACGAGATGAAGCAGTCGGAAGGCGATCCGATCGTGAAATCGCGCCTGCGCTCGCTGGCGCGCGACCGGGCGCGGCGGCGCATGATGACGGCGGTGCCGCGCGCGACGCTCATCATCGCCAATCCGACGCACTATTCCATCGCGCTGAAATATGTCCGCGAAGAGGACTCCGCTCCGCTGGTGCTCGCCAAGGGCCAGGATCTGGTGGCGCTGAAAATTCGCGAGATCGCCAGGGAGCACAACATCCCGATCTTCGAGGACGTGGCGCTTGCCCGCTCCATGTACAAGCAAGTTTCGGTTGATAGCGTGATCCCGTCGCAATTCTACCAGGCCGTCGCCGAGCTGGTGCGGATCGTCTACTCGAAGAAGGCCGAGCGAAAAGTAACCCAATGAACGGACGCTGCTTCTAATCCATGAACCGGCAACCACACGCCAATTCACGCGAGCAGATCGTCGCCAGCGCCATCCAGGATGTGGTCGGCGAGTTGCGGCTGATCGAGGTCGCCGACTATATCGCCTTCATCCGGCTGGAGCATTTCGCCTGCCTCTCGGACCTGGTGGACTCGGCCGCGGAACTCTACTTCCAGCCTGGCACGCTCAGGCTTGGCCATGGCGGTGAGGCGCATGTCGACTGGACGGGCCATCCGCGCATCGTGCTCGATCTCGAGCTTCGGCCGCGCGGCGTCACCGTCTACTTTCAGCTGACGCTGACCGGGCAGGGGACGTCCGTGGTCGTCAACTACGTGTCTTTCGAGAAGCCGGGCGAGACGCCGGAGCACAACACGGCCCTGCTCGAGGATGCGATCGAAGAGGCGCGCATCCGTAGGACCGAGCCGCTCGCTTACCCCTGATGATGAATTGAAGAGTGTAGGCGCCTGGCCTGAGCGAGCTACTCGATCAGGCCCAGGCGCAGCGCCTTGGCCACCGCCTGGTTGCGGTTGACCGCGTTGAGCTTCTGCGTCGACTGGGTCAGGTACTGGTTGGCGGTGTGCACCGACAGTTTCAGGAGCTTTGCGATCTCTTCGCTGGTGTTGCCGTTGGCGGTCAGCTTCAGGCATTCGAGCTCGCGCTTGGAGATCGCGCGCGTCCTGCCGGTTTCGCCTGGACGGATGCGGGCGACCGCCGCGAACAGCGCAAAGCAACGCGCGTGGATTTCACAGAGCGTGTCGTCCGACAGCGTAATGTCCGGCCCCAGGAAGACCACCAGCCCGCACTGGCCGCGATCCGCATGCACCGGAAAGGCGATGCCGTTGGTGCCTGGCGCCAACGGCGCGGTCGCCTCGGACCATGTTAGGTTCTCAAACGTCCGCCGCGAGCCGGCGATGCCGTCATCGGCCCACCAGCGCGGTGTCGTCGAGATGCGGCTGTGGCGCACCATCTCCTCGCCGCTGGCGCCCGAGATGAATTTGGTCGCGACGGCGGTCGACGGATAATCGGAATCGAAGCAGGCGACCAGGCGGGCGCGCTCCAGGGAAGGGCTGACGAAGAACAGCCCAAAGCCGGAAGCGTTGATGTCGACGGCAATCCAGCGGCAACGGCGCACGGCGTCCGGGATGGTCACCGCGTGATGCGTCTCCGATCCGAGCGAGAAGGCGCCGAACGGATTGCGCTGATCGTTGAAAAGGGCGGTCGCGGCCTCTTTGACCTGTGCGTGCTTCAAATGATGCCGCTCCTGATCGCGGTCGCAATCGCCATCGCGCGGTTGCTGGCCGCGAATTTCTGGATGGCATGCGTGATGTAGCTGTTGACGGTGTTCGACGAGACGCCAAGGATGAGTGCCACCTCGTCGGTGGTCTTGCCTTCCGACACCCAGAACAGACATTCGCGCTCGCGGTCGGACAGCGGATCCTGCATGGATGCCTCGGCGATCAATTGCGGGATGCCGGACAGCGCGTAGCAGCATTTCAGCTGCGCCTTCATCAGGGCCGGGAGGTCGATCTTGTCGGGCTCGGCGGCGGAAAACAGTACGAAAAGGCGCTGGCGGCCGACATTCAGCCTGAGCGAATAGATTTCGGCGTGGCCGAGCACGTCGAGCAGCCTGGCCTCCTCGCCGCTCAGCAGCGCGCCGGCATCGGGCGCGTGGGCCGCGACCAGCGGTCTGGGGCGTACGCCGGGAGCCGCCGTCAGGGGGCCTAGCGCAAGATTGGCAATCAGCCTTTTGCCGATCAGCTCGATGGCGTCAAAGATCCAGTTCGACGACACGATGCGCGCATCGTTGCGGTCCTGGTCGTGGACGATGGCGACCAGCATGTAGCTGTCGGCGCCGATGTTGGCGGCAAGCTGCATGAAGAAGCTGGTGAGATCGCCGCGGGACGCCAGGCGCGAGCCTGAAGCGTCGGGTTGGAGAAGCGCGGCGGGACTGCTCATTTTGATATTCTGGCCGGAATCGATCCCTGTGCCCGGTGCCGGCGTTAGCCAGCGTCCGGACCCGAAACGCGTCACATTGACGAAAACACACTCAAGGGCACGCACAGCGCCCAACCGAGCCGAATCCTTTTGGGGAACGCGAAGCCGTCCGCGCCTGGTGCCGGCCGAGCGCCGGAACAAGAGACCTTGGGTGGTTGCCGCGCCCCCCGTGGACCGGCTGATTCGGGTCTAATCTACCCGCAGATGAATCCGACATCAAACGCGATTTGACAAAATCGAATCCGGTGGACTCGTGTTGCGACTCAGAGGCCGCGTCTCGCGTTGCTTGGCGATAATTTCAGGGGTGAGTTGAGCCGATGACCTCGAGGTAAAGTCGTCAAAAAATGCGCCCCGGCTGCATCCGGGGCGCATCTCCTTCCGGCTCGACGCGGCTCAGCGATCCTCGAACCCGGTCAGCACGCCGACGGCGTTGATGCCGATCTCTTCCACCGCGTAGCCGCCTTCCATGACGAACAGCGTCGGCAGGCCGAGCCTGGCGATGCGACGGCCGATCTTGGGATAGTCCTCGCTCTTCAGCTTGAACTGGCTGATCGGGTCCTTCTCGAAGGTGTCGACGCCAAGCGACACCACGACGACGTCGGGCGCATAGGCCGCGAGCCTGGCGCAGGCATCCTCCAGCGAGGCGTTCCAGCCGTCCCAGTCGGTGCTGAAGGGCATCGGATAGTTGATGTTGAAGCCTTCGCCTTCACCTTCGCCACGCTCGTCGGCATGGCCGAGGAAGAAGGGGTACTCGATCATCGGGTCGCCATGCAGGTTGAGCACCTGGACGTCGCCGCGGCGGTAGAAGATCTCCTGCGTGCCGTTGCCGTGGTGGTAGTCGACGTCGAGGATCGAAACGCGCTTGGCGCCCTGGTCGCGGAACCATTGCGCGACGACGGCGGCGTTGTTGATGAAGCAGTAGCCGCCCATGAAGGCAGCGCCAGCGTGGTGGCCCGGCGGCCGGCAGAGCGCGAAGGCGGTCCGCTCGCCGCCCTTGACCAGGGCTGCCGCCGTCAGCGCGACGTCATAGGATGATTTGATCGCCGCCCAGGTGCCTTCGACGAAGGTGGCGCCGGCATCGAAGGAATAATAGCCGAGCAGGGCGTCGATGCGCTTCGGCGGCACGTCGCCGCGCAACCCCCGCGTCGGCCAGGTGAAGGCCATGGCCGAGCCCTTGAAGCCGGCAGCGACCCATTCCGGCCACACAGTCGGCAGGAAATCGATGTAGTGCGCCTCATGCACACGCTTGGCGGCGGCAAGCTCGTGCTCGACCGGCCCGATGATCGGCCCAAGCTTCTCGCTCTCCACCCTTGCCCTGATGAATTCGGCCCGCGACGGCTTTTCGAAACCAGGGACAATCGCCGACGTGACCAGTTCCATCTGCCCGGCATGACCGGCATGGAGCGGCGAATAGACAGTCTTCATGGGGATCCTTTCGAGGTGCGAAATCAGTCGAGATTGAGATAGGGGGTCACCAGAGCGAGCCACATGGCTTCCACATCGTCCTCGATGAGGTCGAATGTCCTGCGGTCCCTCTTAAGCCCGACAAGCCGGCAGACATGGCCGACTTCCATCATCAACACGCCGAGCCGGCTGGCGATCTTGTCTTCGAGAGCCGGGTTCACATGCTGCAGCCACGCGGCGTAGAGGGCGATGATCTCCTTGTCATATTGGTCCTGGATCGGCCTCAGGTCGGCGTTGCCGGATATGGCCTCGATCACCGGCATCAGGGTGGCGTTTTCGAGATAGAGCCTGGATGTGTCGATGAAGAGTTTGCGTACTTCGCGCCGAAACTCGTCACGGTTGGTTGGCCGGGGGGCGTTGATGCGCTTCTGGATCACCTGAGGAAAAGACGACAGCCAGCGCCGGGCCAGGTCCAGAAGAATGGCTTCCTTGTTGGGAAAGTACTGATAAACCGAACCGACCGACAGGCCCGCGCGCTGCGCGATGGCAAGCGTCGTCGGCGCTCTGGTTCCTTGCTCCCGCGTCAGGATCAGCGCCGCGTCGAGAATTCTGTCGACCACCTTGCTTGACCGTTGCTGCCGCGGCTGCTTGCGCGGCTCGAGCGCTATTCTGGTCTTGCGGTCGAGACTGCGCTTCACTGCTCGTTGCCCCCGTTCCCCGCTCGGCCTCACCATCGGCGCGCGGTGCAGTCCACTATACATTCCAAATTCCGGCTGTTGACAAACGCGAATAAACAGTCGCATTCTTTATCCACGCTGTCTTCCACGATAACAAGGGGAATTTCGAAGACGGCGCATCGGCATCGACTTTTGTCCCATGGCGTCGCCCCGGTGGAGCGGCAGCTCGTTGGACCCTCGGCGCTGTCGGTCCCTCAGCAAAATGTGGAGTCGCGATGTCGGTTGCGGATGGTGGTGCGGATCTGGTGGTCGTCAACGGCCGTGTGCTGACCATGGACGACGACAATCCCGCCGCTGAAGCTGTTGCCGTCAAGGATGGCGTCATCATCGCCATCGGCAGCCGCGCTTCGATCGAAGAACTCAAAGGATCGGCGACAAAGGTTGTCGACGCCCAAGGCGGCTCCGTCCTGCCGGGCTTCATCGAAGCGCATATGCATCTGTTCGGCGGCGCGGCCGAGCTCGACAATCTGCATCTGGCGGGCGTGCATGGCTTCGATGCGCTGCGCGACGCGATCCAGGGTTTCGCAGCAAAGCGTCCGAATGCGAGGCTGCTGATCGGCGCCGGGGTCGACTACGCGATCCTGCCCGAACCGGTGACGCGGCATCACCTCGACCGCATCATCCCCGACCGGCCCTTCGCCATGTCGGCCTCGGACCACCATACGATGTGGGCAAACACCAAGGCGCTCGAAGAGGCCGGCCTGCTCAACGGCAAGCAGGTGGGGCCGGGCAACGAGGTCGTCATGGGTGCTGACGGACTTGCCGCCGGCGAGCTGCGCGAAGGCGAGGCATTCGGACCGATCCTCGAGCATTTCGGGGCGAACCGGACACGACTCGGCCTGACGGGCGAAGAGCCGAGCCCCTATCCATCGGCCGAGGAATTGGCCGCCGACCGCGACCTCATGCATCGCGGGCTTGAGTGGTGCGCAAAGCACGGCATCACCTCGATCCAGAACATGGACGGCAACCTCTACCAGCTCCAGCTGCTCGCCGGTCTGGAAGAAGAGGGGCGGCTGATCTGCCGCACCAAGATCCCGTTCCACTTCAAGAATTTCATGCAGCTGGACATGCTCGAAAAAGCCTCGCGCATGGCGGCGACCTACAATTCCGAGTGGCTGTCGTCGGGCATGGTCAAGGTCTTTTATGACGGCGTGCTGGATTCCTGGACCGCGGTGATGGTCGACGACTATGCCGACCGGCCGGGCTGGCGCGGCGAGCCGCTGTTTTCGCCCGCGCATTTCGCCGAAGTGGCGGTCGAGGCCGACAGGCGCGGCTTGCAGATCGCCGTGCATTCGATCGGCGACGGCGCGGTGCGCGCCGTGCTCGACGGCTATCAGGCGGCGCTGAAGAAGAACGGCAGGCGCGACAGTCGCCATCGCATCGAGCATATCGAGGTCACCACGCCGCTCGACGTGCCAAGGTTTGCCGAGCTCGGCGTGCTGGCGTCGATGCAGCCGCCGCATCCGCCGGGCGCCATGAATTTCCCACTGGAGCCGACGATCTCGCGCATCGGACGAGACAAGTGGCCGCTGAGCTATGCCTGGCGCACGCTGAAGAACGCTGGAGCACGGGTCGTCTTCGCCTCCGACTGGCCGGTCTCACCGGTTGACCCGATCCTGGGCATCCAGGCGGCGGTGATGCGCAAACCTTGGGCAGAAGGCCTGCCGGACCAGAGCTTCTCGCTACATGAATCGATTGCCGGCTACACGGTCGAGGGCGCCTATGCCGAGTTCATGGAACACCGCAAGGGCCGCCTGAAGACCGGATACCTCGCCGATCTCGTCGTGTTGTCGGCCGATATAGAGGGGACGGCGCCGGAAGCGCTGCACACCGTGCGGCCGGTAACCACGATCTGTGGGGGGAAGATCACCTACCAAGCCTAACGATGGCATAGGAATTGCTTAATTGAAATCGAGATTCAAATCGAGTCACTGCTCCGCAGTTGCCAAGCCAGCCGGCTTATGGTGACAATCAAACAGGAACAAACCTGCCGCCAAGAGCAGGCTCTCTCAATGGGGTAATCGTGCCGGAACAACCGGGTAAGAACGCGATCGAAGTTCGCGGTGTGCGCAAAGTTTTTGGAACCGGCGAAAACCAGGTAGCCGCTCTCGACACGGTGTCGGTGTCGATCCGCGAGAACGAATTTTTCACACTGCTCGGCCCGTCGGGGTGCGGAAAGACGACGCTGCTGAGACTGATAGCCGGCTTCGATTTCCCAACTGGCGGCGAAATCCTGCTGCACGGCCAGGACATCGCGCCGCTGCCGCCCTTCAAGCGCCCGGTCAACACCGTCTTCCAGAGCTATGCGCTGTTCCCGCATATGACGGTGGCGGAGAACATCGGCTTCGGGCTGGAGATGCTCGGCAGGCCCAAGGGCGAAATTGAAGCGCGCGTCGCGCAGATGCTGAGGCTGGTCAAGATGGAGGCGCTCAAGGCGCGCCGCACCAGCCAGATCTCCGGCGGTCAGCAGCAGCGTGTGGCGCTCGCCCGGGCGTTGGCGCCGCAGCCGAAAGTGCTGCTGCTCGACGAGCCGCTCTCGGCTCTGGACTACAAGCTGCGCAAGGAAATGCAGATCGAGCTGAAGCGGCTGCAGAACGAGACCGGCATCACCTTCATCTTCGTCACCCACGACCAGGAAGAAGCGCTGACGATGTCCGACCGCATCGCGGTAATGTCGGCGGGCAAGATCCTGCAGGTCGGCACGCCGCGCGACATCTACGACCGGCCGGCCGAACGCTTCGTCGCCGACTTCATCGGCGAGACGAATTTCCTGGCGGGCTCGGTGGTGTCGAAGAAGCCCGGCGTGGCGACCGTCAAATTCGCCAGCAACGTGACGATCGCCGCGGGCTATCCGGAAGGCTTCGATCCGTCTGGCGATGTGACGCTGGTGGTGCGCCCCGAACATGCCGACCTGGTGCCCGACCCGGCCAAGGGCACGATCACTGGCACGCTTTCCAACATCGTCTATTTCGGCACCGACACGCACTACCATGTGAAGCTCGACGGCGGCGAAAACTTCATCGTGCGCCACCAGAACAGCCGCTCGAGCCCGGTGACCTACGAGACCGGCGCCAAGGTCGGCATCCAGTTCGAGGAGGACGCGGCGCGCGTCCTGAAAGACTGATGACGACAGCCACGCTCTCCCCAACCACGCTTTCCAAGGCCGCGTCGTTCGAAGCCCAGGCGGTGAAAGCCGGCGCGCGGCGCAACCGGCTGCTGTCGCTGCCGGCGCTGATCATCATCGGCATTTTCGGCGTGCTGCCGCTCATCATCATCTGCGTCTATTCGTTCCTTGTCGCCGCGCCCTATGGCGGCGTGCAGTGGCAGTTCTCGACCGACGCCTATCTGAACTTCCTGTTCCAGCGCGACATCTTCGACGACACGCTGCAGTTCACGCCGGATTTCCTGATCATCTATCTGCGCTCGTTCCTGTTCGCGGTGGTGACGACGGTGATCTGCCTGCTGCTCGGCTTCCCGACCGCCTATTTCATGGCCACGCGTCCGCCGGCGCAACGCAACTGGTGGGTGCTCCTGATCACCATTCCGTTCTGGTCGAACCTCCTGGTGCGCACGCTGGCGATCATGTTCATCATCCGCGACGAGGGCCTGATCAACAACGCGCTGCTGGCGCTTGGCGTGATCGATAAGCCGATCACCATGCTCTACACCAACTTCGCCATCCAGCTCGGCCTGCTCTACGCCTTCCTGCCGTTCATGGTGCTGCCGCTCTATTCAAGCCTGGAAAAGCTCGACTTCCGATTGATCGAGGCGGCCTACGATCTCTACGCCACGCGCCGCCAGGTGCTTTGGCGGGTGATCATTCCGTTGTCCAAACCCGGCATCATCGCAGGCTGCCTGCTGGTCTTCATCCCGGCGCTCGGCGCCTATGTCACGCCGCTGATCCTGGGCGGCGGCGTCCACCTGATGATCGGCGACCTCATTGCCCAGCAATTCGGTTCGGGGCGCAACTGGCCGCTCGGCTGCGCGCAGGCGCTGATCCTGATGGCTGCGGTGCTGGTGGCGCTCTTCTTCTACGTCCGCAACACGTCGGGGAAGGTGCAGCATGGCTGAGCCCCGCACCATCGACATCAAGGACCAGCCGGGCTTCCGCTCGATCGCCGTCATCTGCCTTTTGGTGCTCTATGTGCCGGTGCTGATCCTGATGATCTTCTCGCTGAACAGCGGCTCGCTGGTCACGCATTGGGAAGGCGTCACGCTCGGTTGGTATGGCACCGCGCTGCTCAACGAGGAATTCCACAACGCCGCCCGCAACACGATGATCATCTCGGTCAGCGCCACGATCATCTCGACCGTCTGCGCCACGCTTGCGGCCATCGGTATGACGAGAGTGAAGCCATGGCGCGGGCTTGCCGCGGCATTCATGGTCATCAACCTGCCGCTGATGGTGCCGGAGATCATCACGGCGGTGGCGACGCTCTCCTTCTTCGCGCTGATCGCCGGCACGTTCGGGCTGAATTTCGGCATCGGTAACCTGATCCTCGCCCACACCGTGTTTTGCATCCCCTTCGCCTATATGCCGATCCGGGCGCGGCTGGAGGACATGGACCTGACGCTGGAATATGCGGCGGCCGACCTCTACGCGACGCCGTGGAATGCCTTCAAACGCATCACGCTGCCCTTGCTGGTGCCCGGCATCATGTCGGGCGCGGCACTCGCCTTCATCGTCTCCTTCGACGATTTCACCATCACCCAGCTTGTCGCCGGTCCCGGCCAGACAACGCTGCCCCTCTACATCTGGAACCAGATCCGGCGGCCGATGACACCGGAGATCAACGCCATCTCAACCATCCTGCTTCTGGTGTCGATCCTGTTCGTCTCGATCTCGTTCCTGATCGCGCGCCGGCGCGCCAAGTGACCCGTGAGCTCCAACACAAAACAATGGGAAGGCAAGGAGAACATACAATGTCTGGAAAACTGATGGCGGCCGTTTCCGCGGCCGTGCTGCTATGGGCAGTGCCGGCGCTCGCCGACGGCGAACTGCACATCTACAACTGGGGCGACTACACCAACCCGAAGCTGATCGAGAAGTTCGAGAAGCAGTACAACATCAAGGTGACGCTGGACGACTACGATTCCAACGAAACCATGCTGTCCAAGGTGCGCGCCGGCAATTCTGGCTACGACATCGTGGTGCCGTCCGACTACACCGTGAAGATCATGGTCGAGGAGGGCCTGCTCGAAAAGACCGAGCCCAACGCGATGCCGAACGGCAAGAACATCGATCCGCGCTTCGTCGACGTCTATTGGGACTCCGGCCGGCACTACACCGCGCCATGGCAGTTCGGCACCACGACGTTCTCCGTCAACATGGACAAGTTCAAGGGCGACATCGACACGCTGGCCATCCTGTTCGACCCGCCGGACGCGCTGAAGGGCCAGATCAATGTGCTCGACGACGTGAACACCGTCATGCACGCAGCCGAACGCTATGCCGGCGTGCCGCGCTGCGGCGCCGATAAAGCCAATCTGAAGAAGATCAACGAGATTCTGACGGCCGCGAAGCCGTCATGGAAAACCTTCAGCTACGACACCATCACCAAGATCACTTCCGGCGATGTGATCGTGACGGAACAGTGGAACGGCGCGGCGTACCGTTCGCGCCAGAAGATCCCGGCGATCAAATACGCCTATCCTAAGGAAGGCGTCGAAGGCTGGATGGACAATGTCGCGGTGCTGAAGGGCGCCAAGAACCTCGATAACGCCAAACTGTTCCAGGACTTCGTGATGGCGCCCGAGAACGCGGCGCTGATCTCGGAGTTCGCCGGCTATGACAACGGCATCGCGGGCAGCCACAAATTCCTGCCGGCGGAATTCGCCAACTCGCCGGAAATCAGCCCGCCGTCCGGCTCGCCGACGCCCGAGTTCGTGCCGCCGTGCCCGCCGGACGTGGTGGAGATCTACAACAAGATCTGGACCAACCTGCGCAAATAGCTCCGCCATAAAGCATGAAGGAGGGGAGGCTCCGGCCTCCCTTTCTTGTGTCTTTGTCTTTTGCGCATGTCGTTCCCAAGTCCGCTGCGCACTTTTGGGCGACATGCACCGGAGGATTTGATGACGTCTTACCGCAACTCCGATCCGCGGCCGCCGATCATGCAGGGTTCGCCGCCGGCGATGGTGCCGCCGAAGCTCGACTGGGACAGAGGCCCCTGGAACCGGTGGGCATTCCAGAACATCCGTGAAGTCCTGCCGACGGTGGAAGTATGGCGCGGCCATGGCCATCGCCGCCGCCTCGAGCGCGCCGATGTCGATCTCGATGGCCTGCCGGTGGTGGACGGCAAAGGTGACGCGACGACACTCGCCGGATTGCTCGACGAGACCTATGCCGACGGCTTCCTGGTGCTGAAGGACAGCAGGATAGCCTATGAGCGCTATTTCAACGGCATGGACGAGCGCACGCTGCATCTGTCGCAGTCGATGGCGAAGTCCGTTACCGGATCGGTGTTCGGCATCCTGGTCGGGCGCGGCCTGATCGACCCGGCCAAGTTGGTGACCGATTATCTTCCGGAGCTCGGCGAGACCGCCTGGGCCGGCGCCGCCGTGCAGCACGTGCTCGACATGACGACGGGCGTGCGCTTCTCCGAGGAATACACGGATCGCTATTCCGAGATCGGCCAGGTCGATGTCGCCAGCGGCTGGAAACCGGTGCCGCCCGGCAGCGATCCCAACTTCCAGTGGCCGGCGCATATGTTCGAGCTGATCCTGCGGCTGAAGGACAAGGTACGCGAGCATGGCGAGGCCTTCGAGTATCGCTCGATCGAGACGGACGTGCTTGCCTTCATCATGGAGCGGGTGAGCGGCAAGCGGCTGGCTCAGCTGGTCTCGGAAGAGCTCTGGCAGAAGCTCGGCGCCGACGAGAGTGCCTGCTTCACTGTCGACAGCGCCGGCTATGCGCTGGCCGAAGGCGGGTTCAACGCGACGCTGCGCGACTATGGCCGCTTCGGCCAGCTGATCCTCGACAATGGCGGCGGCGTGATCCCGGCCGGCTGGATCGAGGCGACGCGAAACGGTCGGCATGGCCCGGATTTCAATCCTAGTCTGCCGGAAGGCAGCTACCGCAACCAGTTCTGGATCGAGGACCCGCGTTCGCGTTCGCTGATGTGCCGCGGCGTGTTCGGGCAGCTGATCCACATCGACTGGGACAACAGGATGGTCGTGGTGAAGCTTTCGACCTATCCGGATTTCACCAACATCGCCTATTCGGTGGCGACGTTGAAGGCTGTGCACGCCATCGCCGCGGCGCTCGCCTGAGAACCAGAAACAAGAGATCCGGGAGACAATTGTGGCCGGCAAGACTGCGTTCGAGACCAGATACGGCTTTGCCCGCAAGGACGTGCGGCTCGATAACTGGCGGCTGAGGCCGTTCAGCCAATGGTCGTTCCAGAATGTCGGCGAACTGGTGCCGAGCGTGCATGTCGCGGTGACGCCCGGCGGCGAGGAACAGGCCAAACCGCTTGGAAGTCTGCTCGGGGAGAAAGTGAGCCTGGCCGGCGGCGCCGAAAGCGTCGAGGCCTTCCTCAAACGCTCCGACACCGACGGGCTGGCGATCATCAAGGGCGGTAGGCTGGTCGGCGACTGGTCGGCTCCGCATATGCCGTTCGGCCAGCGTCACATCATCTTCTCGATCAGCAAATCGGTCACCGCGGTTCTCGCCGGCATACTGGAAGGCGAGGGGGTATTCGACGCGGAAGCGCCGGTGACGCATTACATTCCCGAAGCCGAAGGCTCGGCCTATGGCGATGCCAGCGTGCGCAACGTGCTCGACATGACGGTCAGCCTCGATTTCGAGGAAGCCTATCTCGACCCGGAAAGCGCCTTCGCCCGCTATCGCCGCGCGACGCTGTGGAATCCCGGCGGCGGCTCGGAGAGCCTTGCGGCTTTCCTGTTGACGATCCATCGCCTCGCCGAGCCGCACGGGCAAACCTACCGCTACCGCTCGCCGAATTCCGACATGCTCGGCATTCTGGTGGAGCGGGCATCCGGCAAACGCGTCGGCGACCTGCTCAGCGAAAAACTGTGGCTGCCGCTCGGCGCCGCGAGCGAGATGTCGGTGACGGTCGACATGGAAGGCACGGCGCGCACCGCCGGCGGCATGTCGATGACGCCACGCGATCTTGCCTGCATCGGCGAGATGATGCGGCAGGGCGGCACGGCCAACGGCCGCCGCATTGTGCCGGAGGCCTGGGTGCGCGACACGGTCGCCGCCGGCGGCAGCTACGAGGCCTGGCAGCGCGGCACGATGGCTTTCCTGTTCCCCAAGGGGCGCTACCGCAACAAATGGTACCAGATGGGCACGGCAACCGGCGCCTTTTGCGGCATCGGCATCCACGGGCAGTGGATTTACGTCAATCCCAGGGACGAGGTGGTGATCGCGAAAATGTCGTCGCAGCCGGAGCCGGTGGATGACCGGCTCGACGTCGATATCGTGGCGTTTTTCGAGGCACTGAGCGTGATGGTTTGAGCCGATCCGGCACTTCATTCACCGCTGTTTCCTGTGGACCTTCCGGGTCGGGTGAGCGCACCATGGTTGGCGAGACGGACATCCCGGCCTATGGTCGCCGCTCTCTTCGACAGGGATCAGCATGGCATCGGATATCACGCGCATCGCAGCAATCATCGCGGCCGAGATCGGCTCGCGGCCGGAGCAGGCCGCGGCGGCTATCGGGCTGCTGGACGAGGGCGCGACGGTGCCGTTCGTGGCCCGCTACCGCAAGGAAGTCACCGGCGGGCTCGACGACACGCAGTTGCGCGACCTTTCCGAGCGGCTTGCCTATCTGCGCGAGCTCGATGCGCGGCGTGAAACGATCCTCGGCTCGATCCGCGAGCAAGGCAAGCTGACCGAGGAGTTGGAGGCCAAGATTGCTGCGGCAAGCACCAAGGCTGAGCTAGAGGATATCTACCTGCCCTATAAGCCGAAGCGCCGTACCAAGGCCGAGATCGCCAGGGAGCGCGGGCTCGGGCCATTGGCCGAGGCGATCCTTGCCGACCGTTCGGCCGTGCCTGCCGAGCTTGCGCTCGCCTATGTCACGGAAGAGGTGGCAGACGCCAAGGCGGCGCTCGAAGGCGCGCGCGACATCCTGTCGGAGCAATTCGCCGAGAACGCCGATCTGGTCGGCAAGCTGCGCGCCTATATGAAGGAACGCGCCTTCCTGCACGCCAGGGTGGTCGACGGCAAGCAGGAAGCGGGCGCGAAATTCTCCGACTATTTCGACCATGCCGAGCGCTGGGCCGGCGTGCCCAGCCACCGCGCCTTGGCCATGCTGCGCGGCCGCAACGAGGAGGTGCTGTCGCTCGACATCGAGGTCGATGCCGACGATCAATCGCCGGTGAAACCGGTCGATCAATCGCCGGTGAAACCGGTCGATCAATCGCCGGTGAAGCCGGTCGAACGCATGATCGCCAATGCCTATGCCATCGGCAGCAACCTGCCAGGTGACAAATGGCTGATGGAGGTGGCCGGCTGGACCTGGCGGATAAAATTGTCGCTGCACTTGACGCTCGACCTGATGCGCGATCTGCGCGAGCGCGCCGAGGAAGAGGCGATCCATGTCTTTGCCCGCAATCTCAAGGATCTGCTTCTCGCAGCGCCCGCCGGTTCGCGGCCGACCATGGGTCTCGACCCGGGCATCCGCACCGGCGTCAAGGTGGCGGTGGTCGATGGCACCGGCAAGCTGGTGGCGACGACGACAGTCTATCCGTTCCCGCCCAGGAACGATGTGCGCGGCACTCAGGCCGAACTTGCAGCCCTCATCCGCCAGCACAAGGTCGAGCTGATCTCGATCGGCAACGGCACCGGCAGCCGCGAGACCGAGAAACTGGTGGCTGATATGCTGTCGGACCTGCCGGCCGGGTCAGGGCCGAAGCCGCTCAAGGTTATCGTCAGCGAGGCCGGCGCCTCGGTCTATTCCGCTTCGGCCACGGCAGCGGCGGAGTTCCCGGGCCTGGATGTGTCGCTGCGCGGCGCGGTGTCGATCGCAAGACGCCTGCAGGATCCGCTGGCCGAGCTGGTCAAGATCGAGCCGAAATCGATCGGCGTCGGCCAGTACCAGCACGATGTCGACCAGTACCGGCTCGGCCGCTCGCTGGAGGCGGTGGTGGAGGACGCGGTCAATGCGGTCGGCGTCGACCTCAACACGGCGTCGGCGCCGCTGCTGGCGCGGGTTTCAGGGCTGGGGCCGTCGCTTGCCGAAGCGATCGTCGCGCATCGCGATGCCGGCGGTCCCTTTGCCACCCGCCGCGATCTGTTGAATGTGGCCCGCCTCGGACCACGCGCGTTCGAGCAGTGCGCCGGCTTCCTGCGCATTCCGAACGGCACGGAGCCGCTCGATGCCTCCTCGGTGCATCCGGAAGCCTATGGCGTGGCGAAAAAAATCGTCGCTGCATGCGGCCGCGACGTGCGTTCGCTGATGGGCGACAGCGCCGCGCTGAAGGCGCTCGACCCGCGCGTCTTCGTCGACGAGCGTTTCGGCCTGCCGACGGTGCGCGACATCATCGCCGAGCTGGAAAAGCCTGGACGCGATCCGCGCCCCGGTTTCAAGACGGCGACCTTCGCCGAGGGCGTCGACGACATCAAGGACCTGAAGCCAGGCATGCTGCTCGAGGGCACTGTCACCAATGTCGCCGCCTTCGGCGCCTTCGTCGACATCGGCGTGCATCAGGACGGGCTGGTGCATGTCTCGCAACTGGCCGACCGCTTCATCAAGGATGCGCATGAGGTGGTGAAGGCCGGCGACGTCGTGAAGGTGCGGGTCGTCGATGTCGACATCAAGCGCAAACGCATCGGGCTGTCGATGCGCAAGGATGGTGGCGAGGGCGCGTCCCGTAGCAGTCAGCGCGATCAGGGCGGCAAGGCCGCGCCGCGCTCTTCGATGCCGCATCGGCAACAGGAGCGGCCGGCACAGCAAGGCGCCTTTGGAGCGGCGCTCGCCGAGGCGATGAAGCGGAAGTAGCCGGTGGGCGTGCTAAGAGCGCCGTTCCTTGCAATCGGTAGTAAGGTTGCCTACTATTAGCGTATGGCGAATGTAGAAAAAGTCAGTGTTGCCCTCACTCCCGAAATGGCAAACATGATGCGGGAGGTCGTCGCTGCGGGCGAATACGCTTCGGCAAGCGAAGTTATGCGCGAGGCATTGCGCGACTGGAAATTTCGTCGGACACAGCGTGATCAGGCTATCCACGAGTTGGGCCGTCTTTGGGATGAAGGCATCGCAAGTGGCAACGCGGTCGACGGTAATCAGGCTTTCGCCCGGATCAAAAACAAGCTCGATGCGAAAATCGCCGAACGCAAGTCGTAGATGACGCTCCGCCTACGACCGGAAGCCGAGGCGGATATCGAGGCCATCGCGCTTTACATTGCCGAAGACAGCCCGTCAGCGGCGTTGCGCTGGTATGGCGAGATGTACACCCATTGCCAGCGGATCGCCGAAATGCCGGGAATGGGCGTTGCCCGGCCGGAGGTGCGGGCGGACTTACGGACGTTTCCCGCAGGAAATTACCTTATCCTCTATCGCCAGACCGAGGACGGAGCCGAGATCGTGCGCGTGGTTCACGGTGCGCGGCGATGGCAGGAACTTCTGTAGCTGAACGTCGAGGCGGAGCGCCAGCCGGGAGCGGCCGGAACAGGGCGCAAGTAGCTACCACGCCAGGACAGCCGGCTCCTTGCCGATCTGACCCAGCAGCCAGTCGCGAAAACTGGCGACGGGCGGATGGCCGCGCTTGTCATGCGGCACGACGAGGTAATAGGCGTTGCGACTTTGCATCGGTTGGCCCGGCGCCGGCAGCAACTGGCCGCGCTGCAGTTCTCCGGCAATCAGGATTTCCGGCAGCAGCGCCACGCCAAGGCCCGCCATGCAGGCCTGCGCGACCGTGCCGAACTGCTCGAACTGCATGCCGGGACCAGTCGGCGCGCTGAGACCCTGCTCGTCGAACCATTCGCTCCAGGCGCCAGGGCGCGTCGCCATGTGCAGCAGCGGCAGGCGGCTGATATCGGCCGGCGTGGCGATGTCGCGGTTGGCCAGAAATTCGGGTGAAACCACCGGAATGACGGTTTCGCGCATCAGAAGCGTGCAGTCCGAATCCGGCCAGTCGGGCATGCCGTGGTGGATCGCGGCGTCGAGCCGCTCGCGGGCGAAGTCGAAGCGGCCGATGCGGGTGGCGAAGTTGATGGTGATGTCGGGGTGGCGGGCGACAAAGTCCGGGATGAGCGGCATCAGCCAGCGCGTGCCGAAGGTCGGCAGGATGGCAAGGTTGAGGACGCCGCTATGCCGATTGCTCATCAATCCGAGCGCAGCATCGCGTAACTGGCCAAGTGCGGCGCGCACCGCCTCGGCATAGATTTCTCCGGCCATCGACAGCCGGACATTGCGGCTGTCGCGCTCGAACAGCCGGCGGCCGAACTGCTCTTCCAAAAGGCCGATCTGGCGGCTGACGGCGCCCTGGGTCAGATCCAGCTCGCGGGCGGCGGCGGTGAAGGAGCCAAGGCGCGCCACCGCCTCAAAGGCGGCAAGGGCGGCGGTGTTCGGTAGGAGCCGGCGCTGGACGTTCATGATCCATTACTAACGCTCATTGATCCGTGACGCAATTTTGTTTGATTTTTCTCCTGGGGAGGCCGATAAGCCGGGCAACCTCAAAAATATGCCGGGAGTCCAAGGTCATGGCCGCCGAGAAGAACGCCTTTGTCTGGAACGATCCTTTCCTGATCGAGGACCAGCTTTCCGAGGACGAGCGCATGGTGCGCGATGGCGCGGCGGCGTTCGCCGCCGACAAGCTGGCGCCCCGCATCGAGGAAGCCTATCTCGATGAAAAGACCGATCCCTCGATCTTCCGTGAGATGGGCGAGGCGGGCCTGCTCGGCATCACCATTCCGGAAGAGTATGGCGGGCTCGGCGCCAACTACGTCACCTACGGGCTGGTCGCGCGCGAAGTGGAGCGCATCGATTCCGGTTACCGCTCGATGATGAGCGTGCAGTCGTCGCTGGTCATGTATCCGATCCACGCCTATGGCTCTGAAGAGCAGCGCAAGAAATACCTGCCGAAGCTTGCCTCCGGCGAATGGATCGGTTGCTTCGGCCTCACCGAGCCGGATGCCGGCTCGGATCCGGGCGGCATGAAGACGCGCGCCGAGAAGACGGCGAACGGCTATCGGCTTTCCGGCTCCAAGATGTGGATCTCCAACGCGCCGATCGCCGACGTTTTCGTCGTCTGGGCGAAGTCGGCCGCACATGACAACCAGATCCGCGGCTTCGTGCTTGAAAAAGGCATGAAAGGGCTTTCGGCGCCGAAAATTGGGGGGAAGCTTAGTCTCCGCGCGTCGATTACCGGCGAGGTGGTGATGGAGGGCGTCGAGGTCGGTGAAGAGGCGCTGCTGCCCAACGTCTCGGGCCTCAAAGGGCCGTTCGGCTGCCTCAACCGCGCGCGCTACGGCATCTCCTGGGGGGCGATGGGTGCCGCCGAGGATTGCTGGCACCGGGCGCGGCAATATGGCCTCGACCGCAAGCAATTCGGCAAGCCGCTCGCCGGCACGCAGCTGTTCCAGAAGAAGCTCGCCGACATGCAGACCGAGATCGCGCTCGGCCTGCAAGGTTCGTTGCGCGTCGGTCGGCTGATGGACGAAGGCAAGATGGCGCCGGAGATGATCTCCATCGTCAAGCGCAACAATTGCGGCAAGGCGCTCGACATCGCCCGCCAGGCCCGCGACATGCATGGCGGCAACGGCATCCAGATCGGCTACCACGTGATGCGCCACGCGCAGAACCTGGAGACGGTCAACACCTATGAAGGCACGCATGACGTGCACGCGCTGATCCTGGGAAGGGCGCAGACGGGTATCCAAGCCTTCTTTTGAGCGGTCGCAAGCCTTGGCTTCGTCATCCTCGGGCTTGACCCGAGGATCCATGCCGTGACGTCGAGGCGCCGCTGCGGTACGGGAATTGTCGGCGCAGAAGCGCGTCGGAGGTTAGTTCTGCACCGCCGCGTTCATCGGCTGGCGTCACGGAATGGATCCTATGGTCTGCGCGCGTCGCTTCGCTCCTTGCTCCGACATAGGATGACGAACGCATGGGGTCTTCGCCAATCACGGACGCCGGAGACTGGCTATTATCCGGCGACGTCGTGCGTTTATTAGCTGCTTAAATTAGGTGCAACGCAACATCTCTGCTTGGAGAATGCCCAGGACTTGTGTCAGGGTTTGGCGGTAAAACGCCATTCTCCGGGGCACCATGGCAATTCTGGCAGCAGTCCACCACCTGACCCACTACAAGTATGACCGGCCGGTGGTTCTCGGCCCCCAGGTGATCAGGCTGCAGCCGGCGCCGCATTCGCGCACCGAGGTGCTCAGCCATTCGCTCAAGGTCGAGCCGAAGAACCATTTCGTCAACCTGCAGCAGGACCCTTACGGCAACTTCCTCGCCCGCTTCGTCTTTCCGGAGCCGGTGAGCGAGCTCAAGATCGAGGTCGATCTCGTCGCCGACATGACGGTCTACAACCCGTTCGACTTCTTCGTCGAGGAATCGGCCGAAAATTTCCCGTTCGAGTACCCGGAAGAGATACGAGAAGACCTCGCCATCTACCGCGCGCCGGAGCCCGCCGGACCGCTTTTGTCGGCTTTTCTGAAAACCATCGACCGCAGCCCGGCGAATACCGTCAACTTCCTCGTAGGGCTCAATGCGCGGCTGCAGCGCGAGATCGCCTATATCGTGCGCATGGAGACTGGCGTCTATTCGCCCGAGGAAACGCTTGCCGCGGCCAAGGGCTCGTGCCGGGATTCGAGCTGGCTTTTGGTGCAGATCCTCAGGAATCTCGGCATCGCCGCGCGCTTCGTCTCCGGCTACCTGATCCAGTTGAAGCCGGATCTGGTTTCGCTCGACGGGCCGCCCGGAACGTCGGTCGATTTCACCGACCTGCATGCCTGGTGCGAGGTCTATATTCCCGGCGCCGGCTGGATCGGCTTCGACCCGACCTCCGGTTTGCTCACCGGCGAAAGCCATGTGCCGCTGGCGGCGACGCCGCATTTTCGCAATGCCGCGCCGATCTCCGGCATGGCGAGCTTCGCCAATGTTGATTTCAGCTTCGACATGCGGGTCGACCGCATCGCCGAGCATCCGCGCATCACCAAGCCGTTCTCGGATGAGAGCTGGGAGGCGCTCGACGCGTTGGGCAACAAGGTCGATGCGGTTCTGCAAGAGCAGGATGTTCGCCTCACCATGGGCGGCGAGCCGACCTTCGTGTCGATCGACGATTTCGAGTCCGCCGAATGGAACACGGCGGCCGTCGGCCCGACCAAGCGCGACAAGGCGGATGAGTTGATCCGCCGGCTGCGCGAACGCTTCGCGCCGGGCGGCTTCCTGCATTACGGCCAGGGCAAATGGTATCCGGGCGAAAGCCTGCCGCGCTGGACTTTTTCGCTCTACTGGCGCACCGACGGCGAGCCGGTGTGGAGCGACCCTTCGCTGATCGCGCGGGAGAAGGGCAATACCGCAGTCGGGCCGGAGCAGGCCGGAAACCTGCTCAAGGCTATCGCCGGCGAACTCGGCATCGACAAGGCGATGGTCAGTGAAGCCTATGAAGACCCGGCCGAATGGCTGCTCAAGGAAGGCAAGCTGCCGGACAATGTCGATCCGTCGAATTCCAAGCTGGAGGATCCCGAAGAGCGGAGCCGCATGGCGCGCGTCTTCGAGCGCGGCCTGACCAAGCCATCCGGCTACGTGCTACCGGTCCAGCGCTGGAACAGCCAGGCCGCGGGGCAACGCTGGCGTTCGGAGAAATGGAACACCCGGCGCGGCCGGCTGTTCCTGGTTCCCGGCGATTCACCGGTCGGCTACCGCTTGCCGCTTGGCACGCTGCCTTACGTGCCGCCGGCGCAATTCCCCTACATCGTGCCGGTCGATCCATCAGTGCCGCGCGGCTCGCTACCGGCACGCGCGGCCATCTTGCCGGAAGCCGCTCCGGCAGAGCCTGAGCGCGCCGACGAAGCGGCGCGCCGGCAGCAAGCGGTGTCCTTCACCGCGGCGACCAGCCAGCAGGACCGTGTCGAGCAGGAGATCACCGAAATCGGCGGCGCGGTGCGCACCGCGCTCACCGTCGAGCCGCGCGATGGGCGGCTCTGCGTGTTCATGCCGCCGGTCGAGGCGCTGGAAGATTATCTCGAACTGGTGGCGGCGGCCGAGAACGCGGCCAAGGCGATCGGTCTGCCCGTGCATATCGAGGGCTATGCCCCGCCGCACGATCCGCGCCTCAACGTCATCCGGGTCGCGCCGGATCCCGGCGTCATCGAGGTGAACATCCATCCGGCCGCCAACTGGCGGGAATGCGTCGCCGTGACCACGGCGATCTACGAGGAGGCAAGGCAGTCGCGGCTCGGCACCGACAAGTTCATGATCGACGGCCGCCATACCGGCACCGGCGGCGGCAACCATGTCGTGGTCGGCGGCGCGACGCCCAACGACAGCCCGTTCCTGCGCCGGCCTGACCTGTTGAAGAGCCTGGTGCTGCAGTGGCAGCGGCATCCCTCGCTGTCCTACCTGTTCTCCGGCCTGTTCATCGGCCCGACCAGCCAGGCGCCGCGCATCGACGAGGCGCGTCACGATTCGCTCTACGAGCTCGAGATCGCGCTGGCGCAGGTGCCGCACCCGGACAAGGGCGAAGCGCCCTTGCCGTGGCTGGTCGACCGGCTGTTCCGCAATCTCTTGACCGACGTCACCGGCAACACGCATCGCTCGGAAATCTGCATCGACAAATTGTTCTCACCGGACGGTCCGACCGGCAGGCTCGGTCTGGTCGAGTTCCGAGGCTTCGAGATGCCGCCGAATGCACGCATGAGCCTGGCGCAGCAACTTTTGGTGCGTGCGATCATCGCCCGCGCGTGGAAGAGCCCGCTCGACGGCCGCTTCGTGCGCTGGGGCACCTCGCTGCACGACCGTTTCATGCTGCCGTATTATGTCTGGGCGGATTTCCTCGACGTGCTGGAGGATTTGAAGCTCAATGGCTTCGACTTCCGTCCCGAATGGTTCGCCGCCCAGCTCGAATTCCGCTTTCCGTTTTGCGGCGAGGTGCAGCACAGCGGCGTCAAGCTGGAGCTGCGGCAGGCGCTGGAGCCGTGGCATGTGATGGGCGAGCAGGGCGCCATCGGCGGTACGGTCCGCTTCGTCGACTCCTCCGTCGAGCGGCTGCAAGTGCGGACCGAAGGTCTAAACCCGGAACGCCACGCGGTGGTCTGCAACGGCCGCATTGTGCCCATGAAGTTGACCGACAATCGCGAAGTCGCGGTGGCCGGCGTGCGCTTCAAGGCCTGGCAGCCGGCATCCGGCCTGCATCCGGCCTTGCCGGTCAACACACCGCTGGTCTTCGATATCTACGACCGCTGGTCGGGCCGCTCGGTTGGCGGCTGCGTCTACCATGTCGCGCATCCGGGTGGCCGCAACTATGACACCTTCCCCGTCAACGGAAATGAAGCAGAGGCGCGGCGGCTCGCCCGCTTCGAGCCGCGCGGCCACACGCCCGGCGGTTATGTGTTGCGCGACGAAGAAGCTTCTGAAGACTTCCCGATGACCCTTGACCTCAGGCGGCCGGCGAGACTCTGATCCACAATGGCCAAGGGGAATCAGAAACGGGCGGGCGGAAGGCCGCGGGCGCAGAGCCTGCTGGAGCACTATCGGCCGATCGACGGCGTCGTCGACGAGATGGTCGATGTGTCAGGCAATCCGCGCCCGGCCTGGCGGTCCTTCATCGAAGCGCTGGATGTGTTGGGGGCTGAAACGCTCGGACAGCGTTTTACCCGCGCCGACCAGTATCTGCGCGACGCAGGGGTCTATTACCGCGTCTACGACAAGGCCGGGGCCAATGAACGCGAATGGCCGCTGGCGCATGTCCCGTTGCTAATCGACGAAAAGGAATGGGCAGAGATCAGCGCCGGCCTCATCCAGCGCGCCGACCTGTTCGAGGCGATCCTGGTCGACATCTACGGGCCGAACCGTCTGATCGAGACCGGCGTCCTGCCGGCCGGGCTGATCGCCGCCAGTCCGGAATATCTGCGCCCGGTCGTCGGCGTGCGGCCGGCCAGCGGCCACTTCCTGCACATGGTCGCCTTCGAGCTTGGCCGCGGACCGGACGGCCGCTGGTGGGTGCTGGGCGACCGCACCCAGGCGCCGTCGGGCGCCGGCTTCGCGCTGGAGAACCGCGTCGCCACCACGCGCTCTCTGTCCGATATCTATGGCGAGCTGCATGTGCACCGGCTCGCCGGCTTCTTCCGCCGCTTTCGCGACGCGCTGAACGGCATGGCCAAGGAATCCGGCGGCCGCGTCGCCATCCTGACGCCGGGACCGCTCAACGAAACCTATTACGAGCACGCCTATATCGCGCGCTATCTCGGCATCATGCTGCTCGAGGGCGAGGACCTGACCGTGTCCGGCGGCCGGCTGATGGTGCGCACCGTTTCGGGCCTGATGCCGGTCGGCGTGCTGTGGCGGCGGCTCGATGCGGCCTTCGCCGATCCGCTGGAGCTCAAGCCGGACTCGCAGATCGGCACGCCGGGGCTGGTCGAGGCGATCCGGCGCGGCACCGTCTCGGCCGTCAACGCGCTCGGCTCGGGCTTGGCGGAAACGCGGGCGCTGCTTTCCTTCCTGCCCAGGATCGCGCGGGAATTGCAGGGCGAGGAGCTCAAACTGCCGAACATCGCCACCTGGTGGTGCGGGCAGCAGACCGAACGCGCGCACGTGCTCGCCAATATCGACCGCATGGTGATCGGCCCGGCGCTGTCGACCAGGCTCGCCTTCGAGGACGATGGGGCGACGCGGCTCGGCTCGGCGCTTTCGGCAGGAGAGCGGGCGGAACTGATCGCGGGGATTGAAGCCGACGGGGCGGGCTTTGTCGGCCAGGAGGCCGTGACGCTCTCGACGACGCCCGTCTTTGTCGGCGGTGTGCTGGAGCCTCGGCCCGCCAGCCTGCGCGTCTATCTCGCGCGGACGCCGGACGGCTGGACCGTCATGCCCGGCGGCTTCGCGCGCGTCGGCTTCTCGCTCGACCCGACGGCGATCGCCATGCAGCGCGGCGGCCAGGCTGCCGATGTCTGGGTGGTCAGCGACCGGCCTGTCGAACGCGAGACGCTGCTGCCGCAGGAGCATGACAGCTTCACCCGCACCATGCCCGGCAGCCTGCCGAGCCGCGCGGCGGAGAACCTGACATGGCTCGGCCGCTACATCGAGCGCTCGGAAGACACGGTCCGCATCCTGCGCGCCTACCATGTGCGGCTGGCGGAGACCTCCGACCCCGAGATGCCGCTGCTCGCCGACATCAGGGACTATCTCGAACCGTTCGGCATCGAGGTCGAGGCGGCGATCCCGCTTGGGCTGATCGGCACGCTCGACAGCGCCGTCTACAGCGCGGGCCAGATCCGCGACCGCTTCTCGCCGGACGGCTGGCTGGCGCTGAAGGACCTGTCGAAGACCATCCATCAGTTCGCCGACACCGTGGCGCCCGGCGACGACGCGACGCGGGCGATGACCGTGATGCTGCGCAAGCTCGCGGGGTTCTCTGGCTTGCTGCACGAGAACATGTACCGCTTTACCGGCTGGCGCTTCCTGGAGATCGGGCGCCGGCTGGAGCGCGGCATCCAGATCGCCCGCACGCTGGCCCGGCTGACCGGAAACGGCGCGCCCGACGGCGCGCTCGACATGATGTTGGAGATCGGCGACAGCGTGATGACCCACCGCCGGCAATATCCGGTGCAGGCCGGCCGGCGCACGGTAATCGACCTGCTCGCGCTCGATCCGCTCAACCCGCGTTCCATCCTTTTCCAGCTCGAGCGGCTCAAGGCCGAGATCGGCATGCTGCCTTCCGTCGGCGGCGAGGGACACATGTCGCCGGCGGCGAAGGAAATTCTGCAACTCAACACGGCGATCGCCGTGATGGAACCTCAGGACATGACCGCCAAGGTGCTCGACGATCTCGCCAGCCAAATCGGCGATCTCTACAACAGCCTCGCCAAGGCCTATTTCGAGTAGAGCATCTCCAGCGAAAAAGGATCGCCTTCAATGCTCTATCTCTTTGTTTTTACGCAATTCCGGACGCAAAACCGCTACGCACTTTTGCTGGAATTGCTCTAGATGCTCTACGATATCAGGCTCCATCTGCATTACGACTACGCTTCCGCCGCCGGCGGCGGCCGGCACCAGGTGCGCGTGCTGCCGCAGACGATCACCGGCGTGCAGCGGGTGATCGCCGCCTCGCTGTCTTTTGCACCAACGCCTGCCGAGCGCGCGGATTTTTCCGATTTCTTCGGCAACAGCGTCACCGCGATCGCCTTTCGCCACGCGCATGAGGAGCTCGACATCAGGATGAGCGCGCGGGTGTCGGTCTCGCGGCCGGAACCCGGCCTCGACGTCTCGCCCGACATTCACGGCTTGAGGGCGGAACTCGATGCGGTGCGCTCGCTGTCCTCCGTCGCGCCGCATCACTTCCTCACCGCCAGCGACCACGCCGGCATCGATACGGCGATCACGGCCTATGCGCGGGAAAGCCTCGCCGGTTCGGCGGTCGCCACGGCGGTCGATCTCTGCAACCGCATCCACCGCGATTTCACCTATGACGGCGAGGCGACCACCGTGCAGACACGGGCCAGCGACGCCTTCGCGCTGAAACGCGGGGTCTGCCAGGATTTTTCCCACATCATGATCGCCGGGCTGCGCGGGCTGGGCATTCCCGCCGGCTATGTCAGCGGCTTCCTGCGCACCATCCCGCCCAAGGGCAAGCCGAGGCTCGAAGGGGCGGATGCCATGCACGCCTGGGTGAAGGCCTGGTGCGGCCGCGATGCCGGCTGGCAGGAATTCGACCCGACCAACGGCATGCGGGCGAGCAACGACCATATCACCGTCGGGTACGGTCGCGATTATTCCGACGTGGCGCCGATCGTCGGCGTGCTGAAAACCACCGGCGGCCAGGTCGGCGAGCAGGCCGTCGACGTCGTCCCGGTCGCTGCCTGAAAGCGCGACAGTGTCGATGGCTCTCTTGGGAAGGATTGCTTCTCGCGATACCGCGGCTATCCGGAACGCAGCGGCTCTCGCAATCTTGCGCTGACCGAGGCACGCTTTCCCTGGATTTACATGATCGACGTCGACGATCTGCATCTGGAAGGTGGATTGCGGGCGCTGCTGTCGAAAACCAGGACCAAGCCAGGCGCGGATATGGTGGTCGGCGCCTACCGCAGGCGGACCGACGGTCTGGACCGGCAGTTCAAAACGCCGGCCGGCTACACGGCAGGGGCAGGGTAAGCCCGTGATCGCCCTGATTTTTTTATCGACGTTGTGTCGGGAAGGGTCCTACTGTCTCGTCCTTTGATACGGAAAGGACGCACCATGCTCTATGCCATCCTCTGCTACGCCTCCGAAGACGTCGTCTGCTCCTGGAGCAAGGAACAGGACGACGAGGTGATGGCAAAGCTCCTCAACGTACAGGACAAATACGCCAAGGCGGGCCGGCTGGGGCCTGTGGCGCGTCTCCTGCCGACCACCGCCGCGACGACGCTCCGCAAGGTCAAGGGCGAGTCGATGGTGCTCGACGGGCCGTTCGCCGAGACCAAGGAGCAGTTCCTCGGCTTCTACACGCTCGAATGCCAAGACTTGGATGAGGCCGTCGAGTTCGCCCGCGAGCTCTCCGAGGTCAACCCGAGCGGCGGCTCCTACGAGATCAGGCCGGTTTCGGTCTTCAACCCCACAAAGGTCGCGGTATGACGGAGCTCGCCTGGATAAGCAACGCGATCAGCACCGCCCGTCCGCAGGCGATGGGCGCGCTGCTGCGCTATTTCCGCGACCTCGATGCCGCGGAAGAAGCTTTCCAGGATGCATGTCTGAGGGCACTGAAGAACTGGCCGAAGAACGGGCCGCCGCGCGATCCGGCGGCCTGGCTGATCTTCGTCGGCCGCAACAGCGGCATCGACGCGGTGCGCAAGCGCGCCAAGCAGGCGCCGATGCCGGAAGAGGATCAGATTTCCGATCTCGAGGATGCCGAAGGCGATATGGCCGAGCGGCTGGACGGCGCGCATTATCGCGACGACATCCTGCGGCTCTTGTTCATCTGCTGCCATCCGGACCTGCCGGCGACGCAGCAGATCGCGGTGGCGTTGCGCATCGTCTCCGGCTTGACCGTCAAGCAGATCGCGCGCGCCTTCCTCGTCGGCGAGAGCGCCATGGAGCAGCGCATCACCCGCGCCAAGGCGCGCATCGCGGACGCCGGCGTGCCATTCGAGACGCCGGGCGCGGTCGAGCGCTCCGAGCGGCTGGCGGCGGTTGCCGCCATGGTCTACCTCATCTTCAACGAGGGTTATTCGAGCAATGGCGGCGAGGCGCCGGCCCGCGCGCCGCTCTGCGAGGAAGCGATCCGGCTCGCCAGGCTGTTGCTCCGGCTGTTTCAGCAGGAGCCGGAGATCATGGGGCTGACCGCGCTGCTGCTGCTCCAGCATGCGCGCGCGCCGGCGCGCTTCGACGAGAATGGCGAGATCGTGCTGCTCGAGGACCAGGACCGGTCGCTCTGGAGCCGCAAGATGATCGACGAGGGCCTTGCCTTGGTCGACAAGGCGCTGCGCCACCGCAAGCCCGGCCCCTACCAGGTGCAGGCGGCGATCGCGGCGCTGCATGCAAGGGCAGCCGAGCCTGAGGATACAGACTGGACCGAGATCGACCTGCTCTACGGTCTGCTCGAGCAGATGCAGCCGTCGCCGGTGGTGACGCTCAACCGCGCGGTGGCAGTGAGCAAGGTGCGCGGCCCGGAAGCGGCTTTAGCCATGATCGAGCCGCTGGAGGACAGGCTGTCCGGCTATTTCCATTTCTTCGGCCTGAAGGGCGGCCTTTTGATGCAGCTTGGCCGTGACGAGGAAGCGCGCGTGGCCTTCGACCGCGCGATCGCGCTTGCCAACACCGCCGCCGAGGCCGCTCATATCCGCATGCATATCGACCGGCTGATCAAGGAAAGCGCCGAGAAGTCGTCGATCCCGAAGGCACGCTGATCCCGCTTCCAAGCCTGGCCTAATTTTGCGAGCCGGGCTTGGACCATGCCGGGGTGGCGGTTTTTCCCTGAAGCGAGTAATGCCACGCCATGAAAAGCGCCTGGGCATGCCCAAAGGCGCGCCAAAGGCGCGGCGCTCGCCCATCCAGGCGGGATTTGAAAGGGATAAAAAAATGACGATAGCGAAGGAAACGGCCTCACTTCTGGAGAAACTGGGCGTCGCGAAGGACGCGCTTTCGGGCGGCGACCTCATCGTGCGCAGCCCGGTGACGGGCGAACAGATCGCGGCGCTGAAGCAGATTTCGGCGGCCGATGCCGGCAAGGCCATCGATGCCGCGCACAAGGCCTTCCAGGCCTGGCGACTGGTGCCGGGGCCGAAGCGCGGCGAGCTGGTGCGCCTGCTCGGCGAGGAACTGCGCGCGCACAAGGCGGAGCTCGGCCGGCTGGTGTCGATCGAGGTCGGCAAGATCCCGTCCGAGGGTCTCGGCGAAGTGCAGGAAATGATCGACATCTGCGATTTCGCGGTCGGCCTTTCCCGCCAGCTCTACGGCCTGACCATCGCCACCGAGCGTCCTGGACACCGCATGATGGAGACCTGGCATCCACTCGGCGTCGTCGGCGTGATCTCGGCCTTCAACTTCCCGGTCGCGGTGTGGTCGTGGAATGCAGCGCTTGCGCTCGTCTGCGGTGACGCAGTGGTGTGGAAGCCTTCGGAAAAGACGCCGCTGACCGCACTTGCCTGCGAGGCGATCTTCAAGCGCGCCGTCAAGCGTTTTGGCACTGAAGCGCCGGCCGGCCTGCTCCAGGTGCTGATCGGTGATCGCGCCGTCGGCGAGGTTCTGGTCGATCATCCGAAGGTGCCGCTGGTTTCGGCCACCGGCTCGACCCGCATGGGCCGCGAGGTCGGTCCGCGGCTGGCGAAGCGCTTCGCCCGCGCGGTGCTGGAGCTCGGCGGCAACAATGCCGGCATCGTCTGCCCGACCGCCGATCTCGACATGGCGTTGCGGGCGATTGCCTTCGGCGCCATGGGCACGGCCGGCCAGCGCTGCACGACTCTCAGGCGCCTGTTCGTGCATGAGAGCGTTTATGACGCGCTGCTGCCGCGCCTGAAGAAGGCTTATCAGAGCGTCTCGGTCGGCAATCCGCTGGAGACGTCGGCGCTGGTCGGTCCGCTGATCGACAAGGCCGCCTTCGACAACATGCAGAAGGCGCTGAAGGAAGCGGAAACGCATGGCGGCAAGGTCACCGGCGGCGCGCGGTTCGAGAACGGCCATCCTGACGCCTATTACGTTCATCCGGCGCTGGTCGAGATGCCCAGCCAAGTTTCGCCGGTGACGGAGGAGACCTTCGCGCCGATCCTCTATGTGATGAAGTACTCCGATTTCGACGAGGCGCTCGACCTGCACAACGCGGTCGGCGCCGGCCTGTCGTCGTCGATCTTCACGCGCGACCTGCAGGAATCGGAACGCTTCCTCGGTGTCGACGGTTCGGACTGCGGCATCGCCAACGTCAATATCGGCACCTCGGGCGCCGAGATCGGCGGCGCGTTCGGCGGCGAGAAGGAAACCGGCGGCGGCCGCGAGAGCGGCTCGGACGCCTGGAAGGCCTATATGCGCCGGGCGACCAACACGGTGAACTTCTCCAAGGCGCTGCCGTTGGCGCAAGGCGTGTCGTTCGACATCGACTGAGGATGGCAAACGCGGTCTGGAGCGGTCAGCCTCGCTATGATGCTGACCTCGCTTCGGCTTGCCGGAAGACCGCGTTCTCCATGCAAGCGGCGAAGGCCGCGTCGATGATGGCGAGCTTGACCGCCTGCGCCGTCACATACTCGCTGTAGAACTCGTTCGAGACCCACATCACCGAATGGCCGCGCTGGCCGAGCCAGCCGACGCTGCCGAGCGCCTCGGCGTCGCGCAATTTGCGCGCCAGGTGGGTGCGCGACAGCTTCAGCCACCTGGCGAAATCGCCGATCGATAGGACACCGGTCGGGATACGCTCCTGGCCGACGTCCTCGAGTTCGACGCCGGCCATCAGCCAGTCCATGACGACGCCGCCATTGTTGAGCCAGGTGAACAGCGAGAAAGTCCGTTTCGGCTCGCGCACCGGCACGGACGAGACCAGCCCGTCCGCGATCAGCGGTTGCAGCTGCGCCAGCATTTGCGGCCGTGCCTGGAATGTCTCCAGCCGGTTCGCGCCGTCGAGATCGTCAAGCGTCCTGAGGTGCATGAGAACCCAGCCTGTCAGCTCCACCAATGCCGCGGCCGTTGGTTGCAGGGGGCGAATGCGGCCGTCGTCACCGCCAGGCGCGTCGACGATGAAATTGTAATGCTGCATTTCCTTGATGAAGGCATGGGTGGTGTTGCGGCTGGCCACCGAATGCTGAAGGGTGACGTCGACGAAACGCGCGGCCGTCAGCTCCCTTCGATAGTCGCTGGGGTCCCTGCGGAAATGCAGGGCAAGACCGATATGGGCCATCAGCCAGCGCTGCTGGGTGGCAAAGACCGAGGACGCCCGCGGGTTCCCTTCATAGGCCCGCAACATCGCCCGCGCCTGCGCCTGAATGCAAGCGCGCAGCGCAGGATGGCCGGCAATGTCTTCGAAGTTCAGCGCCATTCCCCCCAGAATCCGCCAAATATCGCCCTAGCCGGATGCGGATAGCAGTTTTGACCGGCGTACGCCAGTGCAACCGCCGGTTTTGCCGCTGGGCCTGCGGTGCAGGCGCCGCGGCGCTCAGCTTTCGCCTGCGGGGGGAAAACAGGTTTCGAAGGCCGCGTCGACGACAGCAAGCTTGGCTGCCTGGACGGCCATGTATTCGTCGTAGAACTGTCGCGAAACCCACATGACGGAATGTCCGCGCTGGCCGACCCAGCCGATGCTGCCAAGCGCTTCGGCATCATGCAGCTTGCGCGCCAGATGGGTACGGGACAGCTTCAGCCAGTGCGCGAATTCGCTGATCGAAATGACGCTGGTCGGTATCTTGTCGAGGTTGGCGTCCTCCGGATCGATGCCCGACATCAGCCAGTCCATGACGATGCCGCCGTTGTTCAGCCAGATAAACAACGAGAAGGTTTGCTCGGGTTCCCGCACCGGATCGGATGCGAGCAGCCCGTCGCAGATCAACGGCTGCAGCTTCGCCAGCATATCGGGGTGCTCGAGGAAGGTTGCCAGCCGGTTCCCGCCGTCGATGCGATCGAGCGTTCTCAAATGGGCATGGATCCAGCTGGTGAAGGTCTCAATGGTGGCCGCGCTGACCCGCAAGGGGTGGGCGCGGCCGTCGCCACTCGCCGAAACATATTCGGCGATGTTGTAATGCAGCATTTCCTTGACAAACGCCTCGGCGGTGTTGCGGCTGGCGACTGAATTGCGGCGCACGACCTCGATGAAACGCGCCACCGTCATTTCGGTGCGGCGGTCATTGGGGTCGCGCCTGAAATGAAGGGCAAGCCCGACATGGCCGAGCAGCCAACGCTGCTGGGTGGCAAAGACGGCGGCAAGGCGCGGGCTGGTTTCGTAGACATGAATGAGCGCGCGCGACTGTTCCTGAACATGACGAAGCGCTGCCGGATGACTGGCGATCTCTTCGGCACTCAGCGGCATTTCCTGCGGCACTCCATTCGATTCCAAGCAACGGCAAATGAAGATTTATAGCCTTCGCCGGTTGTGTCCAGTTGCCTATTCGAACAACGAATGACTGCTCGGCGATTTCTTTGCTAACCCCTTGCATCGACTTGGAAAAACCCTCCCGGCAGTTGCAGGTCAGTAGTCGTTCTTCCACTGTCTTGTGTGAGCAGAGCAGGTCGACTCCGTCTTTCACGGCGCGGACGGACGGCGCCGGCCTTTGCAACTTGCGAGGCGCATCCTATCGTGGCGGCTTGAAATCCATCGCCTCAGACCGCCGAGTGGAACGATGCCGAGAACGATAAGGACACTGACCGCCAGCGAGGTGGAAATGCTCGTCGACTGGGCGGCGGGGGAGGGTTGGAATCCAGGCATCGGCGATGCCGCCGCGTTGCGCGCGGCCGATCCGGAAGGGTTCATCGGCGCCTTTGTCGCCAGCGAGATGGTGGCCGGCATTTCGGCCGTCGCCTACGGCCCGGGTTTCGGCTTCATCGGCCTTTACATCTGCCGGCTCGACCGGCGTGGCGAAGGCCACGGCAAGGCGGTCTGGGATGCCGGCATGGCCCGGCTCGGCAACCGCATCATCGGTCTCGACGGCGTGGCCGAGCAGCAGGCCAACTACCAGCGCAAAGGGTTCATGCCGGCCTATGAGACGGTCCGATATAGCGGTCGCGCTGCCGGGCTGACCGGCGGCAGCGACGTCCTGCCCGTGACGGCCGCCGGCGCAGCCGAGATCCTTGCCTACGACTGCCAGTGCTTCCCGGCGCCGCGAGAGGCCTTCCTGCGGGAATGGCTGCAGCCGCCCCGGATCGCGCTCATGTCCGCCGGTCCGGCCGGCATTGCCGGCTATGGCGTGGCGCGCCGGTGCCGGGAGGGTTTCAAGGTCGGGCCGCTGTTCGCCGATGGCCAGGACATAGCCCTGGCGTTGGTGGCGGAACTGGCGGGCATGACAGCGGGCGAAGCGCTGCATATCGACGTGCCGGCCACCCAAGTCGGCTTCACCGCCATGCTTCAGGCCGCCGGCATGCTTCCAGGCTTCTCGACGACCCGCATGTACAAGGGCGGCAAGCCCGGCAATGCGCCAACGAAGGTTTTCGGCATCACGACGCTGGAACTGGGGTGATCCAGAGCCGAACCTCCTATGATCATTGTTTGTCCGGTGTGGTGCATGCGGCATCTCTGCTGGACATGGTTCGCATATCGTCGCGGCGGCGTTTCGTGGAGGTTATCGAATGGCTGGCAGGACGGCCCTGATTGCGGGCGGCGCCGGGGGAATGGGTCTAGCAACCGGACTGCGCCTCGCGGCTGATGGCGACCGGATCGCGCTCGCCGACCTTCCCGGCCCGAAACTCGACGATGCCGTGGCTAAAGTTGCCGCGACAGGCGCGAAGGCGATCGGTCTGCCGCTCGACATCCGATCCGTCGCCGCCTGCAGCGAAGCGGTGGACAAGGCCTGCGAGTGGGGAGGCGGCCTCGACATTCTCGTGAATGCCGCCGGCGTCTGGCTCGAGGGACCGGCAAGCGAGGTCCAGGAAGAACAATGGGACCTGGTGCTGGACGTCAATCTGAAAGGCGCGTTCTTCCTGATCTCGGCCGCCATTCCGCATCTGTCGGCGGCGCAGGGCGTGATCATCAACATTGCTTCCGACGCGGGCATCGTCGGCAACAACGGCGCGGCGGTCTATTGCGCCTCCAAGGGCGGACTGGTGCTGCTATCCAAGGCCCTTGCATTGGAGCTTGCCCCGCACGGCATCAGGGTCAATGCCGTCTGTCCCGGCGACACGGCGACGCCGATGATCGAGTATCAGGCAGAGACCTTTGGCGGCGATGACCCGGACGGCTACAAGCGGAAGCTTCTGGGGCACTACCCGCAAGGGGAAAGAGCGCGGTTCATCGCCGTGGAGGAGATCGCTTCCTTCATCCACTATCTTTGCCAGCCGGGTGCCGCGCCGATCACCGGAGCAGCGCTGTCGATCGATTTCGGCGTCAGCGCCGGCTACTGAATTGCCGGCTGTTGGCTGGCGTCCTGGAGGGGCCATGCTCGTGTTTCGCAAATCCCGTACGGCGTTGGTGACCGGCGCGGGCGCCGCCGATGGCATCGGCGTCGCGGTCGCGCGATCGCTCGGCGAAGCCGGGCTTTCGGTCGCAATCACCGCCTCCTCGCAACGTGTCGAGCAACGCGCCGAGGAACTGCGGGCCAACGGGCTCGACGTCCGCGCGGTGGTGGCCGACCTGACGCGTTCGGCGGATGTCGAGCGGCTGTGCTCGGAGGTCGGCGAGATCGACATCCTCGTCAACAATGCCGGGATGGGGACGATCGCGCAGCCGGCGCTGCAGCGGCGATTTCTCGATCTCAGCGAAAGCGATTGGGACCGGGGCATCGATGTCAGCTTGAAGACTGCGTTCCTTGCCACACGCGGCTTTCTGGCCGGCATGGTTCAGCGCGGCCATGGACGCGTGGTCAACATGGCTTCGGTCACCGGACCTTATGTCTCCAATGAAGGAGAGGCCGCCTACTCCGCCGCCAAGGCGGCCATGGTCGGGCTGACCCATGCGCTTGCCCTCGAGGTCGGCCGCAGCGGCGTTACGGTCAACGCCGTGGCGCCGGGCTGGATTGCGACGGGCGCCTCGACGGCGGAAGAGCACGTCGCCGCGCAGAACACGCCGCTCGGACGTGCCGGCAGGCCTGAGGAAGTCGCCGCGGCCGTCTTGTTTCTGGCCTCCGACGGCGCCAGCTATGTCAACGGCGCCGTCCTCGTCGTGGACGGCGGCAACATCCTGCAGGAGCGCAAGGGCTGACCGCGAAGGGCGCGGCCTCGGCCGTCGTCGACCGTTATTTGTTCGCGGCCGCCACGACGTCCGGCACCACCACCAGCTTGCCGACGAAATCCTTGGCCATGAAATCGGTCTGGGCGCGGTGGAAGTCCGACAATTTGTAGACGCCGCCGACCAGCGGCTTGATCTTCTTCTCCTCGATGTAGCGTACGATGCGGCGGAAATCCGCCCGTGTCCCTTGGCTCGAGCCGTGAAGCTGAAGATGCTTGAGATACATGGTGCGCAGATCGAGCTGCACCACCGGCCCGGCAATGGCGCCCGCCGTGGTGTAGCGGCCCTCGGGCCTGAGGATCCGCAGCAGGTCGTTGAAGATCGCGCCGCCGACGAGGTCGGCGACCACGTCGATGGGTTGGCCAGCGGTCGCCTCGGCGACGGCGGCCGGCAGGTCGGCCACGCCGCGCGTGATCACCTTCTCGGCGCCGATGTCGAGCACGGCCTGCTCCTTGCCCTTGCCGACGATCGCATAGGGAATGGCGCCGCGGGCGCGTGCGAGCTGCACGATGCCGGAGCCGACACCGCCGGAGGCGCCGGTGACCAGCACCCGCTCGCCGGCCTTCAGCGCCGCGCGTTCCAGCATCTGCTCGCCGGTCAGGTAGGCGCAGCAGAAGGTGGCAAGCTCGACATCGCTGAGGTCGGTGTCGACGACATGCGCGTTCTCGGCCGGCAGCGCCTGGTACTCGGCGTAACCGCCGTCGCGGCCGTGGCCCATATAGTCGATGTCGGCAAGCGAATCGTCGTCGCGGTTGTAGATGGAGAAATCGACCATCACCCGCTCGCCGACGCGGCCGGCAGGCACGGCATCACCGACGGCGACGATGGTGCCAACCGTGTCGGTGCCCTGGATGCGCGGGAAGGTCAGCGTGTTGCCCTGCCGGCGCCAGGTCGACACGGCCCCGGCGTCTTCCTCGGTGCCATAGGCGCCCTGGCGCACCCAGACGTCGGTGTTGTTCATGCCGCAGGCGCTGACCTTGACCAGCACCTCGCCCGCGGCCGGCGAAGGCACCTTCACGTCGGTGCGGTAGACGAGCTTCTCCAGGCCGCCATGGCCGGTCAGCTGCACGGCGGCCATCGTTGCCGGAATGGTTCTGGTCATGGCATTCATGTCGCTTCTCAGATGCTGGCAAAGACGCTGTTCACGGCGTCGGCGGTCTTGGCGACGATCGTGTCGGCCTCCTCACGCGTCAGGCAGAGCGGCGGCGCGAAGCCGAGGATATCGCCCTGCGGCATGGCGCGACCGATGACGCCGCTTGCCGCGAGCGCCGTGGCGATCTGCGGTCCGACCTTCAGCGCCGGATCGAAGAAGACGCGGTCGTCGCGATCCTTGACGAATTCGACCGCCGCCAGCATGCCGTCGCCGCGCACCTCGCCGACATGCTTATGGCCGCCGACAGCCTTGGCGAACTCGGCGCGGAAATAGGCGCCGGTTTCACCGGCGTTCCTCACCAGATCCATCTCGTCGATCAGCTCGAGGTTGGCGACGCCAGCGGCAACACAGATCGGGTGCGCCGAATAGGTCCAGCCATGGCCGAGGGAACCCAGCTTGTCGGAACCCTTGACCAGCACCTGCCAGACCTTGTCGGAGACGATGACGCCGGACAGCGGCGCATAGGCCGAGGTCAGGCCCTTGGCGATGGTGATCAGGTCCGACTTGATGCCGTAATGGTCGGAGCCGAACATGGTGCCGAGACGGCCGAAGCCGGTCACCACCTCGTCGGCGACGAGCAGCACGTCGTACTTGTTCAGCACGGCCTGGATCTTCTGCCAATAGCCGGCCGGCGGCGGCACGATGCCGCCGGTGCCGAGGATCGGCTCGCCGATGAAGGCCGCGACTGTATCCGGACCTTCGGCGAGGATCATCTCCTCGAGCTTGTCGGCGCAATATTGCGAGAATTGCTCCTCGCTCATCGAGCGGTCGGCGCGGCGGAAGTAATAAGGCGCCTCAGTGTGCATGATCGGGGCGCGCGGCAGGTCGAAGGCGTTGTGGAACAGGTCGAGCCCGGTCAGCGATCCGGTCATCACGCCGGAGCCGTGATAGCCGCGCCAGCGCGAGATGATCTTCTTCTTCTCGGGCCGTCCCAGAACGTTGTTGTAGTACCAGATCAGCTTGATGTTGGTCTCGTTAGCGTCGGAGCCGGAAAGGCCGAAATAGACCCTAGACATGCCCTTCGGCGCGCGGTCGATGATCATCTTGGCCAGCCGGATCGAGGCCTCGGTGCCGTGGCCGACATAGGCGTGGTAGTAGGCGAGGTTCTTCGCCTGCGCGGCGATGGCATCGGCGATCTTCTGGCGGCCATAACCAACATTGACGCAATAGAGGCCGGCGAAGGCATCGATGCTCTTCTTGCCAGTGTTGTCCCAGACGGTGACGCCTTCACCGCCGGCCATGACGCGGGCGGGCGATTCGCCACGCGCATGCGTGCCCATATGGGTCGAGGGATGGAAGAAGTGGTCGCGATCCCAGGCCGAAAGTTCGTTGGATTGTTCGAGCATCTTTTTTCTCCTTGTTCGGATCCTCTCGGCGGGCGCTCAGGCCACGTCCAGGCAGAGATATTTCAGATCGGTGAAGGCTTCGAGGCCGTGGCGCGAGCCTTCGCGGCCGATGCCGGATTGCTTGACGCCGCCGAACGGGATCGGCGCGCCGGTGATCTTGACCCGGTTGATCGCGACCATACCGTAATCCAGCGCGCGGCCCATGCGCGCCTGCCGGGCGCCGTTCTCGGTCACGACATAGGCGACAAGGCCATATTCGGTAGCATTGGCGCGGGCGACGACTTCCGCCTCGTCCTCGAAAGGCGTCACGGCGGCGACCGGACCGAAGGTTTCCTCATGCATGATCAGCGCCGCGTCCGTCACGTCGACGAGCAGTGTCGGCTGGTAGAACAGTGGCCCGGCCGCGTGGCGCTTGCCGCCGGCGAGACAACGCGCGCCGCGCGCGAGCGCATCGGCCACCTGCTCCTCAACCTTCTTGACGGCGCGCTCATGCATCAGCGGCCCTATATCGGCGTCGCCGGAAAGCCCGTTGCCGGTGCGCAGCTGCTCGATGCGGCGGGCGAAGGCGGCGCAGAACCGCTCGTAGATCGGGCGCTGTACATAGATGCGGTTGGCGGCCAGGCAGTCCTGGCCGGAGGTGGCGAATTTAGCATCGAGCGCGATCGTGACGGCCTTGTCGATATCGGCATCGTCCAACACGATCAGCGGCGCGTGGCCGCCGAGCTCCATGACCAACCGCTTCATGGTCGGCGCGCTCTGCGCGGCGATCAGCCGGCCGACCTCGGTCGAGCCGGTGAAGCTCATGGCGCGCACGCGGGCATCGGCGCACATCGCACCGACAATCGTTCGCGCATCGCCGGTGACGACATTGAACACGCCGGCCGGCAGTCCGGCGCGCGCGCCGAGCTCGGCGCGCGCCCGCCCGGACAGCGGGGTGTCGGAGGGTGGGTGGGCGACCACCGTGCAGCCGGCGGCGAGCGCCGCCGCCGCCTTGCGGGTGAGCATGGCCGACGGAAAATTCCAAGGCGTGACAACGCCGACGACGCCGAGCGGCTCGCGGCGCACGCTCATCTCGGCATTGGGCAGATGGCTGGTGACGCTTTCGGCGTTGAGGCGTTTTGCTTCCTCGGCGTACCATTCGACGAAGGACGCGGCGTAGTCGATCTCGCCGAGCGATTCCTTCAGCGGCTTGCCCTGTTCGAGCGTCATCAGCAGCGCTAGGTCGTCCTTGGCGGCGATGATCAGCTCGAACCATTTTCGCAGGATTTTGGAGCGCTCCTGCGGCAGCGCCGAGCGCCAGGCCGGGAAGGCGCGGGCTGCCGCATCGACCGCCTCCGTCGTCTGCTTTGCATCGAGCGCGGCGACGAAGGCCACGGTGGAACCGATGGCGGGGTCCGTAACCTCGAAGCTCGCGGCCGAGTGGCCAGCCGTCCAGTGGCCGCCGACGTAGCCGAGATCGCGCAGCAGCCGGCGATCGGCAAGACGGTCGAGCGCTTCATGGCGGTGCGGGCGTGCAAAATGCGCGGACATTGTCATCTCCCTCGATTGAGGCGGAGCATCGGACGTGCCGAGCAAAAAAGGAGACTGTTTCGGCGTCAGTCCGTAGAGAGATTGTCTCTATTAGCTTGTCCGCAGAGACGATCTCTCCGCCTACGTCTCTGCCCTACGCTTGCCCCGGCAGCAGGTCGGCCACCGGCAGCACCGTCTCCTCCTTCACCGTCTTGGTGACGATGTAGGTGAAGTAACGGTCGATGCCGATCTCGCGTTCCAACAGGCCATCCACCAGCCGCTGATAGGCGTCGATGTCGCGCGCCATCACTTTCAGCACATAGTCGACGCCGCCGCCGACCGACCAGCAGGCAACGATCTCGGGAATGTCGCGGATGACCCGCTCGAAGCGGTCGAAATCGGTCTGGCGGTGGCTGGCCAAGGTCACCTCCATCAGCACGGTCGCCACTGGCGCGATCATGCGCATGGCGATCGCGGCGTGGTAGCCCGAAACGATGCCGGCTTTCTCCAGCTTGCGCAGCCGCATCCAGCAGGGCGTCGGCGACAGGCCGACCTTCTCGGCCAGCGCCAGCTTGGTGATGCGCCCGTCGCGCTGGATGGCGTCGAGTATCCTGAGGTCGATCGGGTCGAGTTTCGCTGCCGCCATGCCTGATCCGCTTTTTGTTCAGGACACCATGACGATGCATTATTTCGATTGTCAATTGCACTGATTTCGATCTCTAATAAGTCATGACATTATGGCAGCCAGATCCTGCTCTCATCCGACGACCCGCCTATCTCTCGCTGGCCGACCAGTTCGCGCGCGCGATCCATGACGGGCGGCTCGCCAATGGCGCGCGGCTGCCGACGCACCGCCGGCTTGCGGACGATCTGAAACTGTCGGTGCAGACCGTCAGCCGTGCCTATGAGGAGCTGATCCGCCGGGGGCTGATTTCCGGCGAGGTCGGGCGCGGCAGCTTCGTCCAGACACAGCGGCGCGAGCCGGAGCCGCCCTATCTTCCGGAACGGCTGGGCGAGGTCATCGACCTCTCCATCCTGAAACCGGTCTGCGAGCCGATGCATCTGGAGAAGCTGAAGCAGGCGTTGGGCTGGCTGGCCGAGAATCTGCCGTCGAGTTCGGCGCTGTCGTTCCGGCCGAACATGGTGTTTCCGCGCCATCGCGCGGTCGCGGTCGAGTGGCTGAAGCTTTGCGGTCTCGAAGCCTCGCCGCAGAACGTCAGCCTCACCAACGGCGCCACCGCCGGCATGACCGTGGCGCTAATGAGTGTGGCGCCGCCCGGCTCGACGGTCGCCACCGAAGCGATCGGCCACCACACGCTGGTGCCGCTTGCCCGTTATCTCGGCTTCAATCTCGAAGGCCTGCCGATCGACGACAACGGCCTCATCACCGAAGCGCTCGACGAGGCATGCCGTCTCTCAGACATCCGCGCCGTCTTTGTCCAGCCCTCGGTGATCAACCCGACGGCGACCCTGATGGACGCCACGCGGCGCGAGCAGATCGCGGCGGTCGCGCGCAAGCATGACATCGCCATCATCGAGAACGACGTGCTTGGGCCGCTGGTCGAAGGCCGGCCGCCGGCTGTCGCCGCCTTTGCGCCCGAGCGAACGCTCTACGTCACCTCATTCACCAAGATCACCGTGCCCGGACTGCGCATCGGCTATCTCGCGGTGCCGGACCGCTACGTCGCGGCCGTCGCCAACCGCCATCTCGTCTCGAACTGGATGGCGACGCCGATGGTGGCGGAGATCGCGACGCGCTGGGTGAATGACGGCACGGCGATGGAGCTGGTCACCTGGCAGCGCGGGGCGCTGAGACGACGGCAGGAGATCGCCGCAGAAGTGCTGACGGGCGTCGACTACCGCGTCCATCGCGACGGGCTGCATCTTTGGCTCGAGCTGCCGGGCGATCGCGCGGAGGAGAGCTTTGTCGCACAGGCGCGCCTGCGCGGCGTGGCGATCGCGCCGGGCACTTCGTTCCGTATCGCCGAGACGCCCTGGCATCCCGCCGTGCGTATCTCGCTGGGATCGACCACCGAGGGGGAACTGCGCGCGGGCTTGAGCGTTGTGGCCAAGCTGTTGCTCGGCGATCCGGAACATCTCCTGCTCGCCATCTGATGCCCAATCGGAGCGCAGATTGCCCTGAAATGGTGCCGTACTGGAAAATATTGTCATGATATTATTTTCCTAATTGACATGATTTGGCGCGTTTCGCATCGTTAAGGGCATAGACTTCTCCAGAACGGGGAAATGGATTGCCCGCACCCATCATCAAGGTTGACGCAATTTCGAAGAGCTTCGGTGCCTTCAAGGTGCTGGACGGTCTGTCGATGCAGGTCATGCCCGGCGAGAAGCTGGCGCTAATCGGTCCGTCCGGCTCCGGCAAGACGACGATCCTGCGCATCCTGATGACGCTGGAGAAGATCGACGGCGGCCACATTCAGATCGACGGCGAGCAGCTCTATCACATGGAACGCAATGGCCAACTGCTGCCGGCCGACGAGCGGCATCTCGCCAAGATGCGCCAGAAGATCGGCATGGTCTTTCAGCTGTTCAACCTGTTTCCGCACAAATGCGTCATGGACAACGTGACGCTGGCGCCGATGCTGACCAAGGGCGTTTCGCGCGCCGCCGCCGAGAAGCGGGCGATGGAGCTGCTCGACATGGTCGGGCTGGCTGACAAGGCGAAGAGCATGCCGGCGCAGCTTTCGGGCGGCCAGAAGCAGCGCGTGGCGATCGCCCGGGCGCTGGCGCTCTCGCCCAAGATCATGCTGTTCGACGAAGTCACCTCGGCGCTCGATCCGGAGCTCGTCGAGGAGGTGCTCAACGTCATGCGCAAGCTCGCCGCCGAGACCGACATGACGATGCTGCTCGTCACCCACGAGATGGGCTTTGCCCATGACTTCGCCGACCGGGTGCTGTTCTTCGACCGCGGCAGGATCGTCGAGGAAGGCAAGCCCGACGAGATTTTCCGCCATCCAAAGCAAGAGCGAACGCAGAGCTTCCTGAAGAAGATCATCGCGGCTGGACATCGCGTCTGACCGCTATGCCCAAGGGCGGCGAAGCCGTCCCGAAAACCAGAAACGGGCGGCGGGAAGGCCGCACCGAACCGAGCAAACCAAGAAGAGAACAAGGAGTTGGGAACGATGAAGAAACTTGTCATTCTGGCTGGCGTCGCCGGTCTCGCAGTAAGCGCAATGCTGCTCGCCTCCGGTGCCCGTTCGGCCGACGACGCCAAGCTCGAGCAGCTCAAGGGGCAAGGCTTCGCCCGCGTCGCCATCGCCAATGAGCCGCCCTACACGGCGGTGGCCGCCGACGGCAAGGTTTCGGGCGCGGCGCCGGACGTGGCGCGCGAGATCTTCAAGCGCCTCGGCGTCAACGACATCGTCGCCTCCATCTCCGAGTATGGCGCCATGATCCCCGGCCTGCAGGCCGGTCGCTTCGACGTCGTCACCGCCGGCCTGTTCATGAAGCCGGAGCGCTGCGCGGCGGTCGCCTATTCCGAGCCGGTGCTTTGCGATGCGGAGGCGATGCTGGTGAAGAAGGGCAATCCGAAGGGCTTCAAGAGCTATGAGGATATCGCCAAGGATACTTCCGCCACCGTCGGTGCGCCGGGCGGCGGCACCGAGGAGAAGCTGGCGCTCAACGCCGGCGTGCCGCGCGATCGCGTCATCGTTGTGCCGGACGGCCAGAGCGGCCTGAAGATGGTGCAGGACGGTCGCATCGACGCCTATTCGCTGCCCGTTCTGTCGATCAACGACCTGATCAAGAAGGCCAACGATCCGAACCTCGAAGTGATCGCGCCAGTGCAGGGCGCGCCGGTCTATTGCGACGGCGCCGCCTTCAAGAAGGGCGACGAGGCGCTGCGCGATGCCTATGACGTCGAGCTCGCCAAGATGAAGAAGTCCGGCGAGTTCGCCAAGATCATCGAGCCCTATGGCTTCTCCGCCAAGGCGGCGATGTCGACGACGCGCGAGAAGCTCTGCGCGGCGAAGTAGAACGCAACTTCTGCCTTCTCCCCGTTCAACGGGGAGAAGGTGTCACGAAGTGACGGATGAGGGGCAGCGCCAAGCGATTCAAGGTTAGTGCTGCCCCTCATCTGCCTGCTCGTACTCCGCAGCAGCTGCGCTGCAGCTACGGGGGGTAAACCGGCAATCTTCGTCCCTCTGAACAGGGAGAAGGGCCAAGACCAAACGTTGGAAACCTCTAATTCATGACCCAGTGGTCCGGCTATCTCGGCCTGATATTGCAGGGAGCGCTTGTCACCATCGAGCTGACGCTGATGGGATCGGTGCTCGCGCTCGTCATGGCTTTCCTCGCCGGCATGGGCCGCGTGTCGCGCTTCTTCATCGTGCGGGCGCTCGCCACGACCTACATCGAGTTCTTCCGCGGCACCTCGATCTTCGTGCAGCTGTTCTGGGCCTATTTCGTGCTGCCCTTCGCCGGCCTGTCGCTGACGCCGCTGCAGGCCGGCGTGCTGGCGCTGGGCCTCAATGTCGGCGCCTATGCGGCGGAAGTCGTGCGCGGCGCCATCCTGTCGATCGGCCGCGAGCAATACGAGGCCTGCACGGCGCTCAACCTCGGCCGCTGGCAAGGCATGCGCCACGTCATCCTGCCGCAGGCGCTGCTGGTCATGCTGCCGACCTTCGGCAACAACGCCATCGAGCTGCTCAAGGCGACGTCGGTCGTGTCGTTGATCTCGCTCGCCGATCTCACCTTCCAGGCGCAGGTGGTGCGCTCGCAGACCGGCAGCACGCTGATGCCCTTCGTCTCGGTGCTCGTCATCTATTTCGTGCTCGCCCTCATCCTCTCCTGGGGCGTGCGCTCGCTGGAGCGCCGCATGGCGCGCGGCGTCGACGGAGTGCGTGTCTGATGGAATGGGCCAACTGATGGACTGGGATTGGAATTTCGTCCGCGAGATCATGCCGACCCTGATCCAGGGCGTGAAGATCACCATCCTGGCGACGGTGCTCGGCTCGGTCCTGGCGGCGATCGTCGGCCTGGCCATCGCGCTGGCGCGGCGTTCGCCGAACCGGGCCGTGGCGCGCAGCGTCGGCTGGTTCGCCGAATTCATCCGCGGCACGCCGCTCCTGGTGCAGCTCTATTTCATCTTCTACGTGCTGCCCGATATCGGCATCCTGTTGCCGCCGCTGGTAGCGGGCGTCATCGGGCTCGGCCTGCACTACGGCACCTACACGGCCGAAGTCTATCGCGCCGGCATCGACAATGTGCCGCGCGGCCAGTGGGAGGCCGCCAAGGCCTGCAATCTCAGCGGCCCCCACACCTGGACGCACATCATCCTGCCGCAAGCGATCCCGCCGATGATCCCGGCCTTGGCCAACTACTTCATCGCCATGTTCAAGGAGACGCCGCTGCTTTCGGCGATCACCGTGCTAGAGCTGATGAACCAGGCCAAGAGCGTCGCCAACACCTACTACCGCTACATCGAGCCGATGACGCTGGTCGGCGCCTTCTTCCTCGTCATCAGCCTCTGCTCCGTCGTGCTCTTGCGCTGGCTGGAGCACCGCTACGGCAGGATCGAAAGATGAAAGTCATGAAAGCATTGCCCGAAATCCGGCTCGCGCCGAGCCGGCCCGCTCTCGATGCGCGCCCGCTGGAAAAACGCGTCGGCCTGATCGCTTTGGCCACCGACCATACCAGCGAGGTCGACTTCCGCCGCATGGTGGCGAGCGAGCGGATCGGCGTCTATGTCGCGCGCATTCCCTATGCCAACCCGACGACGCCGGAAAACCTGCGCAAGATGCAGCCATCGCTTTCGGCAGGTGCTGCGCTCATCCTGCCGGACGAGCCGCTTGACGCCATCTGCTACTCCTGCACCTCGGCTTCCGTGGTGATCGGCGATGCCGAGATCGAAGCCGCGATCCAGGCCGCCAAGCCAAACGTTCCAGTGGTCACGCCACCCATGGCGGGCGTTCGCGGCCTGAACGCTTTCGGCGTGAAGCGGATCAGCATTCTGACCCCTTACACCGTCGAGACCAGCCGGCCGATGGCAACCTATTTCGCCGCGCACGGTTTCGATATCGAGAGCTTCACCTGCCTCGGCTTCGAGGACGATCGCGAGATGGCGCGGATCAAGCCGGCTTCGCTTGTCGAACTGGCGCGCAAGGCAACGCATGCTCAGGCCGACGCGTTGTTCGTTTCGTGCACGGCGCTGCGCGCCGCGCTTGCCGTTCCAGGCATGGAGGAGGCGATCGGCCACCCGGTCGTCACCAGCAACCAGGCCAGCGCCTGGAACTGCCTGCGGCTCTGCGGCGACGACACACCGCGGCCGGAGTTCGGCCGGCTGATGACGAAGCGGCTTGGACAGTAAGATCATGTCCTGCGTGCACGAGCGACCCCCTCTGGCCTGCCGGCCATCTCCCCCTCAAGGGGGGAGATTCGCTGTTGCTCGGCTTTCGCCAATCACTGAAGTCGCAGGAAGAGCGACGGCGCCGAAGCTGCTGATCTCCCCCTTCGAGGGGGAGATGGCCGACAGGCCAGAGGGGGTCGCTCCGTGACGCGCGCCATCTCCCTTTCGGACATTCGTGTCGCCCGCGAACGCATTGCCGGCAACGTCGAGCGGACGCCCGCCGTGCTGTCGCAAAGCCTCTCGGACCGTGCCGGCCATCCCGTCCACCTCAAGCTGGAGCACCACCAGACCACAGGCGCGTTCAAGCTGCGCGGCGCGTCCAACGCCATCGCCGCGTTGAGCCCGCAGGAAAGATCGCGTGGCGTGGTCGCGGCGTCGACCGGCAATCACGGCCGCGCGCTCGCTCACGCGGCAAAGCTCGAAGGTATGCGCGCGGTAATCTGCATGTCGAGGCTGGTGCCCGAAAACAAGCTCGACGCCATCCACCGCCTCGGCGCGGAGATCCGCATCGTCGGCAACAGCCAGGACGATGCCCAGCAGGAGGTCGACAGGCTGGTGGCGGAGGAGGGGCTGGTCATGCTGCCGCCCTTCGACCACCCGGACATCATCGCCGGGCAAGGCACGCTGGGGCTCGAGATCATGGAGCAGGTTCCGGACGCCGTAGCCGTACTGGTGCCACTCTCCGGCGGCGGATTGGCAGCCGGTGTTGCCGCGGCCGTCAAGGGCGTGAGCCCGGCCACGAAAGTCATCGGCATCTCGATGGCGCGCGGCGCCGCGATGAAGGCAAGCCTAGATGCCGGCCGGCCCGTGCAGGTCGAGGAACTGCCGACGCTTGCGGACTCGCTCGGCGGCGGCATCGGTCTCGACAACCAACTGACTTTTGCCATGTGCCGCAGACTGCTCGACGATGTCATCCTGCTTGCCGAGGACGAGATCGCGGCCGGCATCCGCCACGCCTATGAGCAGGAACGCGAGATCGTCGAAGGCGCCGGCGCTGTCGGCATTGGCGCGCTGCTTTCCGGAAAAGTGAAAGCGAACGGCCCCACCGTGCTCGTCCTCTCCGGCCGCAACATCGACATGAGCCTGCATCGCCGGATTGTTTGCGGCGACGCTGCATTGATGGAGCATACTGCATGAGCCGGATGACCATCCTCACCGAAACGGAACTGCGCAAGATCGTGACGCTCGATCTCGATGCGGTTGCCTGTGTCGAGAATGCCTTCAGGGCTTTGGCCACGATGCCGGTGGCGATGCCACCGATTCTGCGGCTCGACATTCCCGAGCATCGCGGCGAGGTCGACGTGAAGTCCGCCTACGTGCCCGGCATAGACGGCTTCGCCGTCAAGATAAGCTCCGGCTTCTTCGACAATCCGAAGCTCGGCCTGCCGAGCGGCGGCGGCATGATGGTGCTGCTTTCGGCAAAGACCGGTGTGGTCGAGGCGCTGCTGCTCGACAATGGCTATCTCACGGATGTCCGGACAGCCGCCGCCGGCGCGGTCGCGGCCAAGCATTTGTCGCGCGAAGACTCCACCGTAGCGGCGATCTTCGGCGCAGGTTTGCAGGCTAGCCTGCAATTGGAAGCCTTGCGCCTGGTCAGGCCGATCGCGGAAGCGCGCATCTGGGCGCGCGACGCCGCCAAGGCCGAGGCAACCGCCGCCCGCTTGCGCGAGAAGCTGGGCATCATGGTACGGGCTGAGCCGGATGCGGCGAATGCGGCAGCCGAGGCCGACATCATCGTCACCACCACGCCTTCGACCGAGCCGCTGATCAAGGCCGGCTTTGTTTCTGCAGGCCAGCATATCACCGCCATGGGCTCGGACGCCGAGCACAAGAACGAGATCGCGCCGGCGATCCTGCGCATGGCCGATCTCTACGTCGCCGACAGCGCGAAGCAGACGCGGCGTCTCGGCGAACTCCACCATGCCATCGAAGCAGGCGTGATGGCCGCCGATGCCGACGTCACCGAACTTGGCCAGATCATAGCCGGGAAAAAGCACGGACGACGCTCGGCCGACGACATCACCATCGCCGACCTCACCGGGACCGGCGTGCAGGACACTGCGATCGCCACCTTAGCCCGCGACCGCGCGCGGGCGGCCAAGGCCGGAACGATTTTTGAAAGCTGATACCTGGCCAGAGCGTGATCCGGAAAAGTGGGAACCGGTTTTCCGAAAAGATCACGCTCAAACAGAAATAGGCCCAACAAACGAGGACCAAGAACAATGCAGCCTAATCTCAAATTCTCGCGAAGCGAATTTGCCGATCGCCTCGCCAAGACGCGGAAAGCCATGGAGGCCAAGGGGGTCGATCTGCTGATCGTCAGCGATCCCTCCAACATGGCCTGGCTGACCGGTTATGACGGCTGGTCGTTCTATGTGCATCAAGCGGTCATCGTGCCGCCTTCGGGCGAGCCGGTCTGGTACGGCCGCGGCCAGGACGCCAACGGCGCCAAGCGCACCGCCTATCTCGCCCACGACAACATCATCGGCTATGCCGACCATTATGTGCAGTCGACCGAGCGGCATCCGATGGACTATCTCGCCAGCGTGCTTGCCGAGCGCCGCTGGGACAAGCTCACCATCGGCGTCGAGATGGACAATTACTGGTTCTCCGCCGCCGCCTTCGCCTCGCTGCAGAAGCATCTGCCCAACGCCCGTTTCGTCGACGCCACCGCGCTGGTCAATTGGCAGCGCGCCGTGAAGAGCCCGACCGAGATCGACTACATGCGCAACGCCGCCCGCATCGTCGAGGCCATGCACCAGCGCATCGTCGACAAGATAGAAGTCGGCATGCGCAAATGCGATCTGGTCGCCGAGATCTACGATGCCGGCACGCGCGGCGTCGAGGGTATTGGCGGCGACTATCCGGCGATCGTGCCGCTGCTGCCGTCAGGCGCCGATGCTTCGGCGCCGCATCTCACCTGGGACGACCAGCCGATGAAGGCGGGGGAGGGCACGTTTTTCGAGATCGCCGGCTGCTATAACCGCTACCACTGCCCGCTGTCGCGCACGGTTTTCCTCGGCAAGCCGACGCAGGCCTTCCTCGATGCCGAGAAGGCGACGCTGGAGGGCATGGAGGCCGGTCTCGCCGCCGCGAAGCCCGGCAACACCTGCGAAGACATCGCCAATGCCTTCTTCGCGGTGCTGAAGAAATACGGCATCGTCAAGGACAACCGCACCGGCTACCCGATCGGCATTTCCTATCCGCCGGACTGGGGCGAGCGCACGATGAGCCTGCGCCCCGGCGACCGCACCGAGCTCAAGCCCGGCATGACGTTCCATTTCATGACCGGCCTGTGGCTGGAGACGATGGGGTTGGAGATCACCGAGTCGATCCTGATCACCGAGACCGGCGTCGAATGCCTGGCCAATGTGCCGCGCAAGCTGTTCGTGAAGGACTGAGCCGATGTCAGCATTGCGTCCATCGCCGATCACGCCGACCGTCGATTTCGAGCGAGACGGCGTCCAGCACGGCTTCCTGCGCCTGCCTTACAGCCGCGACGATTCCGCCTGGGGTTCGGTGATGATCCCGATCTGCGTGATCCGCAACGGCAAGGGGCCGGCGGCGCTGCTTACAGGCGGCAATCACGGCGACGAATATGAGGGGCCGTTGGCGCTCTATGAGCTCGCCCGCACCCTCGACCCGAAGGATGTCTCCGGCACGGTCATCATCGTGCCGGCGATGAACTATCCGGCGTTTCGTTCTGGCACCCGCACCTCGCCGATCGACAAGGGCAACATGAACCGCTCTTTCCCCGGTCGTCCCGACGGCACGGTGACCGAAAAGATCGCCGATTATTTCCAGCGCGAACTGCTGCCGCGGGCGGACATCGTGTTTGACTTCCACTCCGGCGGAAAGACGCTGGACTTCGTGCCGTTCTGCGCAGCGCACACGCTGTCGGACAAGGCGCAGGAAAAGAAGGCCTTCGCCGCTGTCGAGGCTTTCTCGGCGCCGTTCTCGATGCGCATGACCGAGATCGATGCGGTCGGCATGTACGACACGGCGGCCGAGGAGATGGGCAAGGTCTTCGTCACCACCGAGCTCGGCGGCGGCGGGACATCGCGGGCCGAGACGGTGCGGATCGCCCGGCGCGGCGTGCTCAACGTGCTTCGCCATGCCGGCATTGCTTCCGGTGCGGTCGAGAAGGGCAGAACCCAGTGGCTGGATATGCCCTCCGGCGATTGCTTCGCTTTCGCCGAGGACGACGGCATGATCGAGACCATGATCGATCTCGGCGAGAAAGTGAATGAGGGCCAAGTCGTGGCGTGCATCCATTCGACCGGCCGCACCGGCATGGCGCCGCAGGAAATCAAGGCCAGGATGTCGGGCCTGCTGGCCGCGCGTCATTTCCCAGGCCTGGTCAAGGCCGGCGATTGCGTCTCGGTGTTTGCCGTCGAGGTCGATTGACGCTGATCACGCCGAGCTTCGCCTGAACGGTTGAAGATGCGATGCCCTAACGCAGGCCTGATCGCCTGCGTACGGCATCGCATTCAACCGCGGAATTGGTAAGCGGCGATGGAATCCGGCTTCATCTCGATCGAGAAGCCCGGCGCCGCCGGCGGCATGTAGGCCGCATTCTCGATGACGCAGGGCTCGAGGAAATGCTCGTGCAGGTGATCGACATATTCGATCACCCGCCCCTCCTTGGTGCCTGAGACGGCGACATAGTCGATCATCGAGAGATGCTGGACATATTCGCAGAGGCCGACTCCGCCAGCATGCGGCCAGACCGGCAGGCCGAACTTGGCCGCGATCAGCAACACGGCCAGCACCTCGTTGAGCCCGCCCATGCGGCAGGAATCGATCTGCACGACGTCGATGGCGCCGCCGGCGATGAACTGCTTGAACATGATCCTGTTCTGGCACATCTCGCCGGTCGCGACCTTGATCGGCGCCACGGCCTTGCGGATCTTGGCATGGCCGGCGACGTCATCCGGGCTGGTCGGCTCCTCGATGAAAAACGGCTTGGCGAAGGCGAGATCGCCCAGCCAGTCGATCGCCTGGTCGACCTCCCAGACCTGGTTGGCGTCGATCATCAGGTAACGGTCCGGACCGATCACCTCGCGAGCGATCCTGAGGCGGCGGATGTCGTCGGCGCGGTCGCGGCCCACTTTCAGCTTGATGTGATTAAAACCCTGGTCGACCGCTTCCTGGCAGAGCCGCCTCAGCTTGTCGTCGGGATAGCCGAGCCAGCCGGCCGAGGTGGTGTAGCAGGCATAGCCTTCGCGTTCGAGCGTGGCGATGCGCTCGGCCTTGCCGGTCTCGGCCTTCTTCAGAATCTCCAGCGCTTCGGCCGGCGTGATCGCGTCGGTGATATAGCGGAAGTCGACGATCCGCACGATCTCCTCCGGGCTCATCTCGGCGACCAGCCGCCAGACCGGCTTGCCGGCTTCCTTCGCCCAGAGGTCCCAGACCGCATTGACCACCGCGCCGACGGCAAGGTGCATGGCGCCCTTGTCCGGGCCGATCCAGCGCAACTGGCTGTCGCCGGTGACGTGGTGCCAGAAACGGCCGGGGTCCTCCTTGACCCAGTCGAGGTCGAGCCCGACAACCAGGTGGCGCAACGCTTCGATCGCCGCGCAGCAGATCTCGTTGCCGCGGCCGATGGTGAAGGTGAGACCGTGGCCTTTCAGTGACGGGACGTCGCTGTCGAGGATGACGTAAGCCGCGGAATAGTCCGGGTCGGGGTTCATCGCATCCGAGCCGTCGAGGCTTTGAGACGTCGGAAAGCGAAGGTCGAAGACGCGAAGATCGGTAATGCGGGTCATGCTCGTTGCCTCATCAGATCGACCAGCCGCCGTCGATATTATAGGCCTGTCCGGTGGTGTAGGTAGCGCCGACGAGATAGACGGCGAGATCGGCGATCTCTTCCGCCGTGCCCAGCCTTCCCATCGGCTGGCGGGCGATGAAGGCAGAACGGGCGGCCTCGTAATCGCCCTGCGCGCGCATGCGGCTTTCGAGCGACGGGCTTTCCACCGTGCCCGGGCAGATCGCGTTGCAGCGGATTCCCCTGGCGACATAGTCGGCGGCGATCGACTTGGTGAGGCCGATCACGGCCGCCTTGGTCACGCCATAGGCGAAGCGGTTCGGCACCCCCTTCGGCGCGCCCGCGACCGACGACATGTTGATGATGGCGCCATCGCCGCGCTCCAGCATGCCGGGCAGCACGGCGCGGATGGTGCGGATCATGGCGCGCACGTTGAGATTGAAGGCGAAGTCGAGGTCCTCGTCCTTCATCTCCAGGATGGAACCCGAATGGACGAAGCCGGCGCAGTTGAACAGCGCGTCGACGCGGCCGATTTCGGTGAAGGCAGTTTTCACAGCCTCGTCGTTCAGCACATCGAGCGTGCGGGTATTGATGCCGGGCGTCTTGGCGAGTTCGGCCAGAACCGCCTCGTTGATGTCGGTGGCGTGGACGGTAGCGCCGGCCCTCGCAAAAGCCAGCACGCTCGCCCGACCGATTCCTTGTGCGGCAGCCGTGACGACCACCACCTTGCCTGTCAGATCAGCCATGTTTTTCTCCGTCTTTCAGCCGAGCCGGGGGCGCCGCTCGACGATATAGATGTGGTCCGCGGCCAGCACGACCTCGTCGCGCTGGTTCAAAACTTCCACGCGTTCGATGACGCGGCCGGAGTCCGGCCGTTTCGGATCGTCTTCCTTGGCGGCGATCGTCGTGCGCGTGCGGATCGTGTCGCCGATGAACACCGGCTTGATGAAACGCAGCCTGTCATAGCCGTAGGAGAAGGCGACAGGGTTGATCACGTTCGCCGTCAGGCCGACGCCCACCGAAAACACCAGCGTGCCATGCGCGATGCGCTGGCCGAAGGACGTCGTCTTCATGAACTCGGCGTCCATGTGGTGCGGAAAGAAATCGCCGGTGTGGCCGGCATGGACGACGAAATCGGTCTCGGTGATCGTGCGGCCGCTGGTGAGCCGCGACGAACCGATCTCATAGTCCTCGAAATAAGTGACCTGTTCCATGCCGTTCCTTACGGTTTCTCGGCCAGCGGCGTCGCCGGCGCGGCGCTCGATCGATAGGCGGCTTCCACCAGCGCCATTGTGTTCCAGGCATCTTCGACGGAACTGACCAATTCGCTGTCCTCGCCCGACGCGAAGCGCTGGACATTGGCCATGCGCCCGACAAAAGCGTCCGGGAACCAGGCGCCCGACAGCGGCACCTTAATCCAGTCGGAGCCGCCCTTCGGGAATATCTCCAGCATGTCGGGCTCACCACGCGGATAGTCGAGATTGACGCCGAGCTGCAGCCAGGCCGCGCCTTCCGTCCCGCAGATGCGGAACTCGCAAGCTTGGTGCCGGCGACCGAACTTGTGGTCGTGGTTGATCGAGAGCGCGCAGCGCACCGTGTCGCCATAGTCGAGGATGGCGCTGGTGCGGGTCTGCGCGACCTTGTGTTTGGGATGGCCGAGGGTTTTCGCGTGCACGCCCTTGGGGTCGCCGAGGAGCTGCCGGATCAGGTCGAGATAATGGATCGAATGCATGGCGATCTCGACGCGCGGCGCCGTGAGCAGGAATTCCCAGAGCTGCCACGGCGTGGCGAGCGCCAGCCAGGCGTCGAAGTCGACGACCTCGCCCAGCCAGCCCTTGGCGATGGCGTCCTTCAGCGCCAGCATCATCGGCGCGAAGCGAAGCTGGAAATTGACTGCAGCCTTGAGTTTCTTGGTGCGGCAGATTTCAAGGATCTCGGTCGCCTCGCCGAGGTAGTTGCCCATCGGCTTCTGGATCAATGCAACCGCGCCGTCGGGCAGGGCCTTCAGCACCTCGGCGTGCCGGCCCGGCGGCGTTGCCAGATCGAAAATCGCGTCCTTCGCCGCCGCCTCATCCACCGAGCGGAACGCCGTCACGCCCCATTGCTCGGCCAGTTTTTCGGCCTTGGCATGGTCCGGATCGTAGAGGCCCGCAACCGGAAAGCCGGCCTTGCGATAGGCCGGAAAGTGCGCATCGCCCACGATCGAGCCGGCGCCGAAGATGACGATCGGGCGAGGCTTTGCAGGCGCTGGCCAGGACTGCGCCAGCGATCGAGGGTCGAAGGCATCAGTCATGGTGGAAGACTTCATCCATCATCGCCCACCATTCGCCCTCCTGCCTTGTCGGCAAAGGCTCCTGGCAAGGCATGCACACCGCCCACCATTCCTGGGTCTTCGGATCGGCGGCCATCCTGGCCATGTCGGCAGCATAGTCGGTGCCATGATATTCGAAATAGGAAAACAGCAGGTTCTCCGGCCGCTTGAGATAGATCGAGTAGTTCCTGATGTTGCAGGCCGAGATCATCTTCAGCACGTCCGGCCAGACGGCGGCGTGCAGGCGCACATATTCCTCGACCTTCTCCGGCTTCAGGCCGAGCACCATGCCCATGCGCTGCATCTCAATCCCTCCGTTCGGTGACGGTGACGCTGAATTCGGCGATGCTGCGCGCCTTGAGCGCATCGAAATCCCAATCGATGCCGAGGCCCGGTTCGCTCGGCGCCAGCGCATGGCCGTTCTCGATCACCATCTTGTTGCCCGTCAATTCGTCCAGCTGCGGAATGTACTCGACATATTTGCCGTTCGGCACCGCGCAGGCCAGGCTGACATGCAGCTCCATCAGGAAATGCGGGCAGATCGGCATGTCGAAGGCTTCCGCCATATGCGCCACCTTCAGCCAGGGCGTGATGCCGCCGATGCGGCCGACATCGACCTGGACGATGTTGCAGCCACCCTTCTGCATATATTCGCGAAAATGGCGGATCGAATAAAGCGACTCGCCAACGGCAATCGGCGTCGCAGTCGAATTCGACAGCCGCACATGGCCGTCGATGTCGTCGGCGGGCAACGGCTCCTCGATCCAGGCGAGATCGAGATCGCGCAGCCGCTCGGCGCGCCGGATGGCTTCATCGACGGTGAAACCCTGGTTGCAGTCGGTCATGATCTCGTAGCCGTCGCCGACCGCCTTGCGCACCGCCGAAAGACGGGCGAAGTCCTCCGAGCCGTGCGGCTTGCCGATCTTGACCTTGGATCCGGTGAAGCCTTTCGCCTTGGCGGCCAGCGCGTCGGCGACAAGTGCTGCCGTCTCGATGTGCAGCCAGCCGCCTTCGGTGGTGTAGAGCGGACAGCGGTCCTTGGCGCCGCCGGCAAGTTTCCAGAGCGGCAGCTTCTGCTTTTTCGCCCGAAGGTCCCAGAGCGCGGTGTCGATTGCCGCGAGCGCGATTGCCGTAATCGCGCCGATGGTCGTGGCATGGGTGGCGAATTCGAGATCGTGCCAGATCGCCTCGATCCGGTCGGCGTCCTGGCCAATGAGGCGCGGCGCGAGGTGGTCGGCCAGAAGCCGCATCACCGAAGAGCCGCCGGTGCCGATCGTGTAGGAGTAGCCCATGCCGACCGCGCCGTCGGCATCGGTGATGGTGACGATCGGCGTCTCCTGGCTGACAAAACTCTGGATGGCGTCGGTGCGCTTCACCTTCGGCACCAGATCGACCATTGAAAGCTCGACTTTCTCGATCTTGGCCATCGTCAGCTCCTCAGCGATTTGCCGGTTTCCGCGGAAAAGAGATGCGCCTGCGACAGGTCGAAGTGCATTACGACTCGGTCGCCAGCCTTCAACGGTTTGGGGTTCAGCATACGCGAGACCCAGTCGCGGCGGTCGAATTCGGCGAACACCAGCGTTTCGTTGCCGAGCGGCTCGGTCACGGTCACCGGCAGCTCGATCTCGTGGACGTCCGCCGCGTCGCCCGAATGCAGGCCGTGGCCGGCCGGATAGAGATCGTCGGGGCGCAGGCCGAACACCACCTTGTCGCCGGCGCTCACCCTGGCCTTGAAACGGCCGGGCAACGGCAGGCTCTGGCCGCTGGCGAAAACAACCTTACCGTCGTCAACGGTCGCCTCCTGCAGGTTCATCGGCGGCGAGCCGATGAAGCCCGCGACGAAGCGCGTCGCCGGGCGCTGGAAGACTTCGTCCGGCGTGCCGACCTGCTCGATATAGCCGTCGCGCATGATGACGATGCGGTCGGCCAGCGTCATCGCCTCGACCTGGTCGTGGGTCACGTAGATGACGGTGGACTTCACCTTGGCATGCAGCTTCTTGATCTCGGTGCGCATCTGGGTGCGCAGCTTGGCATCGAGGTTCGACAGCGGCTCGTCGAACAGGAAGACGTCGGGATCGCGCACGATGGCGCGGCCCATGGCGACGCGCTGGCGCTGGCCGCCGGAAAGCTGGGAAGGACGGCGCTCGAGCAGCGCGTCGAGGCCGAGAATGGCCGACGCCTCGGCGACGCGGCGGTCCATTTCTTCCTTCGGCGCGCCGGCGATCTTCAGCGAGAAGCCGAGATTCTCGCGTACCGTCATGTGCGGATAAAGCGCGTAGGACTGGAACACCATCGAGATGTTGCGCGAGCGCGGCGGCAGGTCGTTAACGACGCGGTCGCCGATCTCGATCGTGCCGCCGGAGATGTCTTCCAGCCCGGCGATCATGCGCAGCGTGGTCGACTTGCCGCAGCCCGACGGCCCGACCAGCGCGATGAACTCGCGGTCGGCGACGTCGAGATCGATGCCGTGCACGATCTCCATGTTGCCGTAACGTTTGGTGAGTTTCTTGAGTGAGACAATCGCCATCGGATCAACCTTTCACCGCGCCGGAGGTCAGCCCGCCGACGAGGTGTTTCTGGACGATGAAAGTGAGGATTAGCGCCGGAATGATCATCACCACGGCCAGCGCGCACATGCCGCGCCAGTCGATGGTGAATTCGGCGGTGTAGTCGAGCAGCCCGACGGGCAGCGTCTTCGAATTGATCGAGCGCGTCAGCTGCGAGGCCAGCGCGAACTCGTTCCAGGAGGTGAGGAAGGCGAAGATGCCGGCGGACGCGATGCCCGGTCCGGCGAGCGGAAACTCGACCTGCCAGAAGGCCTGCCAGCGCGTGCAGCCGTCGATCTGCGCGGCCTCGGCGAGATCCTTCGGCACCTGGCGGAAGAAGCCGTCGATCAGCCAGATGGTGAAGGGCACGTTGAGCGCGACATAGGCCAGGATCAGGCCGAAATGCGTGTCGATGATGTCGAGCCGGGCATAGACGAAGAACAGCGGCAGGGACAGCGCGATGCCGGGCACGGTGCGGGTCAGCATCAGGCCGAGGAACATCGCCGACTTGCCGCGGAACCGGTAGCGCGCGAAGGCGTAGCCGCCGGCCATGCCGATGGCGATGGCGATGACGGTCGAGGTGACCGAGATGATCAGCGAGTTGCGGAAGTAATCGAGGACGGGAATGCCGCCCTTGCCGACGCCGCTGAACATGGCGACGTAGGCGTCGAGCGAGACCTGTTGCGGAATCCAGACCGGCGGCTTGGCCAGGATCTCGACCGTCGGCCGCAACGAGGACAGCACGATCCAGATGCCGGGCAGGCAGATCAAAAGCATGGCGAGGAACAGGCCGACGCGGTGCGCGACGACGCCAGCGCGGCGCTTCAGGCGGGCGGATGCGTTGGCGTCCATCATCACCACTCCGCGCCGATCTGGGTGCGCGCCGCGGCGAGCTTCCGGAAGAAATAGACGGTGAAGACGATCGATAGCAGGATCGAGAAATAGGCCATCGCATTGGCCACGCCCATGCGGGCATCGCTGTAGGCGGTGCGAGCGACCAGCGTCCATAAGAGTTCCGTGCGGCCGGCCGGGCCGCCGTCGGTCATGATCTTGACGATGTCGTAGGCGCGCGCGACGTCGAGCGAGCGGATGGTCATGGCGATGTAGGCGAAGGGCATGATGAAGGGCCAGGTCACATAGCGGAAGGTCTGCCACGGCGTGCAGCCATCGACACGCGCCGCCTCGACCGGCTCCTTCGGCATGGCGAGCAGGCCGGCGAGGATCAGGATCGCGAAGATCGAGGTCGAGGACCAGATCTCGGCGATGGAGATGGCGATGAAGGCGAGATGGCCTTCGATCAGCCACGGAATGGCATCCCGCGTCAGCCCAAGCGACTGCAGCGCGTTGTTCACCAGGCCGATATTGTCGTTGAACATGAACTTGAACTGGAAGCCGACCAGGATCGGCGAGAACATCATCGGGAACATCATGATGGTGCGCAGCAGCCGCTGGCCGCGACTGGCTTTCTCGACCAGCAATGCGAGACCGAGCCCCAGCAGCATCTCGAGATTGAGCGCAATGGTGAGCAGAAGCACGGTGCGGCCGAAGGCCCACCAGAAATTCGCATCTGACAGAATGTTGCGATAATTGCGCAGGCCGATGAAGGTGAAGAAGGTCTCCGGGCGCGTCAGCCTGAACGGCGTGAAGCTGGAATAGAAGGACAGGCAGAGCGGCACGACCACGACCGCCGCCAGCACGAGCACGGCCGGCAGCAGGAGAAGGGTTGGCGCGGATAGCCGCTTGGCCGTCATGCAATGTTCCAAAGATGGTTGCGCGGCCCGCGATAGAATCGCATGGCGGCCGCATCAGTCAAAGCGGCGCCGGTCCTTGTGACCGGCGCCGCAGGGAGGATAGTCCTTAAAGCGCGTCGCTTCGAAACGAACTCCAAGCGACGCGCTTTAAGCCTTTGTTCCGATGCATGTCGTTCACCCAAAACCGCTGCGCACTTTTGGGCGACATGCATTAGAGCTTGCCCGCGTCCTCGAGGATCTGCGTCGCCTTGGCGGCCGCGTCGTCGAGCGCCTGCTTGGAAGTCTTGTCGCCGAGGATCGCCGCCTGCAATTCCGGATAGACAGCGTTGGAAATCTCGATCCATTCCGGCGTCTGCGGCACCGGGAAGGCGTTCTTGGCGGCCTCCTGGAAGGCCTGCAGCACTTCGGTCTTGTAAGGATCGGACTTGGCCTGCTCGAGGTCCCATTCCCACACCTTGGTGCGGGTGGGCAGCGGACCGGCGGCGGCTTCCAGCTTCTGGCTGTCCTCATTGGTCAGCCACCAGACTAGCGATGCGGCGGCTTCCTTGCTGGCGCAGTTCTCGGTCACCGAGAAGCCATGCGCGCCGGACCAGCCGGAGCGCTTGCCGGACGAGCCCTTGGGCTGCACCTTGACGCCGACATTGCCGGCGACCTTGGACGACTTCGGGTCGTTGAAGAAGCCGGCCCAGCCCGGCCAGTCGAGGTTGATCGCCACGGTGCCGGATGCAAAACCCTGGCCGAGGTCGTCCCACAGATAGTTGGTCGTGCCGGCGGGCACTGCCTTGGCCTTGTAGAGCTTGACGAACCAGTCGAGCGCCTTGACGCCGGCTTCGGAGTTGAAGGCCGGCTTGCCGTCCTTGTCGAGATATTCGCCGCCGTCGGCGATCAGCATCTCGTAGAAGCGGCCGTTGATCGCTTCTTCCTTGCCGGCATATTGCGTGCCGTAGAAATCGGGCGGACTGGCGAAGAATTCCGCCTGCTGCGCCATCTCGTCGAACGTGTCCGGCGGGGCGAGGTCCTCGCCGTACTTCTCCTTGTAGGCCTTCTTCTTGGCTTCGTCCTGGTAGAGGCTCTTCTGGTAGTAGAGCGCCGAGACGTCGAACTGCGCGCGCGGCAGCATCACCAGCTTGCCGTCGAGCGTTCCGGCGGCAATGTTGGCCGGAACGAAGGCGTCGATCTCCTCCTTCGGCAAGAGCTTGGCGAGATCGGTGTAGATGCCCGGATATTGCGGCGCGAACGAGGTGTGGTTGGAGCCGACGCACCAGGTGATCGAGTTGGAGGCGATGTCCGACTTGATCTCCTTGTCGAGATCGAAGTGGTTCTTCTTGGAGATGACGTTGACCTTGGCGCCGGTCGCCTTCTCCCACTCGCCGATGCGCTCGTAGAGCTTTTCGTATTGCTGGCCGCCGATCAGCTTGGCGTCGATGGTGACGCCGGGAAACTTGCCCGGCAAATCGGCCGCGAATGCCGCGCCCGATGCCATGAGCAATGCGCCGGCGGCGACGCCGGAAAGCAGTCTGTTCATGAATTCCTCCCTGGACGGCCCATGGACCGTCATGACCTGAAGCTTGCCGCTTCATTCATATGCAAACAAATTATTCATAAGTCGTCAAGCCGAAACTTCTTCCCAATGAAGGCGCTCTTGCGTATATGAAGATACAAATTCACCAGAGAGGCATCCGGTGCAGGAAGACGAGGAAGACCGCTATCGCGCGCCGGCTCTGGACAAGGGGCTGGACATTCTGGAGCTGCTGGCCAGCGTCGATGGCGGCCTGACGCAGGCCGAGATCGCCAAGCGGCTGGACCGCAGCCCGAATGAGTTCTACCGGATGCTCGACCGGCTGGTGAAACGCGGCTACGTGACCCGGCCCGACGGTGACCGCTATTCGCTGACGCTGAAGCTCTTCGGGCTCGGCCAGCTGCATGCGCCGGTGCGCAGGCTGGTCTCCTACGCAACCTCGATCATGCGCGAACTGGCCGAGACGTCGTGGCAGGCGAACCAGCTTGTCGTGTTCGACCGCGGCAACGCCGTGGTTATCGCCCAGCAGGAGGCGCCGCACTATTGGGGCATCTCGATCCGCGTCGGCTCGCATATCAGCCTGTTCGACACCGGCTCGGGCCATGTGCTCTTGGCGTTCCGCTCGCCGGAAGAACGCGAGATGATGATCGCCGAGCACCTGCGCACCAATGAGGAGATGAAGCAGTCGCCGGATTTCTTCGCCCGCCTCGACCAGGTGCGCGAGCGCGGCTACGAGATGATGGCCTCGCTGCAGACGGCCGGTGTCTACAATCTGTCGGCACCGGTGATCGGCTCCGATGGCCGAGGCATCGCTGCGCTCACCATCCCCTATATCACGCTGGTCAATGCGCCGACCGCGCCCGACATCACCAGGACGATCGCCCTGCTTCAAGCGGCCGCGACGAAGCTGTCGCAGCTTGCCGGGTCGGATATGCAGATGCGGATATAATTCTTATTTGAATGATGAATTCTCCCGTGAAATGATCGAATCCATGTTTTGATGCATGTCGCTTCCGCAAAACCGCTGCACAGTTTTGGGAGACATGCATAAGCGCGACAAGGGAGGAAGCCATGATCGTCGACACGCACCTGCATCTCATCGACAAGGCGGCGCTGCGCTATCCATGGCTGTCCGGGGTGCCGGCGCTCGATCGCGACTTTTCCCAGGATGAATACGCCACCGAGGCGCGCCGCGCGGGCATAGAGCTGGCGCTGCACATGGAGGTCGATGTCGACCCGGCTGATATCGAGGCCGAGACGGCTCACGTCGAGGGATTGTCGAAGGAGCCGAGCAGCCTGGTGAGGGGCGCGATCGTCTCGTGCCGGCCTGAAGAGGCTGGCTTCGCATCCTGGCTGGACAAGGTGAAGGCGGATCCTTTCGTCAAAGGTTTCCGCCGCGTGCTGCATGTCGTGCCCGACGACGTCTCCGAGGGCGCCCTGTTCCGCGAGAACATCCGGCGCATCGCCGGCAGCGGGCTGACCTTCGACCTCTGTGTCCTGCCGAGGCAGATGAGCCAAGCGATCGCGCTCGTCGACCTAGCGCCGGACGTGCAATTCGTGCTCGACCATTGCGGCGTGCCCGACATCAAGGGCAAGGCCGAGCACCCCTGGCGTGAGCAGATCGCCGAGATCGCGCGGCGCCCCAACGTCGCCGGCAAGATTTCCGGCGTCGTCGCCTATGCCGATGCCGCGACCTGGACCGCCGAGATGTTGCGGCCCTATGTCGAGCACACGATCGGAAGTTTTGGTTGGGATCGCATCGTGTGGGGGAGCGACTGGCCGGTCTGCACTCTGGGCGGCGGGCTGCTCGGCTGGGTGGCGGCGACGCACGCGCTCCTTGCCGGCGCGAGCGAGACCGAGCGCACGAAGCTTTTGTCCGGTAACGCGAAGAAGCTGTGGCGGCTGTAATGTCAAACTAGCCGGCGGTGGCCGGCGCGAAACTCTCTCGGAACAGGCGATTGATGTCGGCGACGACGCGGCGTGCGTCCTGCCTGCCGGCAAGGCCCTCGCTGAGGCGGTCCGACGCGGCCTGCTGGAACGCCATGTAGCCGTCATGGCGCGGACGCATCCAGGCGCCTTCCAGCGTTGCCCGCGTGGCGCGATAGAAGTCGCCGGTCGCGGCGTTGACGGCCTCGTCCTCCCAGGCGGCTGCATGGCCGGGCTGGCCGCCGGCGGCGGCATAGGGTCCGCGCTGCACGTCGCCGCTGGCGATCCAGTAGGCGAAGTCGATCGCTTCCTTGCTCGCCTTTGAGAAGGCTGAGACGGCGATGCCGGTGCCGCCGAGGGCGGAGCCGATCGGGCCGTTGCCGCCCACGACAGGCATGTCGCAAAAGGCAAGCCGGTGCGGACGGAACTCGGCCTTCGCATAGGGAACGTAGCCATAGATCAGCGGCACGCAGGCGATGCGCGAGCCGGCCTCGGCCATTTTCTCGAACACCGCGATCGGATCCATGGTCAGGCATTCGGGATCGACGAGTGCCGTGATCTCGCGCAGCATTTCGAAGGCGGTCTCGCCGGTCTCAGGATCGGCCAGGTCGCCTGATCCGTCGACAACGCATGGCCGGCCGAGATCGGCGGCAAGCGTGTAGAAACACATCAGCGAATGGGGCGGCCTGAGCGGTAGAAGCACGCGACCCGGCTGGGCGAGTTCCAGCACTTCGGTCCAGAATGTCGGCGCGGCCTCGATCAAATCCGGACGCCAGGCCTGCACCTGGGTCGCGGCATCGATAGGGAAGGCCCATTGCCGTCCTTGCCAAGTATAGCTTGGGTAGGATCGGCCGACACTTCCCTTCGCCAGCGCCGCGCGGTCCGCCTCGCGGCCCGGCACGTCGAGCGGCGCGAGACACTTCTCGGCGGTGATCTGGCCGACATGCGGATGATCGATGACGATCAGGTCATAGGCGCGGGCGAGCTCTTCGACCGGAAAGGATTCGAAATCCTGCAGCGAGCGCTTCTCCCATTCGATCGAAACGCCGGTCTTTTCCTTCCAGAGCCGGGAGCAGGCGACCATCGGATCATAGCCGCGCGGATGGCTCCAGGTCATGCCTTTGAGCGACGTCACAGTCCGAACTCCTTACGGATCTTTGCGCTGTGCTCGCCGACGCGCGGCGCCGCCCGCTCGACCTTGGCGCGCACGCCGTCGACCCTCAGCGGCGACCGGGTGGTGTGGATCGCAACACCGTCCTCGCGCGTCACGGTCTGCAAGAGGTCGAGCGCCTTGAAGCCGTCGCTCTCCAGCATCTCCTTCCAGTTCAGGACCTTGGCGCACCAGATGTCGGCCGGCTCGAGGATCGCCAGCCATTCGTCGACCGACTTCTGCGCGATGCGTTGCGCGATGATCGCCTTGATCTCGTCGCGGGCGGTGAACCAGGTCGACGGCTGGTCGCGATAGGGCGCCAGCGCCTCGATCTCCAACAGGTCGGCCAGTTTCGGGATCGGCGTCATGGCGATCGCCAGGAAACCGTCCTTCGCCGGATAGACGCCGTAGGGCGCCGCCAGATAGGCGTGAGCGCTGCGGAAGGACGAGCGGCGCGGCAGGCGCCGTCCGTCGTTGAGATGTGTCGTCAGGACCTCGAACTGGAAGTCGATCAGCGCCTCGAGCAGGCTGGTCTCGACATGGCCGCCTTCGCCGGTGATGCCGCGCCGCACCAGGGTGGCGAGGATGCCTTGCGCGCAGGCAGCACCAGCCAGCATGTCGGCAATCGCCAGGCCGAATGGGACCGGACCCTGATCCTCGTCGCCGTTCAGCCACATCACGCCGGAGCGCGCCTGGGCAAGCAGGTCCTGGCCCGGACGCTTTACCCATGGGCCTTCCTCGCCATAGCCGCTGATCGAGGCATAGACCAAACGCGGGTTGAGCGTGCGCACATGCTCATAGTCGAGGCCGAGCCGTTCGATGACGCCGGGCCGGAAATTCTGGATCAGCACGTCGGCTTTCGCGAGCAGCCCGCGCAGCGCTTTCAGGTCGTCCTCGTTCTTCAGATCGACGGCAAAACTTTCCTTGGCCCGGTTGATGGCGTGGAAGATGGTGGAATCGCCGCCGATCTCGGTGTCGCTGAGATAGAGCCGGCGCGAAAGGTCGCCGCCATCGGGCCGTTCGATCTTGATGACGCGGGCGCCGAGGTCGAGGAGCCGGAGCGAGCAGTAAGGTCCCGACAGGAACTGGCTCATGTCGATGACGACAAGGCCGGAGAGCGGCAGGTCGGCGGCCATGATCACTTCTCCGTCTTGCCGGCGAAGTCGGCCGGGTTCTTGTACTTCACCGTCTGCAGGTGCTCGCAGTAGAGCACCAGCTCGCCTTCCCCCTTGAACACTTCGTAGCTGGCGCGGATCAGCCCCATGTCCTTGTAACGAGGCTTCTTCTCCATGTTGGAGCGGATCGAATAGATGGTGTCGCCGATGAAGACCGGCTTGATGAAGCGGAGCTTGTCGTAGCCGTAGGAAAAGGCGTTGACGCAGTTGGTCGCGACGAGGCCGAGCCCGGCGGAGAAGACGAACGCGCCCGCCACCAGCCGCTTGCCGAAAATGCCTTCGCGCTCGGCGAACATCTGGTCCTGCACGTAAGGGTGGATGTCGAGCACCAGGGTGTTGAAGAGATGGCTGTCGCCTTCGGCCATGGTGCGCCGGAGCGAGCGGATCTTCTGGCCGACCGGCCAGTCCTCATAGAACCAGTTTTCGGCGTTCCACACCGGCAGCTCGGCGTGATCGGCCGGCATGTCGGAAGGGCGTGTCGAAGCGACGCCGACGGTTGGCGGGAAGCTGGTCATCATCCTGTTCGTCCGCTGTCGGAGAATAGGCCGCGCCGTCCGAGCAAGGCCGGAGCCGGACGCGATCGATCCTCCCTGAATCTTCTCTTGTGAAGATTATATTCACATATGAGATTTCGGTACAAGCGGGGTCGGGTAGAAATTTTGGCTGCGCGGTTGCGCCGTCGATAGCGCCGTGTTGGTCGGGAATTGCGGCAGCATCCTGCAGTGGCTCAAGGGCTGATCGCAAAGGCTGGGGGCAAGGGGCAATCAGGGAAAGGCCTGCATTGGCTCTCCACCGGATTCACGCGAAAACAAATGATTATTAGTCGATCCTACAACCATTAACTATCTTTGGAGTTGTAGAATTTGGAGGCTCAGTTGTGGCGGAGGAGCGCGGCACGGCGTCGTGAGATATGGCCAATAAAATTGGCTTCGCCGGCAGCGTAATTCGTTAGTAATCGATCGTCAGGATAATACCGACCTCGACCATTTTTGGTGCCCTTTTTCTTGAGTCGACCATGGCGGTTCTCGGTGCATTTCCTCCCGGTGTCGGCTGCCGACCCTTCGACGAGGGAGATTGGGAAGGCGTGGCGGATTGCCTGCACAGGGGCTTTCCGGAACGCAGCCGAGGCTATTGGATAGAGGCGCTGACGCGTCTGTCGCAGCGGCCCGCGGTCGCAGATTTCCCGCGCTATGGTTTTGTCCTCGAGAAGTCAGGCCGGATCGTCGGTGCCGTGCTCACGCTCTATGCCAGGCACAGGAGCCTGGAGGGCGACGAAATCCGCTGCAATCTGTCGAGCTGGTCCGTGGACGCGGAGTTCCGGCCCTATGCCAGCAGGATGATCGCGACGGTCATCATGCGCAAGGACGTGGTCTACACCAATATTTCCCCGTCACCCGGGACGGTGAAGCTCAACAAAGCATTCGGTTTTCGGCTGTTTTCCGGCGGACAGGTCGCCTTCCTTCCGGCTTTCAATTCCGTGCCGCCGTCGGACCGCGTGCTGGAAGCCCATGCGGACCTCGCCGAAATGGCTGAGCTCACCGACAATGAAAGATACATACTGCTCGAGCATGCCGCGCTTGGCTGCCTCTCGCTGATCTGCATTTGCGATGGCGCAGCGCTGCCCGTTGTGCTCAAGCCGCGCCGGATCTTGCATGGCCTCATGCCGTGCTGCCAAATTGTCTACTGCCGTTCGCACGCGGACCTTGTCCGCTGCGCCGGGGCCCTGGGGCGCTTTCTCCTGCGGCGTGGGAAGCTGCTTTGCCTCGTCGACGCCATGGGGCCTGTTCCCGGTCTGTCGGGCAGGTATTTTCCGAAGAAGGGGATCAAGTATTTCAAGGGTCCGAAACAACCTTCGCCGGGAGACCTGACGTTTACCGAGATGGTGCTGTTCGGCTCCTGAACGACATCGCGCAGCCGGCTGAATCAGCTGGGCGAACCAGCTCGTGCCGCTGCGGCCATGCGCCAGCGTGTTCCGAGCGAGATCCCGACGAGCAGCAGGCAGAAGGCGAGGGCGAGCGGGGAGTAGAACGCTTCCTCCTGCAGCACGGCGTTGGCCGAGATGGTGACGATGCCGACAAAGCCGAACAGGAAATCCGGGTCGCCGGTTTCGATGAGCTGCCGCCGCAATGCCACCGCCAGCGCCGCCAGGAAGCCGAAGAAGACGAGGCTGCCCACGCCCATCTGGTAAAGCATGACGCCGACCGCGCTTTCGACCGGGACGGAGGCGGCACCCTCGGCCTGAGCGCTTTGCCAGTTGAGATTGATGCTGGTGCTCGACAGATTGCCGCCGAGACCCAGTCCTTGCCCGAGCGGGTCGGCCAGAAAGTCGCGCATGCCGGCAATCAGGCCGAGGACATGGTAGTCGCCATGCGTGGCGCCGTAGGCGATCGCCGCCGTCGTCCAGACCACGGCCAAGGCGATCGCGGCCATGAGCGCCAGACCGGCGCGGGAGGGGCTGTAGATCAGCCGCACGGCGATCGCCACGAAGAGCATGAAGGTGGCGCCCTTGGAGCCGATGACGAGCAGCAGCGGCAAGGCCGCGAGAGGCAGCAACCATCGCCCTCTGAAGAGAAGCCAGGCCGATATGATGCTCAAGGCGTAAGCATAGCTGATCGGATGGAAGTTCGGGCCGCCGATGCGGAAGACGCTCGGCAAGATGTCGTTGAACAGCGGCGTGTTGAAGAAGGTCGTGGTCATCACGTCCTCGATGCCGCGATAAACGAAACCCGTTTCCTGGAGCGCCTTCTCCCACACGCCGGTCTCGACCTGCCGCGATATGCTGCGCTCGACATATTGGTCGCCATGGAAGAGGCCGAGGAAATCCATCGTGAAGGTCAGCTCCGCATAGCCATAGACGATCGCGCCGGCGCCGAGCCAGAGCATGCTTTTGCGCAGATCGACGGGATAAAGGCTGGCGGAGAGGACTGCGATGTGAAAGCAGGCGAGCGGCGTGATCGTGTTGCGGAAATAGACGACCGCGTCCTTGGGGCCGCCATGCACGACACCGAGGGCGAAATAGAAACAAACCGTGCCGCACAGAACCATGCTCAGCAGCAGCCATGGCCGCAATTCGATCAGCGCGCGCACGCGGTGCTGAAACGAGGCGGCAAGGAAAATGCCGAACGCGGTCATCAGGATGATGAAGTTCGTGCCGCGCAGCGTGTCGAATGTGTCGTTGTCGGGAATGTAAGGGGTGAACCAGGCGACCACTAGGTTCTGGTAGAGGAAGGCGCAGATGATCAGCACGGGAACGCCCGAAGGCATCGCGTTCGCGATGATCAGCGTCAGCACGAAGGTCGCGGCGATCCCGAACGGAGTCCAGACGGCAAAGGAGGAGACGGCGAGCGCAACGACAAGCAGAGCCGTGCCGACATGCAGAAGGGCTTCCGACGTGGCCCTGCTAGGCATGTCCGGTCCGACGGGCGAATAGGCCTGCGTCGTGCTCATTTCTGGCCCGTTGCGGTCATTGCTTGCTCCAGCCAGCGTTTATGGCGCATGTCGTCCACATCCGTTTCCCGCTCAACTGCCAAGGAGCGCGGCAATCATCGAGCGGTCGAAGCCTTCGACACTCTGCCTGCTCCTGATGAAGCCGAAACCCTGATCGAGTTCCCAATAGGTCCATGCAACCTGATTGGCTTCCGCCGCCTTGCGCACGGCGCGCACCCAGGACGCGCGGCTTTCGGCGTCCACGCAGAAATTGAGCACGCCGAATTCGTTCAGCATGACCGGGCAGCCGTGGGTAGCGGACCAGCGCGCCACATCGGCAAAATCCGCAGCGATCCGCGCCTCCGTCCAGGGCGTCGACAGTTCGTCCTCGACGAGGTTGGCGGCCTCTTCGTCGCCGGCCGCACGCAGTTTGGAGAGCAGCTGGTTCACCTGCGCCGTTTCCTTGACCGCGGGAAAGGGCAGGTTTGCGATGCGGGCGAGCGGCGAGGCATCCCAGTTCTCGCATTGATGGGTGAACGCCATGGGCGCGTAATAGTGAACCGCGGCAATCTGGTTGTCGTCGGCGAGCGGCGGCGTGTCGGCGATTTCCCAGATGCCCTGAAACCGCGCCGGTCCCCAGACCAGCGTGTGGAGCGGACAACTCGCTCGCAGCGTCGCGGCGATCTGTTCGCGCAGCGCCAGCCAGTTGGTCCGTGCCATGGGCGGCTCGTTCAGGAGCTCCGGATAGACCCAATCCGCCGGCAAATCGGCGACGACGACACGCAGCGCCGTCCAGGCCCGGAGCACCTGCCCGCCCGCAGCACCGGGATCGCTCCGGAACGCCGCCACCAGCTTGCCCGAGGGGTGCATGTCGAGCAGGACCGAAAAGCCCAAACCGACAAGGTCCCTGATCCCGTTCTGAATGCGGCGAAGCGTTGCCGGGTCGCCGCTGGAGACGAGGTCGGCGTTCACCGGCAGCCGGATCGTTTCGAACCCCGCCTGGCGCAGCTTCTCAAGCGTGGCCGCGCCGGGAGCAGGCCCATCGTCACGATCGAGCCATCCGGGAAGGTTGAAGCCGCGCGACGGAACGCGGGCGCCGCTCGTCGCCAGCGCGGCGGACCTCGGCAGGGGGGAGGTGGCGAAAAGGGCTCCGGCGGCGAGCGCCAGCGCATGTCGCCGTGACATCTTGGGCGGTGATGTCATCGATGCACCGCCTCCACGCTTATCCCCGGGCGGCGGAGCGCCGTTCGCCGGCCGCGTGTGGACCGTCGATCGCTCCGGCCGGCCGCGCGCCGTCCGGCGCAACGACAAGAGTGGCGCTGCGGCCGATCTGGCCGGCGCCGAATTTTTGCGCGATGAGCTTGGCGGCCTCGGAAGGCTGCTCGGACGGGCTGAGCGCCAGAAGTGCAAGATCGGCTTTGGCGAAGAGTGCAGGGTTCCAGCCGTCCTCGTTGAACGAAGGCACGGTCACGAGCACGAAATCGAATGCGCTTCCGGCCTCGGCCAGAATGCCGCGGAAGGTGTTGCGATCCGCAACGCCAGGACTTTTCTCCGTCACGGAGCTGCAAACGACCGTCCGCAGGCCGGTCGCGCCATCGATGAACACTCCGGCTCCGTCCGTCGTCGAGCTGGACAGATGATCGCCGATTTCCACCATCAGCACATTTTGATCGGCCCGTTGAATGCCGATGCCCAGCATCGCGCCCGCAATCCTTGCCTCGAAGCTGCTGCGGATCGACGACACGAGGATGACAAAGGGTTTGCCGTGGTCGTTCAAGTGCAGGACCATCTGCCGCATGATCTTCAGGACGTCGAGCGAAAGCGTTTCGTTTCCGGTCTGGAACAGCTGCTTCCTGATCGCCTTGATGTTGGCATAGGCGGACCCGCCGGCAACGCCAGGCAGACGGTATTCGCCGAAATTGGCTGGCATCGGCAATGGCTTAGGGCTGACAGGCGCGCTGTCCTTGCGGTGCGCGACCGGCTTCGGCGCGGCATCCTTCGGCGCCTGCGGATCCTCTTCCGGCTGCGGGATCGGACCAAGCGCGAGCGCGAGGCCGCATCCGGCGAGAAGCCCCAGAACGGCGCTCACCAAGAGAAGCAGGACCGGCTTCGGCCATGTCGGCTGCACCGGCGGCGAGGCCACGCCGATCTTGCGCGCCTCGGAGGTCTGCACGCCCTGCATCTGGGAGGTTTCCTGCGCGCGCTTGAGGTAGTCGTCGAGCACGGCGCGCGCGGCCTGGGCCTTGGATTCCAGTTGCCGTAGCTGCACCTGCGCGATGTTCGAGTTGGTGGACTGTTGGCGCAGCGCTTCAAGCTTGTCCTGCAGCTTCCCGACATTCTGCACGGCAAGATCGTAGCTGGCCTTGAGCTGCTGCCTGATCCGATCGGCTTCGGCGGCCATCAGCCGCGTCATCCGCTCCAGTTCGGACTGCAGGCGCCCAATGGCCGGGTGACGCGGTCCGTACATGGTCTGCAGGCTGGCAAGCTCGGCGGCGCGCTGGTTGTAATCGTCGCGCAATTTTATGGCGGAGGTGGAGGTCAGAATGTCCGCGAGCTTGGCGAGCCCGGCCGGCGAGTTGCCCGCCGCCAGCGCCTGGTTGTAGCGGTCCTTGGCCTGATCGGCATCGCCCTGGGCGGCTATCAGCTGCGCCGTGAGCTGATCGAGCTGCGACTGCAACGTGCCGCCATCCGTCGAGTTCACGATATTGTGCTTCGTCTTGAAATCCTCGACCGCACGCTCGGCGTCGCTGACGTCCTTCTGCAGGCCGGAGATCCTGTCCGTAAGGAGCGTGTTCACGTCGCTGTTGGCGGTCTCGCGTTCCCCCACGAGACCCGCCCGGTACTGGTCGACGATGGCATTGGCGATGCGCGCGGCCTTGTCCGGCGACGGCGAGGTGAAGCTGACATTGATGACGTAGGTAAGCCCTTCGCGCTCCACCGATACCTTGCTCTGAAAGCGCTTGAAAGCAGCATCCTGCCGGGAGGTCGCGCCGGCTCCGAATACCGACAACAGACGCGACATCAGGCCGACGCCGGCAAACTCCGGATCGCTGTCGAGCTTCTGGCTTTTGAAGACGGAACCTAGCAGGTCGGGCGACTGGATGACGAAGACCTGACTGGCGATGGCCGCGCTGTCGGAGCCGATCCCGGGAAGCACGTTGTTGAAATTGGTCGCGCGCGTATCGCGGGGGTCGATCAGTATCGAGGCGGTCGCCGTATAGCTCGGCTTCGTCACTGCAAGATAGGAGAGTGCCAGCAGCAATGTCGCGCCGGCGATGGCAAGCACCATCAGGCGACGCGCCCAAAGGATGGCCCAGACGGCACCTATGTCGAACAGCGGCGGGAGAGTGCGCTCGTCGATGCTGGCTGGCTTCATATTGTCCTCATGCAGAGCCGCGATCTCACGACCTCACGCGTCGCCACATTATTAAGGATTATCGTTAGCCATCCGTTAAGGGTGGCGGCGTGAGGATGCTTTTGGTGTGGGCGATGCCGGTAACCATGCGAAGCGTTCGTGCTGGCGCGATTGCGGCATTTTGCTTATGCAAGACTGGGTTTTGAGCGTCGTCGTAGGTGCGGGGTAGGCCCATCGCCGATCGTCTCAGGAGGCGACGTTGAAGGACAAGACAGGGGAGCGCGAGGCCGCCCAGGGGGCAGCGGCCAGCCCGGCGACCGACATGCGCATGTCGATTACCGCGCTCGCCAAGAGCGGCGCCGTGGCCGGCATCATCAAGCTCACAAGCGCAGGCCTGTCCTTCCTCATGTTCGTGGCCGTGGCGATGGTGACGGACGAACGGGAGTTCGGCCTTTACAGCGCGACCTATGCCGGCGCGAGCCTGGTTTCCTTCTTTGCTTCGGTGGGCCAGCAGAGCACCGTGCTCCGGTTCTGGCCCCAATATGCCGGATTGGGCGACCTCGCCTCGGCTCACGGGCTGATGGCACGCGCCATTCTGGTTGCGCTGGCCGGGCTTATCGGCACCAGCCTGCTCATCATCGTGGTGGGCTTCCTGCCCTTCATCGGCAGGGGAACGCCCGAATGGCTGCCGCTGTGCGTGGCGGCTGCGGTGCTGTCCTTCTCACTCGGCTGGTCGGAGTTCACCTCCGGCGCTTTCCGGGCCAAGAACGCGCTGATATCGGGCCTGTTGCCGCGGGACATCATCTGGCGCGCGGCGACGATCGCCGCCGTTGTGGCGCTGCATTTCATGCATGTGAAGATGGACGCGGTCACCGCGACGTACCTGACGGCGCTGCTGCTCATCCTCTCGGTCGTCCCGCAAACAATCATCCTTGCGCGCGACACGATGCGGGCCGACCGCGGCCCTCTCACGGAAGGGCAAAAGCAGGAATTCCAGACCGTCACGCTCGGCCTGTGGGGCGTCACCTCGCTGCCGCCCGCTCTCGGCCAGGTCAGCACGCTCCTCGTGGCGATGATCCTGGGGCCGGAGGCGGCCGGCGCGATCTTCGTTGCGGACCGGACCACGCGTTTCGTGACGCTTGCGCTCAACGGCCTGAACCAGGCGCTGGCGCCGCAGATATCGGCCGCCTTCTACAGCGGCGACAGGGCTCATGTTCAGCGCATCACCAGTCTCGCCGCGCTTGGCGGTTCGGCTATTGCGCTATGCGTTCTGGCGACGTTCTGGATATTCGGCAGCTTCATCCTGTCTATCTTCAATCCGGCCTATGCGACGCCGACCATGAGGGCGACGCTCGTCATCTTCGGCATAGGGGCGACGTTCGGCACCGCCTGCGGCCCGATCGAAGTCCTCATGCAGTTGACCGGTCTCCAGCATGCGCTGTTCAAGGTGCTCGTCGTCGTCAACGTCGCCGGGCTTTGCGTGACGGCGGTAGCGACCTACTACCTCGGGCCCATAGGCGCCGCACTCAGCATCGCCGGAACCGTGATCGCCTGGACGGCGTTCGGGGTGTCGATCGCCCGGCGCAGGATCGGTATCAACCCGTCGATCCTCGGCTTGTCCCTGGACAGGATTGGTCTCGTGCCTCACCTGCTCATGAGAGGACGCACGTGAAAATCGTCCAGGTGCAGACCCAGGCGGAGGCGGCGGGAGCGCAACGCATCTCCGACATGGTGGGCGAGGGATTGCGGGCCCGCGGCCATGACGTGCGCACCGTCTTCATGTATCGCAAGACCGATGCCTATGACCGCGACCCCAATGCGGATTTTGTCCTGACGGAACGCCCGCGCGGATTGCCGGGACAGATCCGGGCGACCATCGGCCTAGCGCGATACCTGCGTAAGGCGCGCCCCGACGCCGTCATCACCTACCAGCACTACGGCAATATCTTCGGCACGATCGGCGCCCGGCTGGCCGGTGTCAGGCATATCGTCGCAAACCAGAGCGGCGCCCCGCATAGCAAGGGCGTCATGGGACTTCTCTCCCAGATCGACAAGCTGATGGGCATGGTCGGCCTTTACCAGGCGAATGTCGTCAATTCCGGCTGGACTGAAGCGCAGTTCGATCGTTACCCGCGATCCTACCGGCGGCGTATGCGCCGCATCGATCATGGCGTTCCCGTACCGGGCGAGGAGTTCGACAAGGCAGCGGCGCGCGCCGCCTTCGGCCTGCCGCAGGACGTGTGGCTGGCCGTCTCATCCGGCCGGCTGACGCCCATGAAGAACCAGATCGCCCTTGTCGGCGCGCTCGACCGACTGCCTGACGTCCATGTCGCGCTCGCCGGCGCCGGGCCGGAGCGCGAGGCGCTCGTCGCCTTCGCCGAAAGCCGAGGCGTGGCGGACCGCCTGCATCTCGTCGGCGAGGTTCCTCCGGCGCGCATCTTCGAATTCCTTGCGGCCGGCGATGCCTATGCGTTTCCGTCGATGACGGAGACCTTCGGCCTTGCCTGCGTCGAAGCGGCCATTTCCGGCCTGCCGGTCGTTGCGAGCAATCTTGAAGTCATGCGCGAGGTGCTGACCGCGGAGGACGGCGAACCCGCCGCGCTGTTCGTCGAGGCCGACGCCGCCGGCATGGCTACGGGACTTGCCGATCTTTTCGCTCGGCCGGAATTCAAGGCCAGGCTCGCGGCAGCTGGGCGGCGACTCCGCGACAAATATTCGCCGGCCAGGATGTGCGCCGGATACGAGGCGCTACTTCTTGCCTGATCGCTTCCGCACGGCGGCGATCCCGTCGATCACCTCCAGGCGGCCCGCCCGGTTGAGCGTGTGGATCTTCGGATAGGGCCAGTCGCCGGCCGCATCGATCGGCCGCGGCGCCGAGAGCCGCACCGTCTGCTGGTTGAGTTCCAGCAATTCGGACAGGCCAAGCCCGCCGCCATAGCCCAGCGTTCCGTCCTGGACCGGAAGCAGGACGCGGCCGTCGCGGTCGCGGACGAAGGCGCCGCCGGGGCGAGCCATGCGATGGTCGATCAGGATCGGGTTCGCGGGATGTGGCCGCCATGGACCGGCAAGCGCGGGGGCGGAGAAAACCACCAGCGTGTCGGAAGTGCTTCCGTGGCCGTCCCGATCCGTGGCGAACAGCCAAAGCAGGCCTTCATGCTCGAATAAGGTAGCGTCGGAAATCTCGCCTTCGACCAAAGCGGTCTCGGCAACCCAACCATCCGGGAAGCCCGCGGCGCGGTAGAGCGTGAGCTTGCCGCTGGCGCTCGCCTCCGGAAGCATCCAGATCACGCCGTCGCGCTCGAACACCTGCGGGTAGGAGAGGTGGTGCTCTTCCTCCAACACGACACGAGGCGCACCGGGGACACCGTTCGCGTCGAACGCAACAACGGAGATGACCGCCTTGCCGGTGGCATGCGGATAATCCTCGACGAAGACGAATGGCTGATCCTGCCACCAAAAGGGGAAGGGGTCAGCATAGAAATGGTCGCCCATGTCCGACAATACAGACCAACCGGTTCCGAGCTTGCCCGTATCGGCGACGCCCGGCGCATCGCCAAAACGGTAGCCGACGCGCCAATGCGCATGACGGAAGCGTGCGCGCCGGAGTGCTTCCCGGCCCAGCCGCGGCAGCGCGGCGCCGAGATATGCCGATGTGAACCGGCCTCGCCGACCGCGAGCATGGGTTTCAGCGATCGGCTCCAGCGGTAACCGATCCGCAGCAAACGCGCGAGCGACCGATTGAACCAGGGTGATAGCCCGGGCGAATACGTCCTCGGTGCCGAGTGCGGTGGATTCGCGCTTGTCCACCATCGGTAGCGCCTGGCCCACCACCGTCTTCTTGTCGAGGACGGCCTCGATCACCGGCAGCCGACCGGCCGCGACGGCAATTGCCGCCGAGAGATCGGCGCTGGATCCGTCGAACCGAAGGCCGATTGTCGGGACATCCGATGGGGCCGCATCGCCGGCAAGGTCGAGCCTCAGCGCTGCGGGGCGATTGCCGGATCGGGCCTGGATTGCCTGCGCCGCCGAGCCGAGAAGGGGTCCGGATCGGCGGAAAAGACGTTGCTCGAACTGGAAGGCGGCTTTTGCCGCGGCCGGCCAGCTTGCCGGTCCGGGCCGATGCGCCACCGCGACATCGTGGCCGTCCGCCTCCAGCCGCTCTATGGCGACCTGCTGCCAGCGGCGGGGCGCCGATTGTGGAACGATAACCTCGATCGCCAGCATGTCTTGCCGCCCGCGTCTATTTTCTACTCGGGTTTTCATAGTTCCGATAATGAGGGAAGAAAGACTAACCCAAAATGCTTACATCGGGGTTACGCGCGAAGTCCAACTTCGACTTCGACTTTCACGGCGAAAATTCTCGACTTGCGGTCCCGAGCCGACCGGGGCGCCATGCGCCCGGCCGCTGTGCAACGCAACATTAGCATTTTATGCATATACCAAGATTCCAACAATCCCGGCGATCGATCTTGACCTGAAACGCAAGACGTCGTCGATAGGCCGCTGTCCCGCCGGTTCGGATCACATGTTTGAAGTCACTGCCGAGGATGCGTTCGATTTCCGTTCGACGGAATACGCCGAGCTCTTCGCCAGTTCGGCGGCGACCGCTTTCCAGCATCCCATATGGCTCGCGCAACTGTATGAGAGGCTCGTACGGCAAGGCGCCGCCACGCCGCTGATCGTCGTCGTGCGCGTGCGGGCAAGCGGAAAGCTTGCGATGGTCCTGCCGCTGGTGCGGCGCCGCTACACCCTGCTGAAGGTCGTGGAATTCGCGGATATGCGGGTTTCCGACTATGTGTCGCCGGTCGCCGACGAGGAGACCTTCTCCCGCATCCTCGCCGACAGCCGCGCGGTCGCCGCGATCCGCAAGTATCTGCGGCCCTACGATCTCTTGCGCATCGGCAAGCTGGCGGACCGCTCGCTGGCGATGGAACGCCTGCTTGGCATCGACAAGCGCGACAGCATGGGCATGAGCGCCTACACCAGCAAGCTGGAGCCGACATTCGCCGGCTGGCGCGAGCATCGGCTGGACCAGTCCTACCGCAAGGAGCTCGACAAGAAGTCCCGGCAGCTCAACCGCATGGGGGAGGCGCGCTTCGAATGCGTCGGCGGCGCTGCCGCCATCCGCACGACATTCGATGCCCTCAAGCTCTATCGCGGCAAGCGATTCGACGGCAGCAACGGTCCCGCCGACCTTTTGCAGATGCCTTCCTATTTCGATTTCTATCTGGCCGTCGCCAATGAAGGATCCGGCGGCTTCGCGCGCACCTACGCATTCTGGATGAACGGCCGGCCGATCGCCGGCGCGCTCGGGCTCGAGCACCGCGGCTCGCTCCTGGTCATTCTCGGCGGCTTCGACGAGGCCGGCTACAGGAAGCAGTCGATCGGCAGCCTGATGTTCGAGCAGATCGCCCGCGACTGTATCGAGCGCGGCGACCACCACCTCGATTTCACCATTGGCGACGAGCCCTACAAGCGCATCTTCGGCGGCCGGCCTTCACCGATGTGGCAAATCTACCGTGCGGGCAGTCCGCTCGGCTATGCGGCGCATCTGACGGTGGAGAAATTGCCGGCAGCCAAGGCGCTGGCGCGGCGTATCCTGGAAGCCGCGCATGTCAAGAAGGGCAAGCCGTCTCCCGTGATGGTGCCGCCCGCCTCCGACGAGGCCGCCGAGTCGTCCTGATCGATGCGTCGGGTTTGAAACGCCTTACGTCCTGGGCCGCGCATCTTTACGCCGGAGTCTGGCATCGAACGAAATGCGCTAAAGCGCGTCGCGTTGAAACGGATTCAGGCGACGCGCTTTAAGCCTTCGGTTTGATGCATGTCGTTTTCCCAAAACCGCTGCGCAGTTTTTGGCGACATGCATCAGCCGACGGTCCGCGATCAGGTGACGGCTTCGATTTGCGGCCGTTTGAGACCGCGCAGCCTGGCGGCAAAGCTCGGGCTCACCTTGTCGATCTCGTGCAGGATGCGGCGGCGGCTGAAGTGAACCTGCCGGCGCGCGCGCCAGCGCAGGTCGGTGTCGATGGTCAGGCTGCGACGGAAATTCGCCATCTCGAGCCCCCGCTCGTCCATCGCCTGCTTCATGGGATCATCGTAGAAAGTGGCGATCTTTGCCGCCATCATGCCGGGCGATGCCATCCATTGCGGCACGTGCACCATGCACAGGCGTTCGACGTCGGTGAGCAGCCGGCTGACCCCTGTTCCGGCGGCCGGACAGGAGGTCTGATAGGCATCTCCGATCAGGACGACGCCGTCGCGCTTGCAATTCTCGGCGACGGTGATGTCGGTGAGCCAGCTCGAGACGCGGTCGATGACTTCGAAATCGCCGAATGTGTTGAGCAGACCGGGAAGCGTTTCGACAAGCGTCTCGCGAGGGCGGTCGCGCAGCGCTTTGACCCACGGGTCGGTGTGCTCCCGGAAAACAAAGAGATTGGCGCGGGTGACGCCCCCGGCCGGGAAGAAGTTCAGGTAGTCGATCCCGTCGGAGATGCGTTCGCCGTAGTAGGTTAGCGCCGGATGCTTGAAGGCGCTTGCGCCCGCCGGCCGGACATTGAAGCCGAAAGTCAGCGATTGCCGCTGGTGGACGAAGCGGCGCTCGATGCCGACGTCGCGTCGCAGGATGTCGCCCATGCCCGTGGCGAGCACAAGCAGGCGAGCCGTCACGTCCGGCTGGCCGATGATCGACACGCGCTGCCGCTCGGGCCCAGCCTCCACGGCGCTCACCCGGCCGGCGACGAAGCGTACGGTCTTGGGCAGTTCGGCCCGCATCGCGGCGACGAGGTCGTCGTAGAAAATGCCGTAGTGGCGGGCACGCGTGCGGTCGAGCACGCGCCCCTTGCGCACGTTGACGATCTCGTCGAAGGCCGCCGCCGCCGCCGAAAGGCTGTCCAGGAGACCGATCCGGCGCAGTTTCTCGATCTGGTCGCCGGCAATCTTCTCGACGCGGAACTCGCGCGGAAAAACGGGGTGGCGGTCGATCAGCGTGACACGGTAGCCCGACCGCCCGAGGAGCGTTGCGGCAAGCGTCCCGGAGAGCCCGCCGCCGACGATGGCAATCTCCGTGTCGGTTCCCTCCGGCAGCGGACGAAGCGAGTGCTCGGCTGTCATTGCGAATACCTCAGGAGGGCATAGAGAGCGCGGGGATTGGTGGTGAAGTAGCGCCAGAAAAGCCGGCGCGGCTCCATCAGCATGCGCCAAAGCCATTCGAAACCGGCCTTTTGGACCCAGAGCGGCGCGCGCCGGACCTTGCCGGCGATATGATCGAACAAGCCTCCGGACGTCTTGATCACGCCGACATTCGACAGCCGCGACGCAAAATCGCGGACAAAAATCTGCTCGCGCGGAACACCGAGGCCCAGCCACAATATGTCCGGCGCCAGCGCGTTGATTTCATCGAGCTTCTTCTCGAGCGCCTGGCCGGATAGATAGCCGTGGCTGTGGCCGACGATGCGCAGGCGCGGGTAATTGGCCTTGATCGCGGCCACGGCCTTGGCGTTCCCGGCCTCCGTCGAGCCCAGCAGGTAGAAGGTCGCGGCCTCGTTCTCGGCGAGCTTTGCGACGTCGTGGAACAGATCGGTGGTCGCCACCCGTTCCGGCAGCGGCGTGCGGCACAAAAGGCGCGAGGCAAGAACAAGCGGCTGGCCGTCGGCGAAGATCTGGTCGGCTTGGCGGAAGAGGGCGGCTATTTCCGATTTCGCACGCGCCTGGGCGATGACCTCGCCGTTGGCGGAGGTGAAATAATACGGGCGGCTGCCGTGACGGTGTTGCCGCGCCGCTGCGATCATCAGCCGGGCGGCGCCCTGCCGGTCGATCACGGTGACGGGCAGCCCGCCTAGCTGCACCGTCGGCAATGCGAGCAGGTCCTGCCGGGAAGGCGCTGCCTCCAGCTTCGTTACGGCGTTCACGCTGGTGTGCCCGGTGGAAGTCTGATGCTGCAACCGGGGGAAATGAGAGGTCTCATGATTCGCGGGCGTCAAATGTTGGCTGGGATAGAGCGGATCCGATCCGCCGGTCGTAGCGCCGTCTTCTTCAAAATCCTTTTTTGAATTCCCTAAAACTTTTCGCATAGGAGAAATCGCCCCATTCTCCGATCTTCAAGCTACCCCCTTCATGGGCACCATAAGTAAAAAAATCAAAAAGTTAAGCGATATATTAATAGTTAGTTAATATGTAAAAATTGAACTGAAATATAAATTAATTTAATTATTCTGGCTGCAATCACAGCTTGTTTTTTGGCGGTTCGAAGTTGCAATTCGTCCGGACGAATTGCGATCTGGTCGCGGGCACGTTGGCATGCCAATGGCGCCCATCGCGGCTGTGCAGCGACGCGCCTCAGGCCGCCCGTCACATGATGCCGAAGGTCTTGTAAGCGTCCACCGCGCTCATCCCCTCGCGGATCGCCTTGGCGACGAGCTTTTCTCCGCGAACCTTTTCAAGGGCGAGCCACACCACCTCTTCCTCGGCTTGCCGGGGGATAACGAGGACACCTTCCTTGTCGCCGAACAGCAGCGTTCCCGGCTCTATGCGCACGCCGCCGATCTCGAGCGCGCAGCGATAGTCTATGACCTTGCCGCGCACGCCCTGATCCTGCGCGTAGTAGCCGGTGCAGAAGCAGGGGAAGCCCAGCGCCTTGAGCGGGGCGAGGCGCCGCTGGCGACGTAGATTTCGCCGGGCTTCAGGTCGTCGAGCGCCTCGAACATCAGTCCGAACGGCTTGGTCATCAGCGGATTGCGTGTCGTCTCATCAGACGGAAAGATGTCGGTTTCGAGCTCCGGCATGGCTCGGCCAAGCAAGCGCGTGTTCTCATCGACGGGCTTGAACACGGGCGGGAGGAACTGATGCTGCAGCCCAAGCGTGTCCATCACGTCACCGACCACCGCGACGAAGAGCTCCTTCTCGAACAGGCGGTACATTTCGGCATCGTCGGCATAGAGACGTGTCGATCTCGTCATCGGGCTTCGATCCGGATGTTGGTGGATTGATCGGTACGGGAAGGTCCCAGCGCCGCGGCGTTCTGTACCAGCGCGCGCATATAGCCGAGCGCGAAGGCCTTGCCCGCATGCCAGGGCGCGTCGCAGGACATTTCCGGGGTATGGTCGGGGATGATGACGCCATCATAGTTTTCGTCGCGCAGGATGCGGACGACCTCGGCCATGTCGATGTCGCCGTCGTCGACAAAGGTCTCGTGATAGTTCAGCACGTTGCCGCGCACGTTGCGGAAATGGATGTAGCCGATCCGCTTTCGTCGGGCGAAGCGCCGGACATGCCCGTAAATCTCGTCGGTGTCCGGCATCTCCTGCAGTGAGCCGAGGCAGAGCTCCAGCCCATTGGACGGCGAATCGACGATGTCCATCAACCGGTCGTATTTCTCCGGCCGGTTGACGAGTCGTGCGGTACCCCGCAGCGCTTCGGCCGGCGGATCGTCGGGGTGCGCGGCGAGCACCACGCCGGCTTCCTCGGCCACCGGAACGACTTCCCGCAGGAAGGCGCCGAGCCGCTGCCAAAGCTCATCGCTGCTCACCGTCACCGGTTCGGCGTCAGGCCGGCCGGCGCGGTAACGCATGTTCCAGACGACGCCGTCGGGCAGTGGCAGGTCGGGATCGAACGCCGCAAGGTCAAGCCCCACCGACATGGCCTCGCCGCGCGCGAAGGGTCCGCGCGACCAGCCCCAGACGCCGGCAATGGAGAAGTTGTAGCCTATGCACGGAATACCGGCGCGCCCGGCATCGCGGATAAGCCGCTTCAATCCTTCGATCTGCTTCGCCTTGTCGGGGCCGTCGAGCAAAATATCGGACCAGAAGCGCGGCGAGAAATTCTCGATCGCGGCGATTTTCAGCCCGTTGTCGCGCACGGTCTTCACCAGGCCGGCGAAGTCTTCATAGTCCCACAGCTCATCGGTGGAGCAATCGCCCCAGCCTTCTCGCTGCCGGCGGACAGCGAAGGATCGCGCCCGCGAAAATAATTGGTGAGGTGGGCAACGATGTGCGTGGCGCCTGCCTGACGGGCGAAGCGGAAATTATCGGGTGTCAGCGACTCCCGATAGAGGCCAAGACCGATCTTCATGGCTACTTCACGCCGATGCCGGCGGTCAGGCCGCCGTCTATTTTGTAATCCGCGCCGGTGCAAAAGCTCGCCTTGGAGGAGCACAGAAAGGCGATGAGTTCCGCCACTTCCTCCGGTTCGCCTATGCGACCGAGCGGATGGGCCGCGCCGAAGCGCCTGTAGGCTTCCTCGACATCGGCATCGCTGCCGTTTTCGCCGCGCGCGGCCTTCTCCAGGATCGGTGTGCGGATCGAGCCCGGGCTGACGGAATTGACCCGGATGCCGGCCGCCGCATAGTCGAGCGCCAGCGAACGCGTCAGCGTGTGGATGGCGCCCTTGGTCGTGGCATAGGCGGCAACGTTCTGCTGGCAGGCGAAACCCTGTACCGAGGCGACGTTGACGATGGCGCCGCCGCCGCGGCGGATCATTTCGGGGATGCCGAAATGCGCCGTCAGGTAGATCGAGCCGACATTGACCGTCATCGCCCTGTTCCAGGTCTCCCAGTCGGTTGTCGTTGCGGTTCCGTAGGGATGGACGGCCGCCGAATTGACGATCACATCGAGACCGCCGAAGCGCTCGACGCCGGCCGCGACGGCGTCGCGGACCTGGTCGGAAACGGAGACGTCGGTTTCGACGACCAGCGCGCCGGCTTCGGCGCGTTCCAGTTCCGCCCTCATCGCCGCATTGGCCGAGCGGTCGATGCCGCAGGCGATGATCGCAGCACCTCCCGCCGCGAGGCGCCTGGCGGTTGCAAGACCGATTCCGGTCGTCCCCGTCACCAGGGCGACCTTGCCGTCAAAATCCTTCATTGCGGGAACTCCTTCAGTCATTTGTCGGAAGCCGGCTCTTCCGGCAGGAATCGCAGGGCGAAATCGAGATGGCGGCTCATCAGGTAGGCGTAAGCCAGCCTGTCGCGTGCGCGCAGCGCGGCGATGATCTCGCCATGTGCGGCGCGGGTGTCGGCCAGCACCGGACGCATTTCCTTGCCGATGGTCATGATCCTCAGGATCACGGGGGAAAGGAAGGAATACATGTCCGTCAGCATGCGATTGTCGGCCAGCCCGATCAGCGCCATGTGAAAATTGAAATCGTTCTCGGCGGCTTCCTCGATCGAGCGGCTGTCGACGATCCGGGCATTGATCTCGTCGAGCGCTTCGATCTGTTCGTTCGTGGCGTTGAGCACGATGTGGTCGCCGATGCCGACTTCGATGATGCGCCTAAAACCCTGGATGTCGGCGAAGGACGAGCGCGAGACATCCATGTGGGCGGCGAAGAAATTCTGGATGGCGATGCTCTGCCCGTCGGCGAGCACCGCGCCGACGCGGGGCTTTGGTTCGATCAGCCCATAGGTGCGGATGGTGCGCAATGCCTCGCGCACGGTGTTGCGGCTGGCGCCGGTGATCTCGCTGAGCTCGCGCTCCGTCGGCAGCACGTCGCCGACATTCAGCTGCCGCGCGCGGATGAGGTCGAGGATCCGCCCGGCAGCGGCGTCGACCGCGGAGCTGCCGCCGGCGCGGCGGGCGACGGCATTGTCGCGCGCGACCTGTGCGTTTTCCAAAGAGGGCTCTCCTAATTGTTGGACCACAATATCGTAAGATTTGACGAAAACAACCGGTTTTAGGGTCTGCAATGGCAAATTCACGGACGTCCGAGAGAGCGATGGCTGCTACGATGTTCAAATTTTTAATTTGACTCTCGTTGTGGTCCAACAATAAGTTGCCGACCTCTCACACAAAGGAAGGCGGCAATGGAACAGTGCTGGCGCTGGTATGGTCCGGACGATCCGGTGACACTCGATCACGTCAAGCAGGCGGGCGCGACCGGCGTCGTCTCGGCCCTGCACGACATCTATGACGGACGCGCCTGGCCGCTGGAAAACATCCTGGAACGCAAGCGGATCATCGAGGCGGCGGGGCTGACCTGGTCGGTCGTCGAGAGCATTCCCGTCCATAACTCGATCAAGATCGGTTCGCCGGAACGGCTCCGCTATGTCGGCTTCTACAAGGACACGATCCGCGCGCTGGCCAAGGCCGGCATCGCCACGATCTGCTACAATTTCATGCCTGTGGTCGACTGGACCCGCACGGATCTGGCGTATCGCCTTCCGACCACCGGTTACGCGTTGCGTTTCGACGCGATCGATTTCGCGGCCTACGACCTGTTCGTGCTGAAGCGCCGGAATGCCGAGGCCGGTTACACGCCTGCCCGCATCGCCGAAGCGCAAGCGCGGCTGAAGGAGCTCAGCGAGGAGAAGATCGACAGGATCGAGCGCAACCTCATCGCCGGCCTGCCCGCCACCGAGCGCAGCTACAACCGCGACAGTTTTCGCGCGGCATTGAGCGAATACGATTCGATCGGGCCAAAGGAATTGCGCGACAACCTCGCCTGGTTCCTGCGCGAGATCATTCCGGTGGCCGAACAGGAAGGGGTGCGCATGTGCATCCATCCCGACGATCCGCCCTTCTCGCTCTACGGCCTGCCGCGCATCGTTTCGACAGCCGAGGATGCGCGCTTCATCCTTAACGCCGTCGACAGTCCGGCGAACGGGCTGACCTTCTGCACCGGCTCCTACGGCACCCGCGCCGACAACGACATCGTCGCCATGGTCAAGGAATTCGCCCGCCGCATTCATTTTGTCCATCTGCGCAACGTCACCATCGAGGAGGACGGCTCCTTCCATGAGGCCGAGCATCTCGAGGGCGGCACCGACATGGCGCATGTCATCCTCGCCCTGATGCGGGAGGAGGCGCGCCGTCGCGCCGAAGGCCGCGCCGACTGGCGCATTCCGATGCGGCCGGATCACGGACATCTGCTCGCCGACGACATCGGCAAGACCAGGATCAATCCGGGCTACTCGCTGATCGGCCGGCTGAAGGGCCTTGCCGAACTGCGCGGCATCATGCGCGCCGTCGAGCGGTTTGGGCTCGCCTGAGGCTGCCCAGCCCAGCAACGCGCCGTGCATCAGCCCTGTGCCGCCGCTGGCACGAAGTCGATCTGGCGGCAATTCCAGACTGAGCCCTTTAGCGCTGTCAGTGACAAATCTGGACTGGCCATGCATCTCAGTCATGGCTCATTTATTGGGCGCGAGGCAAAATGCCGTCGCTTGCCCAATGTCGTTGCAGAACTGCTAGAGTAATTCCAGGAAAGTGCGTCGCCGACCGCTCAAGGAGCACGATCGGTAAGCGCATCAGCGCCTTCCTGCTCCGCGCAGTGAACGCAACAGTAGATGATGTCGCCTTGCTCGACGCCATGCCCAATGATGCGGACTTGGCAATGGGGACAGATAGGTGCGAGCTTCTGGATCGCGCATTCGAAGCTGTCGAATGTGTAGGTTTCTCCTCCCAGATGTAGCTGAAAGGACTTGTCATAGTCGTTGCCGCACTGGTCGCATCTAGCCATGGTCATTCTCCTTTGGAAATCAGTTCTCATCACGGCTTCTCTCAGGCCGATCGCAACACCTGGTCGATGTCATGAGGCTCTATCCCGAGATCGCGGAATCCCGGCAGGTGAGTGTCCGCAACATTGTCGATCTGCATGAGCTCGACCTGGTTGCGTGTCAGCGGCACACCGGGGACGAACTCGCCGACGGTGGCGAGCATGTGCCAAAAGACAAACGGAACGGGCACCAATCGCGTCCTGATGCCAAGCAGCCGAGCAACTTCCAGCACCAGGTCTCGATAGGTGTAGACACGCGGCCCACCGAACTCGAACAGACGGGCATGGGCGTCGGCACCTGCGGACGCGATGCGCGCAACGGCCTCCGCGACGTCTTCAACGGATGCCGGCTGGAGACGGGTGTCGCCATTGCCGAACAGCGGGTATGCAGGAAGGACCCGCAACAATCTCGTGATCGTCGTCAAAAAGGCGTCGTCCCGTCCGATCATCACCGCCGGGCGGACGATGGTCGCGCCCGGAAATCCGACGTCGACGGCCTCTTCGCCTTGCCCCCGCGCCTTGATGTAACTGGACCGCGAGCGTGAGTCGGAACCGATGCCGGATATCTGGATGTATCGTTCGGCGCCGGCTCGGCGCGCCGCGTCCGCCAATTGGGAAGCAGCCTCGACATGGACGCGTTCGAAAGTAACGCCTCCGTGTTCGGAATAGAGGCTGACCGCGTTGACGACCGTGCTCGCATCTGAAACGGCCGCAGTAATTTGGCCTCGGTCGAGGATGTCGGCTTTGACCGCGCTAAAGAGCTCTTGATGAGCCTGCTTCCGTCCCGCGCGTTCAGGATGGCGGGAGGCCGAGCGCACGACAAGCCCGTGGTTCAAGAGGTGCTTGACGATTCGTCGCCCAAGAAAGCCGGAACCGCCGAACACCGTCACGCATCCTGACTGCGATCGAGTGTTTGATGACGAGGTTTGCGCGCTGGCCATACCCCTAAACGGTCTTGCGAGCGAAATGTTCGCTCCGAACGATCTCACGACATGCTTTGCCCGTAACGGTAGGCAGGACCTGTCGGGCTCATCATCTCGGCCTGGTGGGCGCTCATCGGAGCCATGTTCTGACCGAGATGCGTCATGATCCAGACCGAGCCGATCACGACGAGCGCGACGATCAGCACGCCGAAGGCGAGCGCGAGCACATTGTTGGTGCTGTCGGGCCCGGTTGTCAGGTGCAGGAAGAAGACGAGATGCACGCCCATCTGCGCAATGGCGAGCACCACCAGTGCCGAGATCACGGCTCGAGAACGCAATGCGGCAAGTCCGCGCTAAACGCACCTTGGTGGTTCTCCATTATGCACCGATCCTGGAAACGGTCCTCGGTGAGCCGCCGGAAATCTTCCCGTTTCCTCGCGGCTGGGCGAAATGATCGACCGCCTCAAGGTGAGCGCGGTGGTGCACGGGCATGCCCATCGCGGCACCTATGAAGGCTGTACGCCGGGCGGCGCCAAGGTCTACAACGTTGCCATGCATGTCGCGAAGCCAACCGGCCGACCCTACGCGCTGCTCGAAGTCTGAGGCGCGCCTTGTCGACGCTACGCACGGTTCCCTAAACTTCGTCGAACCGGCTTCCTTCCTTGGAGGGATTGCGTGCAAGCGCGCGCTCCTCCTCATCATCGGGCAAAGCCTCGTCGCTTTCCTCGTAGGGGTTGTCATCATCTTCCTCGGGAAGAGTTCCCTCCGTCTCCTGGGTATCCGGAACGCCGTTTTCCACGACCACGCTGTCCGGGAGCACCTTGTTGCCCTCAAGGGCGTCCCAGTCCTGCTGCTCAATGGCCGGAGCCTCGGTTTCGCCCTGTTTTGCCGATCGTTGCTTGTTGCGCGGGTCCATCTCGTTCTCCAACGCTTGTGTTCCCTTGAGGAACCGCTCAGGCGGCCGGTAGTTCCGCCGAGCAAGCGGGTGTCATCATACGGTGGCGCCTATGCTGATTGCGCGTGTCGGGAAGTCATGAACGCCTGCGAGAAAATACCCGGCCAATATGCGTCTGGTCCCATAGTCCAGACGCCGAAGCCTAGACGCCGAACGGATAGGTGTCCGGGACGCCGCCCACCGCATGCTCCGGCCCGAGCGGTGTCACGGCGGTGGTTTCGTCGAACCAGACGAAGGCATCGAACTGCCGGGCGAGGGAGGCATCGGCATAGTGGCTGTGCAGTTCCGTTTCCGGCCGATAGATCACGCCGATGAAGCGCTCGAGGCGACGTTCGATCAGCCGGTCGCGAAGGACTGTATCGCTTCCAGGATCGAGCAGGAAACGAGCGACGCCGGCGTCGTGGCAAAGTCGTTCATAGCTGTCTTCGCGGGAAGGCAGCACGGACATGACTTCCATGTCGCCGTCCCAATCCCTGGCGGCGGCCACTGTGCCAGTGTGCGTCCCGAAGCCGATGAGGGCGACCTCATCGCCGAACCGCTGACGGCAGAGCTGACCGATATTCACCTCGTCGCGCGAGATTCCCATATCGGTGTAGCGCGCGTCGCCGACATGGGAATTGTGCGCCCACACCACAGCTCTCGCGCTTGGGCCGCGCGCTTCGAGAATATGTTGCAGCGTCTCGAACATGTGCGTGTCGCGCAGGTTCCAGGATTGCGATCCACCATAGTACATGATGCGGTAGTAGTGTTCGGCGGAAGCGATAAGCCGCGCGTTCTGCGCGGCGTCGAAAAGCTCGGCGCCGTCCTCGCCGGCATGCTCGATCTGCCTCGCCAGCATGTCCTGGCATTGCTTGAGGACCGCTTCCTCGCATTCCCTGTAGCCGCTGGTGAGCGCCGCGCGACCATAGGTCGAAGGCTCTTTCTGCCACGGGGTCAGGCAGCCATAGCGCTGTCGGGCTATCGCCGCCGCTTCAGGGTCGACGCGATCCAGATAGTCGAGGACCGCGGCAATGGAACCGCTCATGTTGTAGATGTCGAGGCCGTAGAAGCCGACCTGACGCTTCGATGTTCTGATCCTCTGGTTATGGTTGCGCAGCCAGTCCACGAACGCCGCGACTTCGGTGTTGCGCCACATCCAGGTCGGGAACCGCTGGAACGGCCGGACGGCCGTGGGCGAATGTCTGCGGTGACGCACATAGCGATCGATCGCCGCGGTATCGGGCCAGTCGGCTTCAACCGCAACGATCGTGAAGCCATGTTTCTCGATCAGCCTCCTGGTGATCGCAGCTCGCGCCCGGTAGAATTCGGACGTGCCGTGGCTGGCCTCGCCGAGCAGCACGAGCCGCCGCTCCGCAAAGCGGTCGAAGGCTCCCGCAAAGGCCGGATCATCGAAATCCGGAAGCGGTTCGGCCGCCGCGGCGACCATCTGCGGTAGGCTCCGCGTCGGCAAATGCGACGGGGCACGGCCGGTGGGAATCCGGTTGTCCTCCCGCCAGCCTTCTTCGCCGATCAAGGGGACAAAGCGCACCCCACCGAAATCTTCTTCGCTATAAGTCGACGCGCCTGTGCGGGTGACCCTGAGCAGGCGCTGCTCTTCAGGATCCTCCCCGACCGGAATGATCAGCCTGCCGCCGACGTCCAACTGCTGCTGCAGTGCAAGCGGCGCGCCCGGTCCGCTCGCCGCGACGATGATGGCATCGAAGGGCGCCGCTTCGGGCCAGCCCTTGGTGCCGTCGCCCGTCCTGACCTCGATGTTGCGATAGCCGAGCTTCTCGAAGCGGCGTCTCGCGGTCTCGGCGAGGCCCGAGTGTCGCTCGATCGTATAGACATGATCGACGATGCGGCTGATCACGGCGGCTGCGTAGCCGGAGCCTGTGCCGACCTCGAGAACCTGATCGCCGGGGCCGATCTTAGCCATCTCAAGCATGAAGGCGACGATATAGGGCTGCGATATCGTCTGGCCCTCGGCAATCGGCAGCGGCCCATCCTCATAGGCGAATTCTTCGAAACCAGGGTCTACGAAAGCTTCGCGCGGAACCTCCCCCATCGCTGCCAGGATCTCCCGGTCATGGATGCCGCGGCGGCTGAGATGGACATCGACCATTCGACGGCGTTCGCGGGACAGGTCATGCATATGCTTCCTCAACTGGTCAAGGCGATGAGACCGCAAGCGCCTGCGGCAGTCTCATCAGCCGGCCTCCATCGTCCTGGCCGGCTGCCTCCGCGTTCCAGGCATGGCAAGGCACCGCTGGATGCCTTCCGAACCAGCAGGCCCGCAGTTGGTTCCTTCGCCGTACAAAAAACGGCAAAAGTCATAGTGAGCGAGGCAATGAAGGCCGCAAATTACGAAGTGATCCGGGCAGCCGGCCAAGTCCCTCCATGGTGGTGGAGGGATTTGGATGCTCGTCGCGGTCGACCACGACATCGCCTTGCCTGGTCTTGATAGAGACAGGGACGATCTCATCGTCGAACCTTCCCGAACTGCGTCAGCTTTCTCCTGCGAGCGGAGCGCGAACCGGTCCTGTTCCTCACGCGTGATCTGGTAGCGCTGCGCATGAGCAGCGAGACGAAAGACGGTTGGGTGGGGGTGGTGAAGGGCCGCCCGCAGGTCGGCGCCTTCGCGGAGCGCACACGGCGCACGAGGATGAGCGACATCGAGGCCTTCACCGACATCACCGGCGACCGCAATCCACTGCACTATGACCGCGCGCTGGCAGAGAAATCGGTGTTCGGCAAGCTGATCGTCCAGGGCGGCGTCACTTCTGGTATTCTCAATGCGCTGGTCGCGGAGGATTTGCCTGGGCCAGGGACGGTGTTTCTCGAAGTCGCCTGGAAGTTCGTCAAGGCGGTCGGCGTTGATGAGGAGATCACCGGGCGGGTGGAGGTCAAGGAAGTGCGCCCCGACAAGCCGATCTGCAAGATCGAGACCAGCTTGCGCAATGGCCAGGGCGAGCTTTGTCTCACCGGCACCGCGACGGTGTTCACCGTGCCGTTGCAGGGCGCATGAGCGCGGTGGATGGCAACCAGGCTGGCATGGCCGCCGGCGGCGAACGCTGGCGCGTGCTGTCGCTGCTTTGCCTGGCGGTCGTCCTGTCGCTGACCACATGGTTCTCGGCGACCGCGATTCTGCCTGAACTGAAGCAGGAGCTCGCGCTCGGTCCCGGCGCCGAGGCCTGGCTGACCAACGGCGTTCAGGTCGGGTTCGTGGTAGGCGCGCTGGCGGCGAGCCTGGTCAATCTTCCCGACCTGGTTCGGCTCAGCCGTCTGATGGCGGCGGCGGCGCTGGTCGCGGCGCTCGCCAATGCGACCCTGCTGTTGCATCCCGGGCCGGGCGGCGTGATCGTCGCGCGCATAGTCACCGGCGTGGCGCTCGCCGGTGTCTATCCGCCGGCGTTGAAGCTGGTCGCCACCTGGTTCACGCGCGACAGGGGACTGGCGCTCGGCGCGGTCATCGGTGCGCTGACGGTCGGTTCGGCGCTGCCGCATCTCTTCCGCGCCGTTTTGACCGCGCTCGACTGGCGGCCGGTAGTTGCCGCCGCCAGCGTGGCGACGGCCATCGGCGCGCTGCTGTTTCTTTTGTTCGCCAGGGAAGGGCCCTATCCCTTCGGCAAGGCGGTGTTCGAGCCTTCGCGCATCGGCCAGGTGTTTCGCGAGCGGCCGCTGCTGCTGGCCAATCTCGGTTATCTCGGGCACATGTGGGAGCTCTATGCCATGTGGGCCTGGCTGCTTGCCTATACGCGCGCGGCGTTCGAGGCGCAGGCGATCGGATCGGCCGCGGCTGCCTCGCTCTCGACCTTCTTCGTCGTCGCCTCCGGCATCCTTGGCTGCCTGTTGGGCGGCTATCTGTCGGACCGCATCGGCCGAACGGCGACCACCGCCGGCATGATGATCGTCTCGGGAAGCTGCGCGCTGCTGATGGGCTTCCTGTTCACCGGGCCGCTCTGGCTCTTCATCGTGGTCGCCATCATCTGGGGCATTTCGGTGATCGGCGATTCGGCGCAGTTCTCCGCCGCGGTCACGGAACTCGGCGACCGCCGATTCGTCGGCACCGCGCTGTCGGTGCAACTTGGACTGGGATTCGCGCTGACGGTGCTCGCGATCTGGCTGACGCCTCGCTTTGCCGACTTCATCGGCGGCTGGCGCTGGGCCTTTCTGCTGCTGGTTCCGGGGCCAGTTCTCGGAGCGGCCGCCATGCTATGGTTGCGAAACTTGCCGGAGAGCGTGAAAATGGCTGGCGGCCTTCGTTAGGGGGCGCTGCCGCTTTTTTTAGTTGCGGCAAATGACTTTGCGGCGGGCTGAAGGTCGAATGGAACAGATGACCAGGATGCGTGGGCTTTGCGAAAGGTTAGCTCAAACGGCGCAATCCGACTCCCCGGCGATACCGCCAGAAGGCCTGCCGTCCGCGGCAGGGTAATCCACGCGCTAACGCGGGTTCTCCAAGCGGTTCGTCTTGCGCCACTCCTCGTACTCCCCGCGGGCATCGTCATGCAGCGGATAGTAGCGCTGCAACGGCGCGCCCTGCATGAGCTTCTCTCGCGAGAACTCCTCCCAATCGTGGTGCTTCTGCGATTCTTCGATGACCTTCGGGGCCATAGCGACGGGAAGCACCACCACACCGTCGTCATCGGCAACGATGATGTCGCCGGGGATCACCGTGACCCCGCCGCAGGCAATCGGCACGTTGACGGCGTTCGGATAGATGCTGGTTTGCACATGGTAGTTGGGCGTCCAGCCGCGCAGCCACAGGGGCAGGTCGAGCTTTTCGACATTGGGCCGGTCGCGCATGCATCCGTCGATGACGATGCCCGCGCCGCCTCTGCCCTTGAAATAGGTCGACATCATATCGCCGAAGACGCCGGAGCTCATGTCGCCGCGAGCGTCGACCACGACCACATCGCCCTCCTGCGCGTGATAGAGCACGTGCCGGTGCAGTTGCGTCTCCGGATCGGCATATTCTCCCTCGGTGAAGAGATCCGGCCGCTGCGGCATGAACTGCAGCGTCAGCGCCGGGCCGACGATCGACTTCCCGTGGTTCTGCGCCACCGGACCGACCATGTGCGGATTGCGGAAGCCCATGTGGCCAAGCGTGCCGGCAACCGTCGCGGCGCCGATCTCCCTTAGCGCATCGATCAGGTCTCTGGGCGGCCGCGTGATGTCTGGAGTATGCGTCATGATGGACTCCGATTGGAATGGGAACTACCAGTTGGTAACAGAACCGTCGCGGCGCCTGAGGTGAGGCGCCTCCCAGAAACGGAAACTCTCCGCCTGGATCGCCTCTTCGTTGACCTCGACGCCGAGCCCCGGCAAATCGCCGACCGGATAATCGGTCCCGTCGAGCCGCGGCTGCACGGGGAAGAAGTCGGAATTGTCGAAGCCCAGCTTTCTTTCGGGCGCCCTGGTTTCAAGCCACGCGAAGTTGGCCACCGCGGCGGCGAGATGCACGGTCGCGGCCGTGCACACCGGACCAAGCGGATTGTGCGGCATCAGGTCCACATAATGCGCCTCGCTCCAGCCGGCGACCTTCATCGCCTCGGTGAGCCCGCCGACATTGCAGACGTCGAGCCGGTTGAACTGGTGAATGCCGCGCTCGATGTAGGGCAGGAACTGCCATTTGCTGGCAAATTCCTCGCCGATGGCAAAGGGGATGTCGGTCATCCTGCGCAGGGATTCGTAGGCCTCCGGCGTCTCGTCGCGTATCGGCTCCTCGAGGAAATCGAGCACGCCGCGGCCGAGCTTGTTGCAGAAGCTCGCCGCCTCGGCCACCGACAGCCGATGATGATAGTCGATGCCGAGGACGACGTCGTCGCCCAGCGCCTCGCGCGCCTTGTTCAGCATGCTCGCGGTAGGGCCGATCGACTCGCGCGGCTCGAATATGTCCTTGCTGTTTTGCCCTGAGGGGAAGAAGCGGATCGCCCGCCATCCCTGAGCGCGCAGTTCACGGGCCCGTTCGATGGCCGCATCGCCCTCGGCCTCGTCGCCGGTCGAGGCGAAGGTGGGGATGCGGTCGCGCTGCTTGCCGCCCAGCAGCTCGTAGACCGGCACCCCCAGCGCCTTGCCCTTGATATCGTGGAGGGCGATGTCGATGGCGGAAATCGCCGCCTGCAGAACGCGCCCGCCTTCGAAGTACTGGCTGCGATAAAGCTCCTGCCAAATGCGGCCGATTTGCATCGGGTCGCGGCCGATGAGAAACTCGCGGTAGTGCTCGATCGCGCCGGCCACGGCTCTCTCGCGGCCGCTCAAGCCGCTCTCGCCCCAGCCGAAGATGCCCTGGTCGGTCTCTGCCTTGACGAGCATCTGGTTACGAGTTCCCACCCACACCGGGTAGGGCTTGATCGCGGTGATCTTAAGTTTCGTAGTCATTCACGCCACGTTCCATACGAATCCTCGTCTCAGTTGGCCCAGTCTCAGTTTGCCCAGTCAGTTTGCCTTGAGGGCCATTTCCGTTTCGCCGTCGAACAGGTGCATGCGCTCCTGGTCGAACTCGAGCCAGATCTGCTCGTCAGGTGTGACGGCGATGTTGGGGGACACGCTGATGTTGACGATGGCGCCTGAGAGGAACGCTTGCACGAAGGTGACGTCTCCGGTTGGTTCCACCGTATAGGCTTTGGCCGGAATGGCGCCGGGGACGGCGCTCTTGTGCAGCTTGATCGTCGAATGCCGCGCACCGAGCACGACCTTCTTGGTGGTCGCTCCCTGGACTTTGCGCGCGTTGAGTTGCGACAGCTTGAGGCTCCAGCCTTCCGCGCTCGTCAGAGCGGTGTCGCCGTTTGCCGTCGATGCCTCCAGCGGGATGAGGCTCATCGCCGGACTGCCTACGAAGCTTGCGACGAACATGTTCACGGGATGGGCGAAAACTTGCGCCGGCGAATCGTATTGCTGCAGGAAGCCGCCATTCATCACAGCCATTCTGTCCGCCATGGTCACGGCCTCGAGCTGGTCGTGCGTCACATAGATGATCGTCGCCTTCAGGTCCTGATGGAACCGTTTGATTTCGGACCGCATCTGAACGCGCAGCTTTGCGTCGAGATTGGAGAGCGGCTCGTCCATCAGGAATACCGCCGGATCTCGAACGAGGGCGCGGCCCAAGGCCACGCGCTGCTGTTGCCCGCCCGAAAGTTCGCGCGGCTTGCGCTCGAGCAGCTGCGTCATGTCGAGCACGCGCGCCGCTTCCCTGACCTTCTTGTCGATCTCGTCCTTGGGCAGTTTGCGCATCTGCAGCGGGAACGCGAGATTCATATAGACCGACTTTTGCGGATAGAGCGCGTAGTTCTGGAACACCATTGCGATGTCCCGGTCCTTAGGGTCGAGGTCGTTGACCACCCGGTCGCCGATGACGATGTCGCCCGATGTGATCGAGGTCAGACCGGCGACGAGATTGAGCGTGGTTGTCTTGCCGCAGCCTGAAGGGCCGACCAGCGCAACGAATTCGCCGTCATTGACCGTCAGCGAAACGTCGTTGACGGCTTTGAAGCCGCCATAGGTCTTGACGAGATCTTTGAGGACCACGTGGGCCATCGGCAGCAACTCCTAGTGTTTGACCGCGCCTTCTGTAAGGGCGCGTACGAAATATCGTTGCAGGACGAGGAACAGCACCACGACGGGCACGCTCATCATGAAGCTGGCCGCCATCAGGCCCGGAAAGTCCGTCGTATTTTCCGAGAAGAAGCGCTGGATGCCGACCGGTAGAGTCAATTGTTCGTTCTTGGAGAGGAAGGTGTAGGCATAGATGTACTCGTTCCAGGCGCCGATGAAGGAATAGATCGCGGTGGCGATGATCCCCGGCGTCGAGAGCGGCATGACGATCAGAATGAAGGCCTGGAACCGCGTCGCTCCGTCGATGCGCGCCGCCTGCTCGAGCTGCACCGGGATGTTGTCGTAAAAACCCTTGAGCAACCAGATCGCCAGCGGCAGGCCGAAGGTGAGGTAGGTGAGGATAAGCGAGCCATGCGTGTTCACCAGCCCGAGCGCGCGCATCAGGATGAAGAGCGGCACGAGAAAGATCACCGCCGGGAACATGTTGCGCAGCAACACGGCGAAGAACAGGAAGTTCCGGCCCGGGAAGGTGAAGCGCGAAAACGCGTAGGCCGCAGGGACGGCCACGACCACCGAAAGGATCGTCGTGGCGGTGGAGACGAAAAGACTGTTCCAGAAGAAGCGGAGGAAGTCCTGGCCGACGCTGTTCTGCGGATCGAGCAGCTTCTGGTAGCTGGCAAGGGTAGGCTCGTCAGGCCACCATTGCGGCGGGAATTGCATCGCCGCGAAGCCGGACTTGATCGAGGTGAGCAGCATCCAGATCATCGGCAGCGCGGTGTAAAGCAGCATGAACACCAGGAAGATGCGCCCGCCCCAGCGCCATCCGTCGACGCGCATGCGGCGACGGGTCCGGCCTCGAGAGGCTGTCTCGGCAATCGTGCTCATGCGCTCCCTTCTTTCCGCTCGTTGCCGCTCAGCGCACGGACGTAGAAGTAGCCGAGCGTCATCAGGGTGAGGAACAGAAGCACCGAATAGGCCGCTGCCACTCCCCAGCGCTGCCGGCCGAAGGCGAGCTCATAAATGTGGGTGATCCAGATATGCGATGCGTTCGACGGCCCGCCGCCGGTCATGATCCAGGGGATGATGAAGGAATTGAAGTTGGCCACCGCCAGCAGCAGGATCGTGACCGTCGAGACGTTTCTCAGGTGTGGGAAAGTGACGTGCCAGAAGCGCTGCCATGCATTGGCCCCGTCGACTTTCGCGGCGCGCAGCAACTGGTCGGGGACCGTCTGCAGGCCGGCCATCATCATGATCATGGCAAACGGAAACTCGCGCCAGATATTGACGACGATCAGGGACGGCAGCACCGTGCTGACGCTGTCGATGAAATTCGGCGGCTGGTCGGCCAGTCCGAGGCCGACCAGCACCGCGCCGATGATCCCAAAGTCCGAATGGTAGATCCACTTCCAGATGTAGGAGGCGGCGACCGCGCTGATGACCCAGGGAATGATCAGGATAGCGCGCAGGACACCGCGGCCGACGAACTCGCGATGGAGTGCCAGCGCTGCGGCAAAACCCAGGACAAAGGAGATGAAAGTGGATCCCAGCGTCCAGACGAGAGTGTTCCAGGTGACCTTCCAGAACACCTGACTGGTGAGAATGGCCTTGTAGTTGTCGAGGCCGATGAAGGTCTTGTCGCGGAGCTGCAGGCCAGGCGGCGTGTTGAAGAACGACAACTCGATCGTGTAGTATATCGGATAGGCGATGACGATCAGCATCACGGCGATCGCAGGGAGCACATACGCGTAATCCGCGCGGTGCTCCCAGATCTTCCGCAGCACGTCCGACCTACCGGGTTGCAATCTTCGGCGAGCCTCGGCCTTGCCGGTCACGATCGTCACTTTCGCCTGCCCTTATTCTTCGGAACGAACCGGCCGCACTCTCGGCGCGGCCGGTGTGATCGCAGCTCAGGCTCCGGTTAGAGTCCGCCGCCCATCAGGTCCTTTACCTTCTTGGCCGCGTCGTCCGCCGCCTGGTCGACGGTCATCGCTCCGGTCAGGGCATTCTGCAGCATGTCCGGGACGATGATGTTCATGATCTCGGGGGACTGCGGCAGCGCCGGGAACGGAATGCCGTATGGCAGCATCGAGGTCGTGACATCGAGGAACTTGATGCTGTCCAGACGTTCCTTCATCCATTTGGTCTTGAAGCCGTTAAGGTTGCCCGGGTTCGAGCCGGCATAGGCCATCTTCAGCGACCATTCGGGGCTCGTCCACATGCAGATGATGGCCTTTGCGGCCGGCTCGTCCACCTTGCCGCCCTCGACATATTCGGGCTTCAGGATGTGAATGTTCGAGCCGCCGAACACCACTGCGCGCTTGCCGTCGGGGCCAGTCGGAATCAGGCCGTAACGCATGTTGTCGATGACGGTCTGGGCCTTGTCCTTGTCGGTGCCTATCGCCTTCTTCTGCAGGTCGAGCATGACGTTGTAGTCGGACGGGTGCGAGATCATCATGCCGAGCTGGCCGGCGAGGAACAGGGGCTGGTTATCGGCCTGCTGGTTCGTGAGTGCGGAGACCGGAACCGACTTGTCGCGAACATACATGTCGTAGGAGGCTTGCAGCGCCGCCTTGCTCTGCGGGCTATCGAGCTCGATCTGCTTGTAGGTGGGGTTCGCGGTGGCTTCGTCGAAGACGCCGCCGCCATAGGCCCACAGCTGCGGCATGAAGCGGTACGGCGTATTGCCGGCATTCTTGCGGGCCACGAGGCCGTAGCCGGCAATGCCGAGCTTGTCGTGGATCTGCTTGGAATATTTGACGACGTCGTCCCAGGTTGCCGGAGCCTTGTCCGGATCGAGGCCTGCGCGCTTGAAGATGTCGGCGTTCCAGATGAACGCCATCGTCTCATTGTTGGTCGGAATGCCGTAGGTCACCCCGTCCCAGGTCACCGCCTTCATGGCGCCGGGCCAGAAATCCTCGGTCGAATAGCCTACATCCTCGGGTTTGAGCGGCTGCAGATAGCCCTTTGAGGCGAACTCGGTGCCGCCCAGGATCTGCAGGCGGACCGCCATCGGCGCGGCATTGCCCAGCAGCGCCGTGCGGAACTTGTCGAGAAGGTCGTTGTAGGTGAGGGCTTGTTCCTCGAGCTGGATGTTCGGGTAGGTCTTGCGGAAGGTCTCGAAGAAATCCTTGTAATACTGGCGCAGGAGATCGGGGTCGCCCTCGAACACGCCCTGATACCAGAAAGTCAGTCGCCCCTTGTAGTCGAGCGGGGTGACCTTGGCGCAATCGGCCGCCGTGTCAAAATCCTGCGTGCCCGCAATCGAGCGCACATATTCCGGCGACCACTTGCTCAGGTCGACCGGGGGCGCAGCCAGCGCCGAGGCCGACATCAATGATGCCATTAAAGCCGTGGAGACAGTGCCGCGCAGGACGGCACCGCCGAGTATAATCCTCCTCATAGGTCTCCTCCAGGTTCTCTCCCATGCCGCTCTGCGTCGAGGCAAGCGGTCCTTGCTCGTTCGATCGCGGGACCGGTTCTGTGTATCCCTTCGACCACTTTGTACGTTTTCAGATCACAGATTGCCTGTCAACGAGCAGAATCGTACATTGTTTTATCAAAGCCGAGCGTGATATAGGGTAGGGTGTGTATTGACTTGGGGGAACTGGCCTTGGCCGAAACGAGCGATTTTAAAGCGGAGCCTCCCGCGGGGATTGACCCTATTGGGGCCACCAGCGAGGGCGCCTCGCTTTATGAACTGATCAGGGAAGACATCATCGAAGGACGGCTCGCCGCCAACGAACGGCTTGTGGTCGCCGATCTCGCCCGGCGTCACGGCACCTCGACCAACCCCGTGCGCGAGGCCCTGCAATTGTTGCGCGGGGAGGGCTTTGTCATATTCAGCCCCAATCGCGGGGCGCGCGTGCGACCCATAGATCAGGAATTTGTCCGGGATATCTACGAGATCGGCGTTCTGATCGAACCGGCCCTGACGCGATGGTTCGTGAATATGGCGACCGCCGAGGACATCGCCGAACTCGAACGTATCCAAGGCCTGATCGAAGAGAACAACTTCGCCGACACATTCAGGCACAGCGAGCTTGATACCGCCTTCCATACCTTGATGTACCAGCGGCACTATAACCGTCATGCCGCCGAGCTTTGGTGGAAGCATCGCGAAGTGCTGCGAGCCGTCAGCCGGCGCTTCAATTTCACGCTCGCGCGACGTGCCGCGATCATTCGCGAGCACCGCGAGCTCATCGCGCTCGTGAAGGCGGGAGATGCCGACAAGGCGGCCGAGCTCGTCGCTCGCCATGTCGAGGGATCCGGCCGGCACGTTCTCGAACAGATGCGTGCGCGCAGCGCCGCTCGGGCCGGATAGGACATCCGGTCCGTCGTTACCTTGTTGATTTCAGATAAAGGTAGTTGAGATGAAAATAACGAGCATCCGGCCGTGGCTGATCAAGTCCGATGCTTCTTATTGGGGAGAGTACCTGTTCGTCGAAGTGACGACCGACGAGGGGGTGAGTGGCTGGGGAGAGATCACCACCACGACAAGGCTCGCCAACCGCGCGCTCTGCACGATCCTGCGGCAGATCGGTGCCGCCGTGACAGGCGAGGATCCGGCGCGTATCGAGCATCTCTGGCACAAGGTTTTCCGCAGCTTCACCTACATGGGCAGCCGCGGCGCCGCCGTCGAATGCGTGAGCGCCATCGACATAGCCCTCTGGGACATCCGGGGCAAAGTCCTCGGCAAGCCGATCTACGAGCTGCTGGGCGGGCCGGTACGCGATGAAATCGCGCTCTATACCCATCCCAACCAGGCCAAATTCACCAGCAAGGAGGCGGTGGTCCGCGAAATTCGAGACATCGTCGAGTCCGGACATACCGGGCTCAAGTTCGATCCTTTTCCCCACCAGGGTCCCAGCGTCGATGGCCTGCCCCGCGAAAGGCGGGACGGCTACCTCGACGGCGGCATGACCCGCAAGGACGAGCGCGAAGCCGCCGAACTGACGGCTCTGATCCGCGAAACGGCGGGGCCCGATGTCGACATCCTCATCGATGCGCATGGCCGCTTCGACGTTCCCACCGCCATTCGCCTCTGTCGCAGCCTCGAGGAAGCTGGCCAGATCGACTGGTTTGAGGAGCCTTGCCCGCCCGAGAGCCTCAACGCCCTCAAGCAGGTGCGCGAGAAGGTCAGCGCCGCCATCTCGTGGGGCGAGCGCGGCCACACGAAGTGGGATTTCGTGCCGGTGCTCGAGAACAAGCTCGCCGACTACATCATGCCTGACGTCACCTGGACCGGTGGCATTACCGAGCTCAAGAAGATTTCCGCCCTATGCGAAGCCTATTACATCCCGGTCTCGCCGCATGACGCCGCGGGACCGATCAATGTGGTTGCGGGAGCGCAGGTGATGATGACGGTTCCCAACTTCTACAAGCTCGAAACGTCCGAGTGGAACCTGGGCAAATACGATCACCTCATCGACAGACCGCTCGACGTCTCGAACGGCAGCCTCAAGCTGACGTCGAAGCCAGGTCTCGGTGTCGAGATTAACCGCGACTACCTCCAGGCCCACGAGATTGAGCTGGCCTAGCAACGCCCTGTGCCGGCCCAACGCGCGGGCGACAAACTCTGCCGACGATAACGAGGACAAGTCATGCCAAAGACGGATGGGGTCGACGAGGCCCTCAATCGGGTGAACACGAATTCCAAGCCGTCCGACCTTCGCATCACCGACATGCGGGTAGCCGAAATCGTCGGCGCGCCGTTCACCTCGGCGCTGCTCAAGATCTACACCAACCAGGGCATCGTCGGGCTTGGCGAGGTGCGTGACGGCGCCAGCGCCACCTATGCGTTGATGCTGAAGAGCCGGCTATTGGGCGAAAATCCCTGCGATGTCGACCGCCTGTTCCGCCGCATCAAGCAGTTTGGCGGTCATGGCCGGCAGGGCGGCGGCGTGTCGGCCGTCGAGATCGCGCTCTGGGATCTCGCCGGCAAGGCCTATGACGTCCCCATCTACCAGATGCTGGGCGGCAAGTTTCGCGATCATGTGCGCGTCTATTGCGATACCGATGCGGAAAAGCCGAGCGGCACCGAAACCGGCAAGCGCCTCAAGGCGCGTATGGACCGCGGGTTCACCTTCTTGAAGATGGACCTGGGCTTGATGCAGATCGCCCACGTCCCGGGCGCGGTGGTCGCGCCCGCCGGCGTGCTCGAAGGATTTCACGGCAATCAGCGCGGCCGCGGCAGCTCGTTAGAGGAGCGCAAGGCCCGCAACCTCGCCTATGACGCGCAGAACGTGCAGCACCCGTTCACAGGTCTGCATTTCACCGAGAAGGGCATCGACCTGCTCGAGCAGTATATCCACGAGGTTCGCGAGGTCATCGGCTACGAGACGCCTTTAGCCATCGACCATGTCGGCCACATCTCACTGCAGGACGGCATCCGCCTCTCGCGCCGCATCGAGAAATACGTCCCTGCCTGGCTCGAGGACGTAGTTCCCTGGCAGTACACCGAGCAATATCGACAGCTGCAGCAGGCGACCTCGGTGCCGATCTGCACCGGCGAGGACATCTATCTCAAGGAGGGTTTTGAGCCTCTGCTCAAGAGCGGTGGCCTCTCCATTGTCCACCCGGACCTCCTCACCAGCGGGGGCATCCTCGAGACCAAGAAGATCGGCGACATGGCGCAGGACCACGGCGTCGCCATGGCTATCCACATGGCAGAAAGCCCGATCGCGGCAATGGCCGCGGCACATGTCGCGACCGCCACCGAGAACTTCATGGCGCTCGAATACCACTCCGTCGATGTCGACTGGTGGGACGACATCGTCACCGGCCTTCCCAAGCCGCTCGTGAAGGACGGCTTCATCACCGTTCCGGACAAGCCCGGCCTGGGGATCGACGACGTCGTCGACGAGGTGATCTCGCAGCATCTGCAGCCGGGCGTCACCGGCATCTGGCAGCCCACGGATCGCTGGAACGACGAGTATTCCTGGGATCGCACCTGGAGCTGAGGCGAAGAAGATGAAGATCACCGACCTCCGCTGCGCCGTCATCGGCAAGCACCCCATCGTCCGCATCGTGACCGACGAAGGCCTCTATGGTCTTGGCGAAGTCGAGTTCACCAAGACCTACCTCAAGCCTTGGGTGCTGCATTTCCGCGAGGCGCTGATCGGCGAGGACCCGACCGACGTCGAGCGGGTGATGCTCAAGATCCGCCAACGCGGCTCTTTCAAGCCCTATGGCGCGGCGGTCAGCGCCATCGAGCATGCGCTGTGGGACATTGCCGGCAAGGCCGCAGGCGTGCCGGCCTACAAGCTGCTCGGCGGCAAGGTGCGCGACAAGGTGCGCGTCTACAACGGCTCGATCCGCCGGAAACGCACCGGCGACCGGCCGGAGGACTACGCCGCCGACGTCAAATGGATGATGGAGCAGCCGCAGAACTTCTTCATGATCAAGCAGGGAATCTCATTCCACTCCAACATGAAGGACACTGTCGAGGACTTCCATTACGGCGTGACGCAGAAGAAGGCCGGCTATCACGGCGCCATGGATCAGGGCGTGATCAGCGAGCGCGGTTTCAACCATATGCTCGACTGCGTGATCGCGATGAAGGAAGTGCTGGGCGACAAGGTCAGCCTGGCGCTCGACTGCGGCCCGGGCTGGATGCTGCCCGATGCGATCAAGTTCGCCCGCGCGGTCGAGAAGTACAATTTGATGTGGCTCGAGGACATGCTGACCGGCGACTATGTGCCGTGGGTCAATCCGCAGGCCTATCGGGAGCTGACCACCTCCACCTCGACGCCGATCCATACCGGCGAGCAGATCTACCTGCGGCACAATTTCAAGGAGCTGATCGAGACGCAGGCGGTGCGTGTCATCGGCCCCGATCCTGCCGACATTGGCGGCATTGCCGAGCTCAAATGGGTCGCCGAGCACGCCTACATGCACTCGATCCTGATGGCGCCGCACGGCACCGCGAACGGCCTGCTCGGCCTCGGCGCGCTGATCAATGTCTGCGCCACCTTGCCCGCCAACTACATCGCCTTCGAATACCCGAGCGCCTCCGACCCCTGGTGGGAGGACCTCGTCATCGGCCTGCCGCAGCAGATCGTGAAGGACAGCATGGTGGACCTGCTGGAAGCGCCCGGGCTAGGCCTCGATATCGACGCCGAAGCGGCCAGGAAATATCTCAGGGAAGAGGATGCGGGCTTCTTCGACTGAACCACTTATGACCCTCAGATGCTGGTGAGGCATCGCAGCAGAAGCGCCATTCCAGGCAATTGATTGCGAGTCCGCCCCGAAGCGCCGGGCTTCTGGCGAATCTCGGCAGGCCGACCTTTCAAATGGTCAATAGGCGGGCCAAGGATGCCGCAGCCTCCGTACCAGCCAAGCCGAGGTCGCGGACGCTGCTCATGTGATTGGCTCCTGCAAGGCTGGTGCGTGAAACGGTCAGTCCTTGCTTCTCCAGATGCTCGGTGAAGGCTGCAGCCTGGCTATGGAAGGGCGGAGTCTCATCGGCTCCAATTAAGATCTCGACGGCCACGGATCGATCGAAACGTTGGTCGATCGGCGAAAACCGACCTGCCTCATCATCGGTGATCGAGATCTCACCGGCGAGGAAGGAGGTTTGCAGGGGTCTCAGGTCGTAAAGCCCTCCAAGCAGCATGGCAGCTTTTATGCCTGACGGCCGGCTGCCGTCGTTGAGGAGCATGGTTGCGAGATGCGCCCCGGCCGAGTGACCGCTGACCGTGAGCAGCCCGGAATCGCCGCCGTAATTTGCAATTTGCTCGCCCACCCACTTTCTGGCGCGGCGCACCTGATCGACGATCGTGGCCATCCTCACCGCAGGCATCAGCGCATAGTCGACGATGACCGCGATCGCTCCCGCATTCGTGACAGTCTCGGCGACATAGGAATAGTCGCGCTTGGAGAACATGCGCCAGTAGCCGCCGTGAATGAACATGTGCACCGGCAATCGGTCGCGTCTGCCTTCCGGGAAAAACAGGTCCGCGGTTTCGGCGGGGTCCGGCCCATAGGCGACATCGGGGACCATTGGGATTCTTGCCCTGGTCTCCGCGCTTCTGCGGACAATCTCGGCGACGATGTCGTCGAACTCGACAACATGATCACGAATGCGGAACGGATCTTTCGGCATCTGTCTGCTCACATCGTCACGGCGATGTACTTCGCCTCTATGAACTCGGCAATGCCGTGCTTCTGTCCGCCTTCGCGCCCAAGTCCGCTCTGCTTGACGCCACCGAACGGCGCCGCAGGGTCCGACATCAGGCCGCGATTGAGCGCGATCATGCCGGATTCGATCTTCGATGCCACGCGCATCCCCTTTGCCAGGTCGCGTGTGTAGATGTAGGCGGCGAGGCCGTATTCGGTATCGTTCGCCTTTGCGACCACTTCCGCCTCTTGTTCGAAGCGGCTGATCGGCGCCACCGGGCCGAAAATCTCCTCATGCGCCATCGCCGCGTCAGCCGGCACGTTCCTGAGCACCGTTGGCGGGTAGAAATAACCTCTGGCCTCGGATACGGCGCCACCGCACAGGATTTTCGCGCCGCGGGCAACGGCGTCCTGGACGAGGCGGTCGATCTTGTCGACCGCCTTCCTGGTGATCATTGGGCCGCATTCGGTTTCCCAATCCGTGCCGGGGCCGACATTGAGCGCGGCCATGCGTTTGGCCAGCCCTTCCGCGAAAGCGTCATGGATGCCAGCCTGCGCGTAGAGCCGATTGGCCGCCGTGCAGGCTTCGCCGGCATTGCGCATCTTGGCGACCATCGCGCCGTCGAGGGCTGCTTCCAGATCGGCATCGTCGAAGACGATGAACGGCGCGTTGCCGCCAAGTTCCATCGAACAGGAGATGACGTGTTTTGCCGCCTCGGCAAGAAGGACCCGGCCGACGCCGGTGGAGCCGGTGAACGAGAGCTTCCGCACACGCGCGTCGGCCAGCATGGCCGCCGTCACCGGGCCGGGGTTCGAGGTGGTGATGACGTTGACGACGCCGGGCGGCACGCCGGCCTCTTCGTAGAGCGCTGCAAGTGCATAGGCGGTCAGCGGCGTCTCGCTGGCGGGCTTCAGGATCACGGTGCAGCCGGCTGCAAGCGCCGGCGCGATTTTGCGGGTCGCCATGGCTGCCGGGAAATTCCAGGGCGTTATCAGAACGCAAATGCCGATGGGCTGGTAGTCGACGACGATCCGGTTTGCGCCCGACGGCGCAAGGCCGAACTCGCCGCTGATACGAACCGCTTCCTCCGCGTTCCAGCGGAAGAACTCCGCCGCATAGGCGACTTCGCCGCGCGCGTCGCGCAGGGCCTTGCCGTTCTCCAGGGAAATCAGCGCGGCCAACGTCTCCGCCCTTTCGGTCATCAGCTCGAAGCAGCGCCGCAGGATTTCGGATCGCTTGCGCGGTGGGGTCTCGCGCCAGCCCGGCGCTGCCTGGGCGGCCGCATCGACCGCGGCAGCAGCGTCAGCAAGCGTGGCATCGGGAACCGCCGCGATCACGGCTTCGGTCGAAGGGTCGACCACTTCGATGACGCGGCCGTCCGATGAGGGCCGCCATTTGCCGCCGATATAGAGCCCGTGGGAGAACGTGGTGTAGTCGGACACGTCAGGATCCAGGTCGAATAGTTCCGGGGAGATGTTCATTGGGTGCGTGCTCCATCCTTCACATGGCGCTGGCAGCCATGTCGCCCTCATAGGCAGCCCTGACCAGCCGCCGCATCGCCGCAATGTCGAACGGGCGGGAATTGTTCTTGATCAGCCGGTCGATGCCGAGCGCCTGCTCGGCCGTCCAGTCGATCTTGTCCTCGGGAAGGCCGAGTTCGGCCAGCGTCCGGGTGATGCCTATGGCGTTGAACAGCCTGGCAACTTCGCCGATCGCCGCGTCTGCCAGTCCATCGGCGTTGCCGTGTTGATGAGGCAAGCCGAGAGCTGCGCCGACCTCGGCGATTTCCGCAGCTGCGCTGGAAAGGTTGTAGCGCATCACATAGGGAAGCATCGTTGCGACGCCCAGCCCGTGCGGCGTGTGGGTCAGTGCGCCGACCGGATATTGTACGGCGTGTGCAGCGGCGGTTCCCGCCGTGCCGAAGGCGCAGCCGGCAGCCAGCGCCCCCATCATGACATCGGCGCGTGCGTTTTCGTTCGATCCGTCACGATAGGCTGTTTCGAGGCTGCGGCCCAAAAGTCTGATCGCCAGCAGCGCGAAATGATCGGTCAGCGCGCTCTTGCCGATGAAGACATGTCTTTGCGGCAGATCGGCATCGGCGCCGCGTTTTGCGGCGGTGAAGGCTTCGATCGCATGCGTCAGCGCGTCGGCGCCGGCGATGGCGGTCAGGGAGGGCGGGCAGGTCGCCGTAAGGTCCGGATCGCATAGCGCTACCGCGGCAATCAGGTGGGGGCTGGAGATGCCGACCTTGAGCGTCCGCTCCGGATCGGAGATCACGGCGACGGGGGTCACTTCGGAGCCGGTGCCGGCCGTGGTCGGCACTGCAATCACGGGGAGGGTCGGACCCGGCACCTTGAACTCACCATAATAGTCCTGGAGCTCGCCGCCATGGCTGAGCAGAAGCGCGGCGCATTTGGCCATGTCGAGGCAACTGCCGCCGCCGATGCCGATCACCATGTCCGGCTTGAAATCCTTCGCCCCCGCAATGCAGCCGCCCACGCTGTCGCGGGGAACGTCAGGCAAGGTCTGGTCGTAGACGAGTGTGTCAACGTGGGCAGCCTCCAATCCGGCGAGGATTTCAGCGAACTCGGGCGTCTTCGAGAGACGCTCATCGGTGCAGATGAATGCGCGCTTGCCATATCGCGCGGCAATGGCAGGCAAGGCATGGCGCTGGCCTTTACCGAACAGGATTTCGCGCGGCAGGCGCGCGGCGGCAAACAGGGTCATGGGACTGATGCCTTCGAAACAGATTGATGACTAGGCTGTCGAGTTCGTTGCAGGGCCATTTGGTGACACCTGCCTGGTGACAAGGGGCTGGCCTTCGGGTCAGGTTTCAGCTGAGTCCGTCGAGGCCAGTCAGGTCCAGAAGGGTTCTAGCCCATTCGTTTATATCCTCTATTAAATCGTATATGATATAGTATTGAATTGGCCGAAGCATCGTGGTAGGGCTTGCTCCTGTCAAGAGGCAATACGATGCAAAATCCCGACCTGACGGTTGACAATGAAGGCCGCACGAGCGGCCGCATCCAGCGGGCCAACAGTCTGGCCGGGGATGTCTATGAAGCAATCTTCGCGCAATTGATGTCGCTGAGGATCGCTCCGGGATCGCGGATCACCGTCGACAATCTGGTCAAGGAATTCAACGTTTCTCACACGCCTATCCGCGAAGCGCTCGGCCGGCTGGAAGGCGAGGGGCTGGTGGTGAAGACCCACCTGATCGGCTATCGCGCTGCCCCGCAAATCACGCGGCGCCGGTTCGACGAGCTTTACGAGCTGCGCCTTCTGCTCGAGCCCGCCGCCGCGGCCAAGGCCACGGCAACGCTGGATGAGGAGCGTCTTGCAATCCTGCGGGAGGCGGCCGGCGTCATGGCCCGGCGGGTGGGAAAGGACGAGCGCCTGCGCTATTCGAATTTTGCGCGGCAGGATGCGATCTTCCACGACAAGATCATGGAGTTCGCACAGAACGAGCTGATCCGCGAGACGCTGAACCACCAGCACACGCACTTCCACATCTTCCGCCTGATGTATCATTCGCGCGTCACCGAGGAAGCGCTGAACGAGCACGAGGCTATTCTCACCGCCTTCGCCGCGGGCGATGCGGGCGCAGCCAAGAAGGCGATGCGCGTGCACATCGAAAATTCGCGGGACAGGCTCCTGCCCGCCTTCGAGTAGGCGCGTCCCGCGCCTTGCCACCTCCAAATCGAAAAGGACAAGCCATGCCAGCCAAGAAGATACTGATGCTGACCGGTGAATTCACCGAGGAATATGAAATCTTTGTCTATCAGCAGGCCATGGAGGCGGTCGGCCACACGGTCCATGTCGTTTGCCCCGACAAGAAGGCCGGCGACCTGATCAAGACCTCGCTGCACGACTTCGAGGGCGACCAGACCTACACCGAGAAGCTCGGTCACTACGCGCTGATCAACAAGACGTTCGCGGATGCGGAGAAGCAGCTCGATCAGTACGACGCGGTCTATTGCGCCGGCGGCCGCGGACCGGAATACATCCGCACCGACAAGCGCGTTCAGGCGATGGTGCGCCATTTCCACGAAGCCAAGAAGCCGATCTTCACGATCTGCCACGGCGTGCAGATCCTGATCGCGGTCGATGGCGTTGTGCGCGGCAAAAAGGTCGGGGCGCTGGCGGCCTGCGAGCCGGAAGTGACGCTTGCGGGCGGCACCTATATCGACCTGTCGCCAACCGAGGCGTATGTCGACGGCACAATGGTTTCGGCCAAGGGCTGGACCGCTCTGGCAGCCTTCATCCGGGAATGCCTGAAGGTGCTCGGCACGGAAATCCGGCACGGCTAGCGAAAGGCGGCGGGGTACTTGAAGCAGGGGCGCGTTCTTATCCGGTCGAAATGCTCTCCGCGTCGCGACCGACATCCGTTCAGCTGATACTCGACACCGGGGCTACCTTGCAGGTGACAATGGCCAGCCGCTTGAGCCGCTGTGTTTCTCGAGTGGCCGGTTGAGGTCTTCGATCGAGAGCATGGGCGAAGCCCGACGGATATCGACTATCCGCCGGGCGAGCCGCCCTTCAGTGGTGGGCGGAAACGCTCTTGACGTATTCGGACACAAGTTCCCTCGGCGCCGACTGACCGATGTCGCCGACGCTGAGGATGCCGACCATCCGCATACTCTTGTTGATAACCGGCAACCTGCGGATCTTCAGTTCCTCCATATGCCGCATGGCCTTGGCCAGATCGTCGTCTTCGCGGCAGCAGTGAATGCCGGTCGTCATGACATCGCGCGCCGTCGCGGTGCGGCTATCGAAACCATCCTCCGCCAGTCCTTTGCAGACAATGTCGCGGTCGGTCACCATTCCGATCAGCCGGTCGTTCTCTCCGATGGGAATCGAACCGATGTCCTCGGCTCGCATCAATTTCGCCAGTTCGGTGACGGTGGTTTCGGGGCTGACCCAGTCGACACCACTGTGCATTGCGTCTTTGACTTTCATGGCGGACCTCCCTTTCTGAGGTTGGTGCATGTCCCTCTGTCTCATGTTACCGCGGACTGGATTTTCTGGAAACATGATGAGGAGGCGCGCCGACACAGAACTGGTGGAGCATCGACGAGTACGTACTGATCGCCTTTCTCTTCGAACGGTCCAGCCGCTAATTTCTTCGGCACCCATCGACTCCATGCCCCGGGGTTAGAAAAGTTCCTCACATTCGACACCTGCCGGCGACCGGCCCGAGCGTGCGGACGCGGCGTTGGTTCAGCGCCATGGCGATGCTTCGAAGGCTTATGACACCGGATCCCGGATGGACGGGATGCCCGGCCGAGTGGCTTTGGCGAAGCGGCAGGTTCATGGGATGGAGACGGCGCCCCACTTGCAGCCGCGTTGTCTACGCACAGTCTGGCGCTCAAGGAGTTAGCGGATGGCCCATAGTTAAGTCATTCTCCGAACGACCCAGAGCGACCGGCCCGCATGAGCGATCCCAGACAACCGTCGAAGGCGAGGATCATCTTTGAGCCGCTCAGCCTCGACCACATCGAGAAGCAGGACCTGCTGATCGGTCTCATTGGCGTTCGGCGTAATCCACCAGCGCCGATCCTCGCAGCAAAGCCCCGCCTCCGGATGTTCCTGGAGGTATTCAATCGCATATTCGGCATCTACCTTTCTCGGTGCCGCATCCACGGACATTTGCTTTCTCCTCCGCGTCGACGATCGCTTAGGGACTATATCTGATGATGGAGCCCGGCGGACGGATTTGTCGGGGCTATCAGCTGCTGCCCGCCCGGACGCGCAGCGCCTCGAAGCGGCCGGCCGGGAGTATGACCGCGTGCTCAACGCCTATGTGAAGGGCATGATCTCCGAAACCGATGCCGAAGCGCGACAGCCCGAGCTGCGCGCGGAAAAGCAGCGCCTCGAGGCCGAGCTCGCCGCCGTGCCGAAGCCGCCTAAAGTCGTGACGCTGAAGCCGGCGCTTGTCGCACGCTACCTGCGCGACCTCGAGACTCTCCAGTCAGCGATCGACGCCAAGGGCTTCGTCTCGGATGAGGCAAAGACGATCGTGCGCAACCTCGTCTCCAAGGTGACAGTCTACCCGCCAACGCCCGGCGAGCAGCCGGCGGTCAGGATCGACGGATATCTGTCCAACCTTGTCGACGACAGCTTCGCGCAGCGCGTCGCTGTTCGGGGGGATCGATGGTAGCGGAGGTCCGCTACCACCGTTCCCCCCGACAGGACGAGCTCGTATTTGCCCTCGAATTCGAGTGTATCCAAGCTTGACCCTGCCTCATTGTAATGGCGCAGAGTGTCTTTGTATCTTTCAATTTCAAGCTTATACGGTTGAAAACATTAGATTTTTTTTCGCTATTTGTTACGCAGTTTGTTACACTCCCTTGCGGCTTGGGTCTGCAGTCCAACCCGATACGGGCAGAAAAGCCGGCGGGAACTGCTTGGGTAACCGCCTCGGCCGATAGTGGCTTATGGCTCAGCCACGGACGGCAGCTTTGCGCCTGCGCCATGTGCTGTGACGATTTCGGGTACCAAAGCGTCGGATTTTCGCCACTAGCCTGGCCAAGCCCTTTGAACACCGCAACGGTGTCGGTGATCTTCGTTCAGGCTCCACCGCCAGTTTCTGCTCCTAATGATTTGACGCGGCCCGCCCGGCCACCATTCGGGCGTTGCGGCGATGCAGGCCATCGGGCGAATGCACCACAGAAGTCCGAGAGACACCAACCACGCACCCCGCAGCTGTGCGGCCGTCAGGAGGGCGTCCGGAATCGCCGGCCGCGTTCAGGTCTTGAAACTTGCGGCCTCTTCAGACCCGCGCGTCGCATCTCCCGCGGTGTAGGCGTGCGCGCCGGCGCCGGCGAGCTTGCCGCCGGCGACGATCAGATATTCCTCGCGGATTGGCTTGCCTTCGAACCAGCATTCCAAAATCTCGCGAGTGCCGGTGGCATAACGCGCCTGGGCGGACAGCGATGATCCAGAGATGTGCGGCGTCATACCGTGATGCGGCATCGACCGCCAGGGATGGTCTTTAGGCGGAGGCTGCGGGAACCAGACGTCGCCGGCATAGCCTGCAAGCTGCCCGGTCTCGAGAGCGCGGGCAACCGCGTCCCGGTTGCAGATCTTGCCGCGTGCGGTGTTCACCAGATAAGCGCCGAGCTTCATCCTGGCGATCATCTTGTCGTCGAAGAGGTTTTCCGTCTCCGGATGCAGCGGCGCGTTGATGGTAACGACATCGCAGATAGGCACCATTTCCGCCGCCGTCTTGTGGAATGTGACACCGACTTCCTTTTCGACCGCCTCGGGAAGCCGGTGGCGATCAGTATAGTGCAGCTTGACGTCGAACGGCTTCAGTCGGCGCAGCACTGCGCTGCCGATCCGCCCGGCACCAACTGTACCGATCTCCATCCCCTCGACATCATAGGAACGTGCGACGCAGTCGGCGATGTTCCAGCCGCCTTTCACGACCCACTGGTAGGAAGGGATGTAGTTCCGCACGAGGCTGAGGATCGTCATGACCACATGTTCGGACACGCTGATCGAGTTGCAATAGGTTACCTCCGCAACCGTGACGTTGCGGTCCATCGCGGCCTGTAGGTCAACGTGGTCCGACCCGATGCCGGCCGTGATTGCGAGCTTCAGCCTGTTTGCCTTGGCGATGCGTTCCGCGGTCAAATAGGCGGGCCAGAAGGGCTGCGAAATAACGATCTCGGCATCCAAGAGCTCACGTTCGAACACGCTGTCGGGACCATCCTTGTCCGAGGTCACCACCAAGCTGTGGCCGTTGCTTTCGAGGAATTTCCGTAGGCCCAGTTCGCCGGACACGCTGCCGAGCAGGGCGCCCGGCTGGAAATCGATCGCCTTCGGCGCGGGAAGCGTCTGGCCGCCCGGATAGCGCTTGAGCTTCGGGAGGCCGCCCCGCGCATAGGTGGTCGGATATCCGTCGACCGGATCGTCATAGAGGACACAAACAACCTTTGCCATTTCCATCTCCCTTCATCTGAAAACGAAGAAGAAGACGCTCGGCTCCAGCAGGGCGATTTGCGCTGTTGAATTGTCTGTGGTCAGCAGGCTCATGGCCTGGCGCTTCCACGTTCGTGAAATTGGCACGCTCTAAAAGTGGAGGAGCCAGACTCGGTTTCAAGTAGAGTGGCCGGGCTTGCGGCCCTCGCAGTGAGCCAGCGAACTGTACTGCCAGATCTCGAGCTGCCTCAGAGGATTCGAGCGATAGCCGACCGTCTTCGCTGACGCCAAGGACTCAACAGACGCTGTCGCGCCATCTTAAGACGTGCTGTGAAAGCAAGCGCAAGGTCGCGCTGCGACCCATTCCGAACTTGCCGCGCAGAAGCCGACGGGAAACTCCGACACGAAGCGGAAACACTACCCGAGTGAGCTCCTCCCGGTGCGCCCTTTCGAGCCTCACCGCAAGGCCACTGTATGAGAGGCTGGCCCAGTGTGAGGCAAGTTCGACCGCACTTGGGGTATTTGCGGTTCCGATGATCGAGGTTGCAGTCAAGTTAGGGGCGGACCCGCGTTCCGGCCAACGTCTCGCGCGCCTCACTCAGGGCCCGCGCTTCCGCCTCCGCCCGGGTGGCGCCCTCACCACGCGCGAGGCGTGTCCCGGGGCTCACGTTGTCTACCTCGCAGCGATATCGGCTTCCCAGCTTGTACGAACTGACCCCAATCTCCCAGCTACCGAGGCGCTGCTTCCGTCGCAGATAGCCCTCAGCGCGCAGCCAGGTCCTCTCTGCATAATGGGCAGCCTTCTCGACCAAGCCCGCTTGCGACCAATGGTGGGCGAGAATCTCGGGATGCATCTCCACCGTCTCCGGGAACCGATCTTCCAGCACGTTTGCAATCCTCGCGTGCAGCTCCTGACGTCGGCTCCGCAGCAAGGTCGCGTACGCCGCGTCTTGGATCAAGGCATGCCTGAACGTGTAAGTCGCGCTCGGCGGCGCGCCGCGACAGAACACCAATTCGGAATGGACGAGGCGCTCCACAGCCTCTTGCAACGTGCCTTCCGTTAGGGGGACCACGGCTGCCAACAACTCGTATGAAAACTCGCGGCCAATCGCTGCGCCGATTTGCGCGACCTCTCGGATCGGCGCCAGCCGATCGAGCCGCGCCATCAACGAGGCATGCAGCGTCGTTGGAATCGCCAGCGGTGGCACTGGACCAGTTAAGACATACCGGCCACCCGCGTTCCTCAGGAGACCGCTTTCCAACACGGTCTTGGTTAGTTCCTCGACGAACAACGGCACGCCATCTGCGTGGGCGGTGATTTGATCAAGGACCACTGACGGCATTTCCTTGTTACCGGTAAGGTGGTTCACCAATTCGGCCCCGTGCCAGCGGTCCAGACGGTTGAGCGCCAATGTCGTAACGTGCGCATCGCCGGTCCATGGCGACTGGAATTCTGGGCGGAAGGTGATCACCAACAACACCTGCAAGGACGGAACCCGCTCCACCGTCAGCTCGAGCAGTTCCAACGAAATCGGATCGATCCAATGCACATCCTCGAAGACCATCAGCACCGGTCGAACCGCCGCTAGCCCGGCGAGCTGTTCGAGGAGCGCCTCCAGCGTTCTCTCTTTGCGCCTCTGCGGATTTAGGTTCATCGGCGGGTAGCGATCTCCGCCGATCGATAGCAGATCCGCCAGCAGGAAGGTGATCTGCCTTATGTCCTTTGTTGATGGGGCGAGGATCGCCCTGAGCTTGTCGAGCCGACGTTCGGCGTTATCGTTTCGCTCAAAACCGGCCGCGTGTTCCAGTTGGCTGATTATGGGGTGAAGCGGTGTGTCCCCGTGATGAGGGGAGCAGAAATAGCTCAGCCTAATATGCGGCTCGCCGCTCAGCCGTTCTTTCATTTCCTGGGTCACGCGCGACTTCCCGATGCCCGGCTCACCGGAAAGCAGGACGACCCGGCCTTCGCCGTCCTTGGCCTGCTGCCAACGGCGCATCAGCAGATCGAGTTCTTCGTCGCGGCCGATCAGCGGCATGCTGGCGCTGGCGGCGCGAAGCGCTTCGAAGCGGCTCTCGATAGCGCTCGGGCCGACTGCCTGCCACGCCCTTACCGGGGCGGCAAACCCTTTGAGCGTGGCGGCACCGAGGTCGCGATACTCGAACAGCCCACCCGTCAGGCGCCAGGTATCGGCGGCGATCACGACCGTGTTCGGGGCCGCCAAACCTTGTATCCTCGCCGCCAGGTTCGGTGTTTCGCCGACCACCGCTGTTTCCTGCGCGGCGCCAGTTCCGATGAGATCGCCGACCACCACCAGGCCCGTCGCAATGCCGACGCGCATTTGCAGTTTGGACTCGCCGGGGAGCGGAAGCGCGATTGCGCTGATGGTTTCAATAAGGGCGAGGCCAGCGCGGACCGCGCGCTCGGCGTCGTCCTCGTGGGCATGCGGGTAACCAAAATAGACAAGCACACCGTCGCCCATATATTTGGCGACGAAGCCCTCGAACCTGGCGACAACGCTGGCGCAGCCATTATGGTAGGCGCGCATCACATCTCGCATGTCTTCCGGGTCCAGCCGCGCCGAGAGCGCCGTCGAACTGACGAGATCGCAGAACATCACCGTGAGTTGCCTGCGCTCGGCGGATGCTCCGGCCGACACGATGTGCGGAGTCGGAACCACCGGCGCGGCGGCGGTTAAGTCGCGGCTACCCGCCGTCAGCCTCTTGCCGCACGTCGAACAAAACTTTGCACCTGGCCGAGCGGGCGAGCCACAGCTTGGGCACCGGCCCGGAAGAGCCGCGCCGCACACGTCGCAAAACTTACTCTCCTCCGAAATGTCGGCCCGGCAGCTCGGACATTCCATGCGCCGCTCCCTGATCGGGCGAGCATTATTTTGGTGGCAGTTTAGCACGATAATCCCTGCTCGTGCATCAGCGACCCTCCGAAGACGCCACTGACTCACCCTGACCCAACGACTCCAAGGGGATTTGATCCCATGAGCCCCCAAGACTGACTACGGCGCGACCGGATAATTGAAGCCGCGCCCGAATCGAGCGCGGCCGATAGCGGGATTCCTGCGCAAAATGTTAGCGCGCCGGGTACACCCGCGTTTTCGCCAACATCTCTCTCGCTTTGTTGAGCGCGTCGGCTTCCGCCTCATCGCGGGTGGCGCCTTCGCCTCGCGCCAGTCGTGCTCCCGGGCTAACGGTTTCGACCTCGCAGCGGTACCGGCCGCCGAGTTTGTACGAGGCGATGCCGATGTCCCAGCCACCGAGGCGCTCTCGCCGGCGGCGATAGCCCTCGGCGCGCAGGAAAGTTTTGCTTTGCATGGCGCCTCCCACTTCAAGGATCACGCCGCGGCGCGCTCGATTGGCGCGCGGACGAGGTTGCCCCATTCGGTCCACGAGCCGTCATAGTTTTTCACGTCAGCGTAGCCCAGGAGGTACTTGAGCACGAACCAAGTGTGGCTCGAGCGCTCGCCAATACGGCAGTAGGCGATCGCCGGACGATCCGGGGTGACTCCCTCGCTCTCGTAGAGAGCACGAAGTTCGTCCGCCGACTTGAAGGTGCCGTCCTCATTGCAGGACTTCCCCCATGGGATGTTTCGTGCACCCGGGACGTGTCCGCCCCTCTGGCAGGTCTCCGGCAGGCCCGGCGGCGCCAGGATCCTCCCCGTGAACTCGTCGGGGCTGCGCACGTCCACCAGCGCGGCGTCCTTTTGCGTCGAGGCTGCTTGAGCATCGCCGAGGAGGGCGCGGATCGAGAGATCGGGCTCGCCGCCCATGGTGTAACTGCTACTAGCGATCTGCGGCACGTCGGTTGTCAGCTCGCGTCCTTCCTCGAGCCATTTTCGGCGTCCGCCGTTCATCAGGCGAACGTCCGCGTGGCCATATATCTTCATCTGCCACAGTGCCCAGGCGGCGAACCAGTTGTTGTTGTCGCCATAAAGGATCACGGTCGTGTCATTCGCAATGCCGGCCTCCTCCATCAGCCGACGGAAGTCCTCGGGCGGGACGATGTCGCGCTGCAGCGTGTCGCAGAGCTGTGTGGTCCAATTCCAGGCGATCGCACCCGGAATGTGCCCCTGTTCGTAACCATCCGTATCGACGTCGACTTCGACAAGACGCACGTTCGGATCGCCCCGGTGTGCAGCTACCCAGGCGGTATCAACCAGCAATTCGGGATGAGCGTACGGGCTCATAACAGTTCTCCCTCTTGGTTTTCACGGACGCCTGCGTCCGCGCGGCAGGTTGCCGGCTTGGTCAGTCACAGCTCGAATGGACCGCTTACTCGCTCCCGCCCTTGCATCAGCGCGTCCACGAGCGCTTCCATCGGGGATGACTCCTCAGCCTCATCGGCTGCCGCGGCCGCGGCTGCGTCGAGGAGTAGCAGCCACCTAATCTTTGAATGAGAAGGCTGCAGCATCTGGCGCAGAGCGAAATTACTCTGCGAGAAGCTGGTAACAGAGGCACTCGCACTCCAGCATGGGGCGGCTGCGATGCATCTCCGGACGAGCAACGCATTGAATCGCGCTTTGCGGCGTTTGTCTAGGGGTTGGTGGCGGGCGGCTCTTGTAAAGGCTCGCGGACGCCTGCCGGCGGGGCGGTGCTGGATCCTCAGGCCGCAGACGTTCGAGACCCGTAACCAGAGGGTGCCTCCTCACCGTCTGGGCCACGATTGGCTCGTCTCCACCGCAGAGCTGTCATTCGTTGCTCAGCAAGCAGCAGTCCGCTTTGGGTCAGGTCACGACGACGCGCTCGCCGACCGGAATGTCCGCTCTTGAAGATCTCCAGTCCCATGCTGCCATTCCGCTCTCGTGAAGAGTTTCGGGCGCCGGCAGGTGTACGAAAGTCCCCGAGGAAGGAACCCGTGGGCCACAGGCGACGGCTATGCGGATTTCGATTTGCGGCTGATGTCGGCGATGGCTGGGACCTCGCCAAGGAGGGCGGAGATGGATGCCGACAGGCCGCTTCGATGCGCCTCCAGGCGATGTTGTCGGCCCGGCACGCGGCTGGCCGCGGCTGGCCCGGCGCCGGAAGCCTCGAAGATGCTGCTTTGTCCGATGCGGCGTTGTTGCTTCTGTCGTCGTCAAGGAAGGCGATCAAGTTCAGCCGGGCCAAGCATCTCGGACGTCATGAATTCGATATAGAGCGCCGCGCCGATCCCGGTCGCCAAGCCGAAGGCAAGGGGCGCGGCTGCCGAACATTCCGAGGCCGGTCTGCAGCCACTCGGCGCGCCTTTGGCAATAGAGCCAGGCGCTCGCTGGCGCCCTGACGATGGATCTGGGAAATACCAGCGCACGATGCTCCGGTCGACGTCGCGACGAAACGGCATCTGCATCCCGACGCGTTGCCGGCCCGCGGTGAACTTGGCTCCGACGTTGGAGAGCTCGCCGAAACCGGCCGCATGCTACTGGTCAACCGGCCTCGCCGCGACGGCAATCCGCGAAGTCGACAGTCGCCTATAGAAACGCGATGGTCTTGAGTGCTGGCGCGAGACATGTCGGCCACGGCCCCGCGCCGGTATTCGCTAATTTGGCTTGTGAGCTTTTCTTCTTCGTTTCAGAACGGGTAGTTTGTTTTCAGGGCCGGATTCTCTGATCCTTTTCTCGATCTGATGATCACGACGGGCGAAGTCCCTGGCCAAAGCCCTCACGAGCTCTTCAAGCAGCTTCCGCATCTCCAGCATTTCCTTGGTGGGTCTTCCACGCTTTGCCATCTATGTTGTCTCCGGCGCCGGTATTGGCGCGGATGCACCCGATGGCTTGTTACACGGAGGTATGGTAACGGGTGGAGCCTGAAATTCAGCGCAAAACGCAAAATTATATAGAAATATCAATAAGTTAATCACAAATGGTAGCGGAGGAGGGACTTGAACCCCCGACCCCAGGATTATGATTCCCGTGCTCTAACCAACTGAGCTACTCCGCCAGGAGTGACGAAGAGGCTCGATGAACCGCCCGGCATCGCGGGCAATTTCGAGGCGTTCGCCAAGGTCGCGCGGATATAAGGTTGGCAGGGCAAAGCTGTCAAGCGGACACACCAGCATAATCTCATGCCCGAAAAAGCTTTGCCGGACGGGCACTCAGCGCATGCGGCGGGGTTGAGTTCGACGGGGCACGTCGCTATGTCTCGGCCATGAAATTCTAGAGTTTGAACGAATGAAGCCGCGCATTGCAGTCCTCGGTTGCGGATACTGGGGCAGCAACCACATCCGCACCCTCAAGGCGCTTGGCGCGCTCCATGCCGTTTCCGACGTCAACCGCGCCCGCGCCGAAGGCTTCGCCAGTGAGCAGGACTGCCTGGCGATCGAGCCGGACAAGCTGTTCGAACGCGCCGATGTCGACGCCGTCGTCATGGCGCTGCCGCCGCAATTCCATGCCGACACGGCTGTTCGCGCCGCCGAGGGCGGCAAGGACGTGCTGGTGGAGAAGCCGATCGCGCTGACGGTCGCCGACGCCGAGCGCGCGGTGCAGGCGGCAAGGAAAAACGGCCGCGTCTTCATGGTCGGCCATGTGCTGCGCTTCCATCCCGCCTTCGAGACGCTGAAGGCGCTGATCGACAATGGCGAGCTCGGCGAGGTGCGCTACATCCACTCGCACCGGCTCGGCCTCGGCAAGTTCCATACCGAGAACGACGCGCTCTGGGACCTCGCGCCGCACGACCTGTCGATGATCCTTGCCATCACCGGCACCGAGCCGATCGAGGTCAGGGGCGAGGGTGCAGCCCTGCTCGACAATCTCAGCGATTTCGCGCATCTGCACATGCGTTTTCCGAACGGCGTGCGCAGCCATCTCTTCGCCTCGCGGCTCAACCCCTATCGCGAGCGGCGGCTGACCGTGGTCGGCACCAAGGCGATGGCGGTGTTCGACGACGTCGAGCCCTGGGAGCGCAAGCTTGCCGTCTATCGGCACGCAGTCTGGCAGGACAGCGGCCAGTGGGCCTTCACCGCCAACGAACCGTCCTATGTGGCGGTCGGCGAAGGCATGCCGCTGACGCGCGAGCTCGCGCATTTCATGCAGTGCATCGAAACGCGCGCCGAACCGCGCACCGACGGCGAGGAAGCGATCCGGGTGCTGCGCATCCTCACCGCGGGCACGATAACGCATAGCGGCTCATCCGCCTGAGTCTCAGGCAAAGAAGAAACGCTTACTCGGCGGGGATGTGCGCGGGCCGCGCCGCAAGCCTCGACAGCATGGCCTCGGCCTCGGCGCCGCGCTCGGAGCGCTCGATGAAGCCGCCGCCGTAGACACGCGCCTCGTTGCCGTCGTCGGAATAGAGCACGCAGGCCTGTCCAGGCGCGATGCCGGACTCGCCGTCGACCAGCTCGACCGACGTCACGCCGTCGCGGTGGTGCAGCACGGCCGGGCGCGGCGGCCGGGTCGAACGGACTTTTGCGAAAAGCTCGATCCCGCCCTCAGGGATGTCAGAGAGCGGGCCGTCGCCAAGCCAGTTCATGGCGCGCAGGTAGATCTTGTGCGTCTCCAGCGCCTCGCGCGGGCCGACCACCACGCGCGCCCGGTCGGCATCGAGATGGACGACATAGAGCGGCTCGCCGGAAGCGATGCCGATGCCGCGGCGCTGGCCGATCGTGTAGCGCAGGATGCCTTCATGGCGGCCGAGCACGCGTCCATCGATATGGACGATATCACCAGGATTTGCGGCACTTGGCTTTAGCTTGGCGATGATGTCGGAATATTTGCCCTGCGGCACGAAGCAGATGTCCTGGCTGTCCTGCTTGGCGGCGACCGTCAGTCCCATCTCCTCGGCGATCGCCCGCACCTGCGGCTTGGAGAGACCGCCCAGCGGGAAACGGAGATAGTCGATCTGCGCCTGGGTGGTGGCGAACAGGAAATAGCTCTGGTCGCGGTCGGCATCGACCGGCCGGTAGAGCGCGCGATGCGCGCCATTGGCGCGCGAGCGGATGTAATGGCCGGTGGCCAAAGCGTCGGCGCCGAGATCCTGGGCGGTCGCCAAAAGGTCGGCGAACTTGACGGTCTGGTTGCAGGACACGCACGGAATCGGCGTCTCGCCGGCGACATAGCTCTCGGCGAAGGGGTCGATGACCGCCTTGCGGAAACGCTCTTCATAGTCGAGCACGTAATGCGGGATGCCGAGCGTCTCGGAAACGCGGCGGGCGTCGTCGATGTCCTGGCCGGCGCAGCAGGAACCTGCCCGGTGCGTGGCCGCGCCGTGGTCGTAAAGCTGCAGGGTGACGCCGACGACATCGTAGCCTTCGCGCTTCAGAATACCGGCAACGACCGACGAATCGACGCCGCCCGACATGGCGACGACGACGCGGGTCTGTTCTGGGCGTCCGGGAAGATCGAGGCTGTTCATGGTTCTTTCAATCTGCGTGGCGCTGGCTGCCAATGGCCGGAATATAGGTCAAGCGCTGCGGCTGCGCCAGCTTGCCTCCTCAAGCGATTTTTCCCCGCGAAATCAGGGCCTGGATCGCGATTGTCTCAAATGCCGAACAAAACCCTAACGTGACGTTCACGATCCTTACCTAGTCATTAGGGTTCGCTTAGGCAATTTTTAAAGCTGTGGCGGTACTGTGGCGGGGATTGGGTCTTTGAGTTTTTAGTAGAGAGTACGATGACCGATCTGGTTAGACCTAGAGTCAAATATGTTATCGGGCCTGACGGCAGCCCTCTTACGATAGCCGATCTGCCGCCGACGAATACACGGCGCTGGGTTATCCGGCGCAAGGCGGAAGTGGTCGCTGCGGTGCGCGGCGGCCTGCTCAGCCTCGAGGAAGCCTGCCAGCGCTACAAGCTCACCACCGAGGAATTCCTCTCCTGGCAGGCATCGATCGACGAATATGGCCTCGCCGGGCTGCGCACGACGCGGATCCAGCAATACCGGCACTAGAGCATGATGCCGAAAAGTGTGGAGCGGTTTTCGGACGACATCATGCTCTATCTCTTTGATTTAGAGCCGGATTCAGATTTCAGGTCGACTCGACCTGAAATCATCCGGCTCTAGGCTCACGCGGCCGGGAAACAGACAAGGGCGCGGACCTCCGCGCCCTTCGCATTGTGCGCCCGGCATGGGCATCGACTAGGAGGTGAAAGTCCTCTCGTGAGCTGGTCACAGCGAGCGAAGCGAACCGCAGAGCGTCGGACCGCGAGGCCGGCGTGAAGGAAGCGGGGAGCGAAGCTGC